>JAEVZK010000128.1 GCA_023392285.1 Armatimonadota bacterium | reverse complement strand
ACGTTTTAGAGCCATTCCAGAACATTTTAGAGCCATTCCGATGCTTTCTAGATCCATGAAACGATCCTCTCGGCGCGAATTTCACCCCGGCCGAGCTCTCGGATTAGGCACGCTTCCCATATTCCTTCGGAACTCGTCGTAGCTGCTGAAACGGATGGAAACGTCAAAGTTGCCGGAATCTGGGTTCCGCTTTCCTAGACTCCTTCGAAGCCGGCCGCGATCTACGGCCCGGCCGCAGCGCCGCAGGGATTACGCGCCGCCTGATCGGCGCGTGTAAAGATCATGCGGACGTTCGCCCCCGAGGGATGAGAGACTATTCGACCATCCTACTTCGGCGGCGGCGTGTGGGGCCACATTTGCTTCCAGAGATTGTTAGGCAGTGGCTTTCCGCTCTTCTTAAATTTCTTTTTCAGTGAGAGTGACACCTTTGCCCACTCGTCGGGCGCAGCATATTTGGCGTGGCCATCCGCGAATGCGACGGCGCGTCTCCCATCGCTGCAAGGCTTCTCGTCATAAAACATGATTGTCGCGCTGGGATTGCCGATGTCTTCAACATTAACTCCCGCAATCGCCATACTAAAGAGGAAGCGCGAGCCGGGGGTGAGGCTCTTAAAGACCTTCATGTCCTTGACATAGGGAAACTCGACGGCGAACGCACTTGGGGTGTCCTGAACGGCAGGGAACTGGTCGTCCCAGTCCATGGAGTACATCGACATCCCCGTCGCCAATTGCTTAAGGCGGCTAAGATTTTCCGACTTATCGGCAGGACTCTGAAGAGCGGCGAGGGAGGGAAGTACGGTCGCCGCAATCCCTGCGGCGATTAGAATAGGGCCAAAATGTTTCATGTTCTATTCTGCCTTAGGCGAGATCAATCCGTAAAGGGTCAGCACACTATTCGATTCGACCTTGGTGAGGACGGCATTCACGGGCAGATCATCGACATCGAGGACCGGATTGATTTTGTCCAGCTGAGCCTGGACCATGTTGAAGGTGCTCTGTCCTCCGATGGCGTCGAGACGGGCAAGATCTACGAATAACTGGCGGCCGTCCACGATGCGCAGGGTACAGATCGCGGTGACCCCGACAGTGAAGATGATGCGGGCGTTCGCCTCCACGTGAATCTCATCATTGGTGAGCTTGACGCGGAAATCGCTCAGCCCACCCGGAGCTTTCTTTTCGAGGAACGCGGCAAGCTGCTTCTCGCCGATGCGAACTTCGAGCGTGCCCGGGTTGTCAAGCTGGACGGTGAAGGGGTGCTTTTGAATGGAAACTCCCTCGCCCTGAACGATGACTTCATCCAGAACCAGACCCATGGGGAGCGCCAGCAAGACAAGCCTTGCGGCGAGGTGGCCTACGTGTAAGGTTTCATCAGAGCTCACGTTGCAAAGCGTACTCTTTTAAAGGGGAATCTCCCTCTAGCCGGAGCGAACTGGGCAAAAATGGAGTTGATTATGAGCATGCTCACGTTGATTGCCGCCTCTCTCATTGCCCCTCGAAATGTGGAGGTTCCAAAGTTTCCCCGTGAGTTTCGAGCGGTTTGGGTTGCAACGGTGGCCAACATCGACTGGCCTTCCAAGCCCGGAATCCCGACCGACCAGGCAAAGAAAGAAGCACTGGCGATTCTGGACAAGTGCAAGGAAGTCGGCATGAACGCAGTGATCTGGCAGGTTCGGCCGAGCTGCGATGCGCTCTACGCCTCGAAGTTGGAGCCTTGGTCGGAATTTCTTACGGGCAAGCAGGGTCGCGCGCCGAATCCTTATTGGGATCCGCTGGAGTTTCTCGTGAAGGAGGCGCATCGGCGTGGCCTGGAGCTGCATTGCTGGTTCAACCCGTATCGCGCCCGTCATCCGAAGCAGGAGTCGCTTTGCACGATGGACCACATCAGCAATGCGAAGCCGAACATCGTGAAGAAATACGGCGATTACTTGTGGATGGATCCTGGCGAGAAGGAGACGCAGCAGCATTCGCTGGCGGTGATGCTGGACGTGGTTAAGCGCTACGACGTCGACGGTATTCACATCGACGACTATTTCTATCCTTACAAGGAGTACGCCAAAGGTGCCGATTTCCCGGATGACAGCAGCTACAACAAATATCGCGCGGCGGGTGGAAAGCTCTCGCGCGGCGATTGGCGAAGAGATAATGTCAACAGCTTCGTCGAGGACTTGAACGCGGGGATTCACAAGATCAAGCCTTGGGTCAAATTCGGGATCAGCCCGTTCGGAATCTATCGGCCGGGGTATCCAAGCTCGATCAAAGCAGGAGTTGACCAGTATGCCGAACTTTATGCGGACGCGCTGAAGTGGTTCCAGCGTGGGTGGTGCGACTATCTGACGCCTCAGCTTTACTGGCCGATCAAACAAACGGCGCAATCCTATCCGGTGCTTCTTCGCTGGTGGGCGGAGCAGAACAAGGCTGGGCGGAACTTGTGGCCGGGGAACTTTACGAGTCGCACTTCGCCCGAGGAAGGAAACTGGCCGGCTTCGGAAGTTGCAGATCAGGTTCAGGCGACGCGCGATCAGGTCGGCGCGACAGGCAATGTGCATTTCAGTATGAAGGCGCTGATGAAGAATTGGAACGGGGTGACGACGGCTCTGGACAAGCTGTACGCGCAGTCGGCTCTGGTTCCCGCTTCGCCTTGGCTTGCGTCGGGGAGTGTGCCTCAGAAGCCGAACCTCCGTGCCACGGGCGACAAGTCGGGCGGTGTTGTCAGCTACTTCTGGAGTCCTGCCGGAGGCGGCGATAACCTGCGCTGGGTGAGCGTGTACTCGCAGGTCGCCGGTAAATGGTCGCGACGTCTGTTCGACTCGGCGGAGCCGGTTGTCACGGCACCTGCAGACGCCACCGCGGTCGCGGTGACGGTGGTGGATAAGGTTGGCAACGAGAGCGATGCGACGGCTGGGTCGACGTCTTACACGGTCAGTATGCAGAAGTAGCTCGTCAATCGCCTATGGGAAGAGTAATCCAGAACGTGGAGCCTTGATTCAGGTTTGAGTCGACTCCGATCGTGCCGCCGTGGGATTCGACGATGTGCTTGACGATACTCAACCCAAGGCCGGTGCCGCCCGTGCTGCGGCTGCGCGCTTTGTCGATGCGATAAAAGCGCTCAAAGATGCGAGGGACGTGCTCACTGGATATGCCGATTCCCTGATCCTGCACCGAGATTCGCACCGGATCGCCGGTTTGAATGTGAACCACAATCTCGCCGGATGGCGAATAGTTGATGGCGTTGTCAATTAGATTCAGCGCGACTTGCGTCATCTGCGACATGTTCGCCTCGATCATTAGACTGCCGCTGGGGCCGTCGTAGCGCAGTTTTAAGCCCTTGTCTTCCGCTTTCGAGCGCAGTTGGCTGATTACGGTGCGGAAGACATTCGCAATGTCGCAGCTCTGTTTGCGCACCGGATTGGACTCCGCAGAACTCAGGATCAAGAGATCGTTGGTGAGGCTTGCAAGACGGTCCACCTCGCCCATGATTTGTTTCAGGTACTTCTCCGATTTCTCATCAGTGGGGGCGGCTTCATCCAGCAGCGTCTCGGCCATTGCGCGGATGAGGGTCAGCGGCGTGCGGAGCTCGTGACTAACGTTCGACACAAAATCCTGCCGAACTCTTTCCAGCCGACGAAGCCTCGTGATCTCATAGATGGAGACAAAGATGCGATCGGCATCTTCTTCGGGCCAAACCCGCGCGATTCCCGTTCGCTCCTCGGGGAAGCTGAATGATAGTTCCGAATCGAGGGCTTGTTCCTTCTCTGAAGAGTCGAGGACCAATCGTTCAAGGTCGTAGGAGAGGGTGGCGGAGAGGATCGTCCTTCCTTGGATCGAGTCGAAACGGAACATTTCCTTCGCATGGCGGTTCGCGTACCTGAGACTGCCCTGTTTGTCACAGATAAATATGGCGGCGTCCAGCCCGTCTGCCAGCGTGTCTACCGCCGTCTGTTGCTGATCGAGCCGCTCGTGGAGCCGAGCGATTTCACCGACTTTCCGTAAGTAAACATCCTCTCGCTGCTGGGCCAGATTGATTGCCGACACGCCCACGAAGCCTAGCACGACGAGGCAGAACAGCATGATCCATCCTGCGATGGGCGAACCGTTGATGAGGAGAAAACACGCCGCTACGATGAAAATGCAGCAGACCAGGAGAGCTCCCCACTTGATTGCCTGATCCACCCTGTTCATCTCAGGATTAAAGACGTTCGATCCCTTCATTCGGTGTGCGGTAACGTGATGGACATGTTTCGTTCAACTACGGTAATTGGTGTTCGCCGCAACGGCCAAACCGCGATTGCTGCCGATGGACAGGTCACGTTCGGTGAAGCGACGATCCTAAAGCACCGTGCAAAAAAGGTACGCCGGCTCGCGGGCGGCAAAGTTGTCTGTGGATTCGCCGGGAGCGTTGCCGACGCTCAGTCGCTCCAAGACCGTTTTGAATCCAAACTGGAGACGTTCGGAGGAAACCTGCGGCGCGCAGCCGTCGAGTTTGCCAAGGACTGGCGGACTGACAAAATTCTTCGCCAGCTCAACGCCTTGATGCTGGTAGCGGACGAGGAGAGCTTGCTTCTGGTCGGCGGAGATGGCAATGTCATCGAACCCGATGACGGGGTGGCAGGAATCGGCTCCGGCGGGCCATATGCGCTTGCCGCCGCCCGCGCTCTCGTGCTAAATACCGAGATGTCGGCCGAGCAGATCGCCCGGGAGGCGCTCCGCATCGCAGGAGAGATCTGTGTCTTCACAAACGACCAGATCACCTTGGAAACCGTCTAGCGTCGCGGCGGGTAATCTCTGCGTTCCGGGTGAGTGGCGAAATTGGTAGACGCGCTGGATTTAGGTTCCAGTCCTTCACGGGGTGAGAGTTCGAGTCTCTCCTTGCCCACCAGCATCAAGTGAAATTTACTGCTTTGCGCACCTAGTAAAAATGCTTGTTGTTCAGACTTAAGTGAAATCCTTTTACTTCTGCTATAGAATAGAGGCAGGAGCACACTTGAGACCAAAAGCATTTGTCGCCGCGATTACGCCCGTTTGCCTATTTGCGTTAATTCCCTTCACCGGATGCGCGCAAACGATCAGCCCTCGCACCGTCATTCGTGGATGGCGCTCTGCCGCTCAAAAGCCTGCGAGTACGTCAGCCTATGTCATGGAAGGATCTAGAACGTCTAGCGGTCCGTCTCTCCATGGCGCAGATAGTCTTTTAACTTGGCGCAGCAAGGTGTCGTGTCACCATTACAATGTTTCTGGAAGGAGTCTGCAACGAAGCAGCAGAGCTACGACGGCGTTCGTGCAAGTTTAAGAGGCAACATTGCGACTCTCAACCTAAACGATGCGGGAGGCGCTGCGCGCGGGTTGCCAACAACTATTTCCTTTGAGAGGTTGGGAGATGAATTCTTCCCGACCGAGATCGTCTTTGGCAGCTGGCGAAAATGTGGGATCGCGATCCAATCAAACGAAAATCTCGGACTATGCTCAGATCGGAACGGCACGTTATCCAATAAGAAATGATTCTGTTAGTATGTGGGTGTACGAGGTGGTTAGTCTCGAATTGGACGGCATAGGACAGTGACTGCTAAATTAGTCCGTGTTTGGTCACTCCTGCTGATTGTCGCGGTAGGGTGGCTCATCGTAAGTGCCGGTTACGAGCGATTTGCTGGGCCTTCCACGAAGGCGCGCTACCTTGTTTTATCCGACCGGCCCGAATCCCTCGATTCCTCTATCAAGAATGCTAGTCTTTTGGGGGCGCACGTAACCTACGCAAGGCAGCACTCAGAGTTCGGAGCGTCCATGCTCACGGATCTCAACCTGGTTCAGCCACCTGATTTGGTGTTGGTGATTGACCACGGAGGCTCGACTGTCGCCACGGAAACCGATCCGGCCAAGATTTCTGCCCTCCTCGACTCGGCGGTTCCAACGAGTAAACCAGCGCTTCCGTCTTTTGCCCTCGCTAGTCTTGTTGGCGTGTGGCTTGGCGCAATCTGTAGCCGCCTCGTCTACCGCCACGCCTCCTGGATTCTTGCCGTTGGTGCGGGGAGTGCCTGGTGGAAATGGACGCATCAATGCCCTACTTGCCCGGCCCTCACTATCGCCGGTATCGATGCTGCGTTCCTTGGCTTCCTTCTCTTGTCACTCATGGCCCTGGCCGCCGTCTTCCGGCAAATGAAGGAGGCGCACGCCGTACTGGTGGCCGGAGCCTGCCTCATCACGACCTGGCAGATCGTAGCTGTTCTCACGGCTGCATCGGTGGACTGCTTTCCCTGCGCGCTTGTCGCATCAGTGAACTTCTCGCTGGTGGGTTCAACATTATTCGGTAGTCAAACCTACTCGGTTGAGGTAGCGAGGCCCCGGCTCGCGGCAGCGGCGCTCGTGTCATCGCTTGCGGGATTTGCCGTACTCACGGTTGTTGCGCTACCAAGTTCCCCAGAGGCGGCTGAAGTGGTGCGCGGGGCGACCCAGAAGGGCCCAACGGTACGCAACTGGCAAGGTGCGAACCTCAAAGACCTCGGGGTAGTGCTCCACGAAAAACTAAAAGAACCCGTGCTCGTATGCGTCGGCAGAAGCACCTGCCCGCCCTGTGTGGAGGCAAAGACCTATCTTGAAGCTCAGGCGAAAATTCCCTGTCGCTACCTCGAACTGCCGCAGCCCGGACAGACAACACGGGGCGTCTTTGCGGACATCACGTTCGAGCCTGAAACTTTTTACCACACCCCTACCTTCCTCATCGTCTCCCGCAGCGGCGATATTCTCTCGTTTGAGTCCGGGTGGACGAACGATCAGCAATGGATACAGGCTTTTCTCTATAGTGTTTCACGGACGCTGCACCTAGCAGCAAGGAGTAACTCATGAAAAAGATAATCCTCACGGCCCTAATGCTCATGACCTTGGCGGCGACGCTCTTGGCGTTAGTGACTAACCCGGTTTCACCCTGTCCGGGTGGAACGTACGGTGGCTCACGCAACGTCGCAATGTGCCAAGCAGCAACACTCAACAAATGCAACCCGACCGGAAACTGGGACTGGGTGTACGACGCTTCATGTGACATCTGGTGCTGTCCCGGTGTCTCGACCTACGTGTTTAACAACTGTGGCACCTTCAACCCTGCTAACCCCAAGGCCTGTTGTGATGCGGCTGTTCAAACTGGGTACTGGATCGCAAGCCCGGTCCCACCGACCTGCACTCCCTAACCCTATGAAACCAAACCGCCTGGAGAAACTCAAGCATCTCGGCAAGAGGTTGCTATCCAACATCGCGGGATCGATTCTCGGCGTACTTGTTGCAACCGTCGTTGCTGGTTGCTCCGGGTTGTTTGCGCCATTCTGGGCCGGCCCTTCGGGAGTAGCCTTGGAAGACCCCCTTGGGTATGGGATGACCGGGTTCAAATTGGCAGTTGCCGATTCGTTCCGGCTTGGGTGGCTTCTTGGAGCTTTGCTCTCGCCGATACTCTTCCTCGCGTTTATTGACCGCTCCTGGTGGCTCCGAGTAGTTTTATGGACGGTTGCGGGGGCGGTGTATGGCCAGTTTGCTTTCGGAGGCTACGTCAGGCACGGTGACGCCGCTGGGCTCATCATGGCACCCTATGGCCTCTACTGCGGACTCCTTGCGGAACCTGTTCATAGGGGGCTTTGGAGTGCCGTTGCCGCACTTCGGAGTGGTCTAACCCGTCTACACCAACAGGAGTTGGGATAATGAACACCACAACGCGTACCGGGTTTACCATGCTTGAACTCTTGGTGGTGATTGCGATCATCGCCATTCTCGCCACCCTCTTGTTTCCCGTCCTCATTCGCTCTAAACGTTTGGCGAAAGGCACCGTGGATATCTCCAACATGCGCCAGCTCTACGCTGCCGTAACCGTCTACGAGAACGACAACAACGACCGGTCTCCCGAACTCTTGCCGGAAGTTTTGAGTTACGCCGGATCGAGGCAGGTCTACGGCTCCCCCCTTGATCCTCGCAAGGCCGACTCAGTTACCGGTGATTGGACGCCTGCTCCGTGTGGGCCGCATGGGTACGCTCCGCGAGTCAATTACATGGTGAGCTACCCGTACCTTCGCACCATGCTCCCAGACGACTCCTGGACCGGCGACCGCTACAATCTGGAATTACGTAAAGATTCTAAGGTCGGAATGCTCGCAAGCCCTTGGATCGGGGAGGTCGTGGCCTGGGACCGTTCAGTCGTGGGAGGGGAAGACCTTGCCAATTCGCACGGGCCGCGCATGAAAGGTCCCATCTACCGTATTCGTATGGACGGCTCCTTCTACGCCCTGCCAAAGCGACGCATAGAAGACTGTCTCGGTGGGTGCACTGAAGACCTCTTCTACAATAAAGGTTAGTCGAGCTGCGCGAATGGTGAGCTATACTTTGAGCGGGTTTCCTATAGTCAACAAAAGTTTGGTCGGTAATGGAAAGGAAGGGGAGTGTCACGATAAGCCGTTCTAACTGCCGGTGCTTTCGCGTGTGCCTCAGGGCGAACTCCAGCATGGCGAGCGTCTTAGCGCTACCGTCCACGTAAGGAACGAAGCAATCCAAAAAAAAGTGGGAAATCAAATGAGAGAAATAATCATTATCGTACTTGCCGTGCTGGTGTTAACCGCTTGCGGAAAAAAGGAGCCGAATTTAGTCGGTCACTGGAATGGGCAATTTAGCGCTGAATCCACGAAGAACGATTTCGGCGGCCACGCGCCCGCGGTAAGCCTTAATCTGGCGGCGGATCATACCTTTGAGCTCACGGTCGCACCAAGACCACCGGGCGCTGGACATACAAGGATCACACGGTTCAATTGAAGGCAGAGCAGCGCAACGGGCAGCCGATCCCCCCTGGGGGCGACGGTCAGGAGATCTCGCTGAAGCTGTCCGGAGACGGGACTTCTATGGAGTCGCCAGCCCAGCCAATCACCTTTACCAAAGCATAGGCCTATGCAATTGGTTGACGCGCTGGATTTAGGTTCCAGTCCTTCACGGGGTGAGAGTTCGAGTCTCTCCTTGCCCACCAGCAGCAGGTGAAATTTACCGCGTTTCGCACCTGGTAAAAGTGCCAGACATAGTAAATTTGCTGCCACTTTTCGAGGTCTGTTATAGAATTAAAGCAGGAGAGCCTATGAAACCTAAAGCACTTGCCGCCACGATCGCTTTACTCTCGCTTGCCGCCATTTTTGTCACCGCAGTGAAGACTGCACAAGCGACTGAAGCAACCTGCATTCAGGCTGATCTGCCGGAGAATCCACAATGAAAGGTTGGACGAACACCATTTTTATCGCTGGAGTTGTGGTGATTGCCATGTACCCGATAGTCATCTCAGCAAGTCGCCCACCTTATCACGGTGACGATCCAGTGGCGCAAATTCCCTGCTATAGCTACCGTAATTCGATCTGCGATACATCTGGACCAACTTTCACTTGTCAAGATGTCGCATGTCATGATACGGGTTCCGGCGGAGTTCCGAGCGGTTCAGAGAAATTTGTTTCGGATAAGAATGTGACAATGCTCGCCTGTAAGCATCAGGTGAATTCTACGTGCCGCTCCAATAAGCGCGAATGTGGAAACTTTTATCGATATTGGATGACGGGATGCGCGGGGTCTTTTGAAGAAACGCCAGGATATCAATACGATTGCAGCCTGTAAATTGTCGAGAAAGGTCTTGGGCCTAGGCTGTCTTCTTGCGTTAATTCCCTTTACCGGATGCGCGCAAACGATCAGCCCTCGCACCATCATTGGGGGATGGCGCTCTGCCGCTCAAAAGCTAGCGAGTACACCTGCTTATGTCATTGAAGGACAGAGAACATCTAGTGGTCCCTCTCTCAGTGGTGGCGATAACACCTTAACTTGGCGCAGCGAGGTTGCCGATCGCTTGTATCACGTATCTTGGAAGGGGTCCGAAGCGAAGCAGCAGAGTTTCGATGGTGAGAGGTGGTTTGGTCTGACTCGCAATGAGGACAGACTCTTTGGTGTATTGGTCCGCAACCCTCAAAAATCTCTGGGAGTTAATTTAGATGAACATCTTGCCAGCGAGGCTGCCGGTGGGTTTTTCGTTCATCTCGAAGATCTGATCGAGAGGCCATTGAACCTTGGTGGCAGATCGCTCTTGCAACTCGTTGGAAACGCGGAAAGCTTTTATAATGCAACTTTAAGAGGCAACATTGCGACTCTCAACCTAAACGATGCGGGAGGCGCTGCACGCGGATTGCCAACAACTATTTCCTTTGAGAGGTTGGGAGATGAATTCTTCCCGACCGAGATCGTCTTTGGCGCTGGCGATAGAGTGGGATCGCGATCCATTCAAACGAAAATCTTGGACTATGCTCAGGTTGGAACGGCACGTTATCCAAGAAGAATTGTGGAGTTTCATCTCGAGGTAGATCCCTCTGGAAAGTCGCAAGCCAAAGGGAAAGCAGAGTGGCAGATTTCGGCGAATCGTGTATCCACTCCTGCTGTCTCTGATTTTCGGATCCAGTTTCCTTCAGCAACGCGAATTTTGGATGACAGTCAAACGAAACCACGAGCAGCTGGAAAACTTTAAGAGTCAATTCAGCGGCGAAGATTTGCCGAAGCATCAGCGAGTGCGAGCGCCTTCCAATGCGCGCTCGGCATCCCCAACTCGCGTAGTTCCTCGAAGGTGACGTAGCGCAGATGGGAATGCCAACCTCTGCACAGGTGTACTTTCATTCGGATTTGATGTCGCGTCACCACATGGCGGACTTCGCCAATTTCCTCAGCGTCGGCTGGAACCTGCGTAGAAAATCGCCAAAGCCCATGGGACCATTCGCCTTCGGCGATCTGCTCAACTCCGAGAAGACCCTCTGAAATGCAGACGCACGCATGGGTGGTGATGTGAGTTGTTTTCGCCTTGGCTGGCCGAACTGGCAAATCTTCGGCTGTCCCCGTCCTAAATGCAGCACACGAGGCTGCGAGTGGACATTGTGCGCAAAGTGGATTCCGGGGTCGGCAAATGGTCGCCCCTAGTTCCATAAGCGCCTGGTTCCAATCACCGGGACTTGTTCTATCGACAATTTCGCCCGCCCATTTCCACGCATTACGGTTTAGCCGCGCGCTGCCCTCTCCATCCACCTTGAACCGACTGTAGACGCGCTCCACGTTGCCATCGACGGCGGGTGAAGCCTCGTTGAAACAGATCGCTGCAATTTCGCCCGCCGTGTATGCTCCGATCCCCGGCAGTTTGCGAAGCTCCTCGGCAGTCGGCGGCCATCCAGTCGCCGCGACCTGACGAGCGCAGGACAACATCATGCGGCATCGGCAGTAGTAACCGAGACCCTGCCAGAGCGGTAGAACTTCTGCTTCCGAGGCCGCGGCCAATGACTCGACGGTGGGGAAGCGCTCCATCCAGCGCTGGAAATAGGGAAGCACGGTCGCGACCTGAGTCTGCTGACACATGATCTCGCTAACCCATATCGAATATGGGTCACGAGTCCGTCTCCAAGGCAAATCGCGAGCCTTGTTTCGATACCAGGCAAGCAGCGCTTGACGTTCAGAAGTGCGCAACGGGTTTATTGAACCCGAAATGTTCGAGCGCTGCAGCGGGATCGGGAGCGCTCGTGAGAGCTCTGCCAATCACAAGATAATCCGCTCCGTTCTTTAAGGTGGAAGAAGGATCGCCGGTGCGGATCTGGTCGTGAGTCTCACCGCCGGCCAGGCGGATGCCTGGAGTCACAATCACCCCGTGGCCGATTGCGGCGCGAATCGCGGTCACTTCATTTGGAGAACAGACGACTCCGTCGAGTTCGCAATCCATCGCTAAGCGGGAAAGAGAGACCATGTGCTCTTCTAGAGAGCGATTAACTCCAAGATCGGTTTGCAGCGTGTGCTCGTCGAGAGACGTTAGGACAGAGACTCCAATCAGGAGCGGGCGCGCATCCTCCCGGCACTGATTCGCCTCCATCGCCGCAGCTTCCAGCATGGCAGGGCCCCCGCTGATGTGCAACGTCATCATCCAAACTCCGTAACGACAGGCCTCTCGCACCGCTAAAGCGACTGAGTTCGGGATGTCATGAAACTTGAGGTCCAGGAATATTCGCTCTGCACCCGCTTCTTTGAGATCCTCTACGATGCCTAGACCTCTCTGCAGAGTGAGACCGTGGCCTATCTTAAACGTGCCGACATGCTTTGACAGTCGCTTGGTGATGCTGATTGCTTCATCGACATCGCCGGTATCCAGTGCACAAATAACTTGCCGAAACATTTTCCACCTCTCCCTTATTATCAAGTAGAACGTCCGAATTTGCGGATCGGCTTCTAATAAATTGATGAAAAGTTGAACTTTTCAGCCAAGTCCGAGCGTCCTCGGCAATTCCGCGGCTACTGGGCAACCTCGACGACTGAGTTCCGCTTTTGAATCGATTTGCTGAGACTCGAGGCACGCGCTGGCTGATCTTCGCCAATTGCCGTAATCAGTTTGGCGACCTGAGTGGTATCCATTTGTCCCAGGACCGTGGCTAAGTCGCCGTCCTTCCACTGCTTCACGATCTTCGCGAGGGTGGGAATTGGAATCTCGTTCCAAACTTTGGCGAGGGAGCTTGCCCCTTGGACCGCGTCAAACCGGGTCAGCGCAACCTGCGGCTTCTTCTTTGGTGTTTGATTGGCCGCGACGGCTGGTTTCGCCGAGGGCTTCTTGGCGGGAGCGATGGGATCCTTCTTTTCCGCATACATTGCGGCCGCATTCTTTGCTGCTTGCTTTGGAGTCAAACCGGGAATGTTCAACTTACCTGTGAGGGCGAGCGCCACCACCCCTATGATGATCAAAGGGAGAACGAGGAGTACTTTCTTCATCCGGCTCTCTTCGCGTTATAAAGGTCGATGACCCGACGCACGTAGTTCTGAGTTTCCTTGTAAGGCGGGATCCCTCCAGCCTTACGAACAGATCCCGGTCCGGCGTTGTAAGCTGCGATCGCCTCGTCCAAGTTGCTGAATTGCGATAGCATCTTGCTCAGATACTTCGCTCCGCCCTGAAGGTTCTGCTCGGGATCGAATGGATTCTTGCAGCCGACTTCCTGAGCAGTGAGCGGCATAAGCTGGGTTAGCCCCATCGCACCTGCTACCGAGCGGCAGTTCGGGTCGTAACTGCTTTCGGCTGCCACGACCGCATCCAAGAGAGCGGGATCGACCCCGTTTTCGCCAGCCGCCTTGTCGATCATCGCTTTGAGATTTGCTGGTGCGCTCTCGGGCTTGATCATAAGACCCGCAGCGTCGATTCGCATCGGACCCACCGGTGCCTCACCGTCTCCAATCGCCCCCATCATGCCCGAAAACTCACCCAGATCACTCGGTTCGGATTGCCCGACCTGCGCTCGCAGTTCTTGATAACGCTCACGAATCCTGTCTGGGCCCAGAGGTTGAAAGTTGAAATCCATGTTCATGTCTATGCTTCTCGCCGTTGGACGGTCCACTCATCGAGTTGAGCCTGCTCATATCGATTCAGCTCGATACCATACTCAGCTTCGGCCTTCTCTCTCAGCTTCACAAGAGCCTCAAGCTCTTGCTTCTTTTCCTGCCAAGCCTGCAACGCTTTTCGCTCTTCATCGGCCAGGACTTCGACGACCACCTTCTTCTGACGCTCTTCGTCATCCAGCGACAGAAGCATCAGTTCGAGGGTCTGGCGAAAGCTTAGGTCCTGCTGATTCGAAGACAGCAGAGTGCGTCGACGAACGTCAACCGCTGCCACCGCTGCCTCGGCTTCGAGCCGCGCGACTCGGCTGTCGAGGTACGCGTCTTGCGCCCTCTCTTCCATGGCTCGGCGATAGTCGAGCACCTTTTGCAGTCGAAATTGGAACTTCTTCATCCCATCAGCTCCATCAGCCTGCTTTGGGTGAGATCATACGGGGAGCCATCGGCTTTGTCTTGGCGCAGGAATTCGTCGATGCCTTCCTGCATCCGAATCGCTCGATCCGCGAGCGGCTTGGTGCCTTCCTTGTAAGCACCGATCGAAACCAAGTCCTCAACATCGGAATAAGCAGCGAGGAGCTCCCGCAGATCGCGTGCGGCGTTCATCTGATCCGGCGAGACAACGAACGGCATCGTTCGGCTCAGGCTCTGCAGAATGTCGATGGGAGGATAGTGGCCTCGACTCGTAAGTCGTCGATTCAACACTACGTGGCCATCTAGAATTGATCGAGCCGCATCAGCGATTGGCTCGTTCGTGTCATCGCCTTCAACTAGGACCGTGTAGAGCGCCGTGATGGCCCCTTTGTCGCTGTTACCAGCTCGCTCCATAAGGCGCGGGAGCAGCGCGAATACGCTGGGTGTGTAGCCCTTGGTGCTAGGCGGCTCGCCAACCGCGAGACCCACCTCGCGCTGGGCCATTGCAAAACGGGTGACGCTGTCCATCATCAAGAGAACGCTCTTCCCCTGATCCCGAAAGCTCTCCGCTATCGCCGTGGCCGCGAGCGCGGCCTTAATGCGCACCAAGGCGGGTTGGTCGCTTGTGGCGCATACAATGACGCTCCGAGCCAGACCTTCCGGCCCGAGATCGTTTTCTATGAATTCCTTGACTTCGCGTCCACGCTCACCGATGAGCGCGATCACATTCACGTCGGCGGTGCAGTTTCGAGCAATCATGCCGAGGAGTGTGCTCTTTCCAACACCCGAACCTGCGAATATGCCGATGCGCTGACCTTCGCCGAGAGTGAGGATGCCATCGATCGCCCGAACGCCGGTTGCAAGCGGGTCTTTGATCATCTTGCGCTGAAGCGCGTTAGGCGGTGAAGCGAAGATGGGATAAGTGTGCTTTGTATCCAAGGTCCCTAGGCCGTCGATCGGCTGAGCCAAACCGTCGATGACGCGGCCAAGCAGTTGCTCCCCGATGGGAACTTGCAGGCAGGCGTTGGAATTCCGCACCAAATTTCCGGGTGCAATTCCATCGAGCTCGCCAAGCGGCATGAGAAGAACCTTGTCACCCCTGAAACCGACGACTTCGGCTGGCAGAAATCCTGACGAGGTTTCGATGGTGCAGAGGTCGCCGATCTTGCAATCTGGACCATTGCTTTCGACAACCAGGCCAACCAATTGGGAAACGCTTCCCGAAATGGATGCGGAGGGAATGGATGCCAACGTCTGGCGCAATCGTTGAAATTCGGGAGCGATCATGCCGCGTCCTCCATTCCACCTTCCAGGAGTTCGAGCCTCGTCTCCATTGTCGAATCGATCTGGCCCCGCTCAGTCTCGACG
>JAEVZK010000145.1 GCA_023392285.1 Armatimonadota bacterium | reverse complement strand
TAGGTCGGCGTGCGGTGCGCTGTGTCGAGTATTGGGGGGTCGGTAGTTCGGTGTTCGGCGTTCGGCGTTCGGTATTCGGTATTCGGGCTTGGCTTGTGTGGGTCAGGGTTATCCTCTACACGGTGGAAGCTTGCTCTCCCGGCGTTGCGTTGCGTTGCCCCCAAGATAGCCGAGCGGACGCAAAGTAAACTAATTACTTCATGGCCGACCGATACGAACCCTCCACCTTTGAAAGCAAATGGCAGCAGAGATGGGCGGAGGCAGAGCTTTTCCTCACGCGCGAGGAAGAGGGCAGACCGAAGTTCTATGGAATGGATTTCTTTCCGTATCCATCGGGTGCAGGGCTGAGCGTCGGACATTGCCGAAATTATGTGCCAACGGACGTGATCTGCCGAATGAAATACATGCAGGGCTACAACGTCCTGCACCCCATGGGCTTCGACGCCTTTGGTTTGCCAGCCGAGAATGAGGCGATCAAGAGGCAGAGCCATCCGGAGCCGATGATCGACCAATATGCGGCGAACTACAAGCGGCAAATGGATTTGATCGGCATCAGCTACGACTGGTCGCGTTCCTTCAAGTCAAGCGATCCGAGCTACTACAAATGGACGCAGTGGATCTTCGAACTGCTGTACAAGCGAGGTTTGGCTTATCGCAAGCTGGCTGCAGTCAATTGGGATCCCGTCGACAAGACTGTGCTCGCCGATGAAGAGGTCATTGCGGGGCGGGCGGAACGATCGGGGGCGCTGGTCGAGAAGAAGTGGATCCCGCAATGGTTCTTCAAGATCACCGACTATGCGCAGCAGCTGATCGATGATTTGGAGACCCTGGATTGGCCCGACGGCATCAAAGCCCAGCAGCGCAATTGGATTGGACGCAGCGAAGGCGTGCAGTTTAGTATGAGCGTGCAGTTTGCGGGGGATTCCGTTAAGGAGGAGAATGCCCGCTTCGACTTGGATGCTGATCCTTCAGCTCAAGTGAAATCAGGTGAGCGGCAACTTGCCTTCGATGTGTTCACCACGCGCATCGACACGATCTTCGGCATGACTTTCTGCGTGCTGTCGCCAGAGCATGCCCTGGTGGATCAGATTAGCGCCCGAGTTTCGCCTGAGCATCAGGCAGCGATTCGCGAATATCGAGAACAGGCGAAGACCCTGAGTGAGACGGACCGAACCTCCACGACTCGCGAGAAGACGGGCGTCTTCACCGGAGCGTACGCGATCAACCCTGCTAATGGCAAAAAGGTGCCGATTTGGCTCGCCGATTACGTGTTGGCCACTTATGGCACTGGGGCGATCATGGCGGTGCCGGGCCATGACCAGCGCGACTTTGACTTCGCTAAGAATTTCGGCATCGACGTGGTTCAGGTCATCGCGCCCTCAGAGGGCGATGAGAAGGTATCACTGCCCTTCGAGTCCAAAGACGGGGTCATGGTGAACTCGGGTGAGTATACGGGCTGCGAGGTCAAGGAAGGCCAGAGAGCGCTAGGCGAGTGGATCGAGGCGCTGGGCATCGGCGAACGCAAGATCCAGTACAAGCTGCGGGACTGGTTGATCTCGAGGCAACGCTACTGGGGTTGTCCGATTCCAGTAATCCACAGCGCCGAGGGAGAACTTCAGCTGGTGCCCGAGAGCGACTTGCCGGTGTATCTGCCTCCGGTCGACAATTACGAGCCGGCTGGCGATGGCTCGTCTCCTCTGGCACACATCGATGAGTTCGTCAACGTCTGCGACCTGGATGGACGGCTTGGGAAACGGGAAACAGACACGATGGGTGGCTTTGCCTGCTCGTCCTGGTACTTCCTGAGATTTTGCGATCCACACAATGAGGAGCAGGCTTGGTCGGAAAAGGCGGCAAATTACTGGATGCCCGTTGACTGCTACGTTGGCGGTGCTGAGCATGCGGTGATGCATCTGCTCTACGCGCGATTTTGGACCAAGGTGCTTCATGATGCAGGGTTGGTGAATGTCAAGGAACCATTCCAACGGCTCGAAAATCAGGGTCAGGTTTTAGGCTTAACGCCTTACCGGAAGCCTCTGGAAGGTGAACGCCTGGGCGTGGGGGAAGAGGGAGTTTTGGTGACCTATGCCGAAGCCAAAGAGATTCCCGAAGATCAGCTCATCTGGCGCTGGGCGCGGATGAGCAAGTCGAAGGGCAATGTGGTGACCCCCGATGAAGCTAAGGAACTGTACGGGGCAGATGCTCTGCGCATCTACCTGTTGTTCGTGGCTCCTTTCAATGCGGACGTCGAGTGGTCCAATGAGGGCATGCAGGGAGCGGTGCGGTTCCTGTCAAGAGTTTTCCGGTTGGTTGAAGAACTGAATCAGCAATACGAAGCTGATTGGAAAGGTCTGATCGACTTGGAAGAGATGGACGAGCACGCCAAAGCCTTACGACGAGCAACTCATCAGACCATCCAAAACGTGACCGACGATATCGAAAAGTTTCAGTTCAATACTTACATTTCTTGGTTGATGAAGTATGTGAACTCCATCTATGATCTGCAGGGTCAGGTGAAGGAACCCAGTCGGGCTTACGGCTTGTCTGGCAGCGAAGCGGTCGATACAATTGTGCGGTTGCTCGCGCCTGCAGCACCTCACTCTGCGGATGAGTTATGGTCAAGTCTTGGCAATGAAGGCTTCACCTATCACCTGGATTGGCCGGTCGCGAAAGCTGCTCTCGCGGTCGAGGACTCGATCACCATTGCGGTGCAGGTGAACGGCAAGATGCGAGACACTTTGCAAATGCCATCCGATGTTTCTCAACAGCAGGCCATAGAGGCGGCGCGAGCGAGCTCCAAGGTGCAGGCGCAGCTGGAAGGCAAGAGCATTCGGAAAGAAATTTATGTCCCGGGCAAGTTGGTGAATATTGTCGCTTCGTAGCGCGTTCGGTCTCTTGCTGCTTGTGTTGGCGCTCCTCGGATGCGGGCAAAATTCGTCCGAACGGCCCTTGATCCTGAGCGATGACGAGTACAACGAGTATTCGCGAAAGGCTCACGATCTTTCCTTCGACATCCTGAAGCACAAGGATGTTGGCAGCACGGTAACGTCAGATGAGCGGACCAAGCTGCTCCGTTCGGCCTTGATCTTTGATGGCATGGCCGATTACCAGCCGACCAACATCACCTCGTATCTAGGTGCCGCAAAGTGTCATCTCTTGCTCGGGCAAGATGATGCCGCGATATCTCGGCTCATGGCTGGTTTGAAGCACATGCCCGAGAATCCGAACGCGGTTCAGAAGGATTCCTCGGTCGAGGCTCGCTACCTGCTCTCGGTCGCTTACTTCGACAAGCACGATTACCCTGCGGCTCTGAAGTGGATCAACGAAGCCATCTCGATGTTCGGAAGCAGCCCGATCTACTACTCCCAGCGGGCAGCAATTTTCGGTGAATTGCGCCAGCTCGATGCGGAGCAGGCGGATTTGGAACTTGCCCTCAAGCTCGATCCTCACCATGAAAAAAGCTTGGCGCTGATGAAGCTGGTGATGCAGGCTCAGTCGGATCGCTATCTTGAGTCGGCGACAAAGAAGCTGAATGCGAAAGACTACGCGGGAGCGATCGCCGATGCCGACAAGGGGTTAGACGCCGCTCTATACGCCCCGCTCTACGCCGTGCGCGCGGCGGCAAACATCGAGCTCAAGCATTTTGCGGAAGCAAAGAAGGATGTGGCTGCGCTAGAAGCTCTTGATCCTCAAAGCGCCGATCTGCAGACCTTGAAGAAGCGCTTAAAATAGCGGCTTGCGCTTCATCTCGGCCCAAGACCGGCGCGGTCTGCTCCGTCCGAATTTGCGATAGATGGGGAACAGACGCGAAACGCCGGAGGAACCTAATTCTCTCCGATGGACGCTTTCGAGCTCCAGTCCCAGCGCCGACACGTCCTGAGATAGAAGAGGCTCCTCCGCCGGTGTTCTCATCGGAATGACCATTCCTCCCTTAGCTGCAAGTGGGGCGGAAATCTCCAGTTGCACGGCTAGAGGAGCGACGGCTCGACCCGTGACCACTTCAAATTCCGCGGGCGGCATCCATTCTTCGGCTCTGGCTTGAACGATTCGCAGGTTTGGAAGGGGGTTCTTTCGGAGAAATCCAAGCATTTTCCCAGAGCTATCGAGGGCAACCACCTTCAGGTCTGGGCGAGCTTGGGCCAGGGGCCAGGACGGAAATCCAGGTCCGGTCCCAACGTCGAGCAGGGAGGCATTCTCCGGCAGCAGATCTTGGAAGAGCAGGGAATCGAGGAAGTGTTTGACCCAAGCCTCATCACGGGGAATCCGCGTGAGATTCATTTCCTCGTTTGCGAGGTAGAGATTCTCCTCAAATTGCTCGAAGTGGCCGAATTGGCTGTCGCTGAGACATAGGCCAACTTGGGCGCAGGCAGCGGCAAAGGCAATCCTATTCAGAGATGTCTCCCGCTTCAATGCCGGACAAGGACGCCTCGGGGGAATCAAGATGCGTCAACTTTCCAAGGAGGCTAAGTAAAAGATAAACAAATCCAGCCGAAAACGCACCAACAAAAGCACCTCCGAGCACGTCGGTGGGCCAGTGCAAACCGCGATAGACTCGGCTTAACCCGACAAGAGAAGCCCAAAGAAGGGCGGCGTATCCCACCCAAGCGTGCTTCTTTCGCCAGGTGAGCAACAGGAGCATAAATGCGATACCGAAGCTGGTGGAAGTGTGTCCGCTGGGGAAGCTGCGCGAGAACGCGGATTCGTCCTGCAAGATCGTGATCGCAAGATTGCTCGGCCGATCCCGAGTTATAAACAATTTCAGGCCGTCAGCTACGACAAATCCGGACACGAACAGGGTAGTGAGAAGCGGGAGGACATAGTATTTGGTCGACCTCCAACGAAGGAGTAGAAGGATAAGAATTGCTTGAACCCAGCCGAGGCCGGTTGTGGAGAGTATCCAAAAAATCGGGTCGAGCCATCCCCGGTGTGCGACGATATGGATGGCTCGAAAGCCATCCATATCGAACTCATAAAGGCCCTTCACGGGCATATTCTACTTAGCGCTTCAGGATGAGCTGAGTCTCCTCGGACTTCTTGCCGTTTGCGCCGACGGTGACGGCGGTGGCGGTGTAGGTTGTATCGCCACTTCCAAGACCCGTGTTTAGGTCGATTTTGTCGGTGCGGAAGACTCCGTTGTCATCGGCGGTGACTTCGACTTCGGCCACAGTTCCGTTCATTCTGAACGCGCCGAGTACGGTCTTGACGTAGCTCACTTTGATCTGCACCTTCGATCCAGGGGCTGCTCGGCCCTCGAAGATGACTTCGTTCTCTGAGAGCTTGCTGTTCGCCTCAGGCGAAGTAAAGGTTGGCTTCTCAAGCGTCGCATTGGATGCGGTGAATTTGCTCGTCGCCTCTGTCGTGTAGGTTTCACCATTCGGAGTGACAAGTTTCGCGGAAACGACCATGTTGTCAAAGTTGTCATTGCGGCGAATGGTGTAAGTGCCCACGTACTTGCCGGGAGACTCTTCGGTCATTCTTCGCTCTCTCACGCGATCTCCGATCGTGTAGGTCGCCTGACTGTTCGGCTCACCCATCAGGGTGAAGGTCACCTCGGTTCCGGGAGTCAGTGCCTGATTGTCGGCGGTGAATGCGAAGCTCTTGATCACATCCGTTTGGTTGCCTACCTGGAAGACCCACTCTTTGGAGACCTCGTTGCCCGCCTTATCCTGAGCCTTTAGCACGACTTTGTGCATCCCTGGGGTGAGGGCCTCGTCGGGGCGATAGCTAATGAAGTTTTGGGTGACCTGCGCCTCGCGGGTGACGTTCTTGTTGTCCACTCTCAAGACGACTGAACTCGTGTCGACACCACTGCCCGTGCCGTCATCGAAGATCGCTGAAATATTCGGCCGCGTCCGGCTTGCACGGGAATTATCTTCGGGTGTGATCGACTTGATCTGAGGCGCGTTGGCATCGATGCCGATATCGGACGAATTTTGGATCAGGCGTTCGCTGCTTCCAATCTTAAGCCGAGCCACCGCATTGGCGTTGGATACGTTCAGATCGGAGTTTCGCGGGATCGTGTAGGTTCCCACATAGTTGCCGCTGCGCACCTCTTGCATTGGGACATCGGTTACCACGCCGGGGATTGTGAAAGATGCTTCTCCGCCAGGGGTGCCTACCAAGGTGAAGGTGAGCTTTTGCCCGGCGCGCTGCATACCGGAGGCGTCCACGTTGAAGGAATTGATCACCAGGTTCGGCGAACCGGTGCTGTTTCCGCTGTTGGTGTTGCTAGGCGGCGTGTAGTTGTTCAGATCCCCCGAACTGGTCGAAGTCTCGGTGGAATTAATGTCAACGGTGTACGTCGCCGAGTTCCACTTCACGTCCGCGCCAAGGGCTTCTCCAACGAAGCGCAAGGGCACCATGGTGCTGCCGCGATATGTCTGAGCCGGTACATCGAGCGTAACCGTGCGTCCGTTCACGATTGCGGAACGATCACCAAGGTGCAGTTGAAGGTCCACTCCATTTTTGTTCGCGGTGATCGTCTTGGTGGAGGCCTCATAGCCTACAAATGCGCCGAGCCGCTCCAGCACGCCACGGAGCGGGACCAGCACCCTACCATTCACCTGCTGTGGTCCAACAGCACCGAACACGACCGGCTGTCCGTTTACATTCACATTGATTTGCTGAGCCATGGCGGCTGACGGTATCGTCAGGACACCTGCCAAGGCAGCAATATACAAACTTCTGGTTTTCATTTCAGATTCTCCCTTTTAAGCTGCTCGGGTGCAGCCTGCTAGGTCTTGGACCTTCACGATAAATTCACTGTTCCTCTGGCACTAGGCGCGCAACGCGGACCGTATAAACTGGGGCCATGTCAGTCACCGCAGAAGCTCCCCGCTGGAACTTAGATTTTCTTTTCCCCTCGGTCGATTCACCAGAGTTCCGAAGCGCTGAAGGCAAAGTGCTTGAAGAGATGGGTCGACTCGAAGCTTTGTTCGACGGCTTAGATATTCGTGCGGGTGGAGCAGGCGCTGATCCGGGGGCGGCCCTTTCCCAAGTGCTCACCGCACTCAACGAGTTCATTGTTCTTCAGCGACGTATCTTCTGCTATTTGAGCGCGCTCGTGACGACAGATTCGAGCGATGCGGTGGCACAAGCCAAGTTGAGCGAACTGCAGGCAAAGATGACCCCGTTTGCCAAGTTGATGACCCGCCTCACGGCGTGGATCGGCGAGCAAGACGAGGTGAGCTTGATCGAGAGCTCAACCTACGCAAAAGAACATGCCTGGGTGATTCGAAAGGCGGCGCTGGGTTCAAAGCACCTGATGTCGCCGCTTGAGGAGGCTCTCGCCTCTGACTTGTCGCTGAGCGGATCGACGGCATGGACGAAGCTGCATGGGAATATGACTTCTCAACTGGAAGTCGAGCTAAACGGCGAGAAGTTGTCGATGAGCGTGATCCGAACGAAGGCATATGATCCAGAACGGGACGTGAGGCGGGACGCCTACATGGCGGAACTCGATGCTTGGAAGAAGGTCGAGGTGCCGCTTGCCGCATGTATGAACGGTGTGAAGGGGGAGACGGTGCAACTCTCCAAGAAGCGAGGATGGTCCAGTCCCCTTGAGATGGCATGTTTTAACGCGAACATCGACGTTCCCACACTGGAAGCGATGATGTCAGCGGCGGAAGAAGCATTTCCTGATTTCCGGCGATATCTCGATGCGAAGGCCAAAATGCTCGGGCTACAAAAGCTCGCCTTCTTCGACATTTTCGCCCCAGTGGGGTCGGAGGAAAGGCATTGGGAGTTTGACGAGGCCGCAGATTTCGTGTGCGAGTGTTTCGGTGGATTTTCCCAGAAGCTGAAGGATTACGCCGCTTCGGAGTTCAATAATCGCCGGATCGACGCGGAGCCGAGGGCAGGCAAGCGGGACGGCGCCTATTGCATGGGGGTTCCCCCGACGGACTCTCTCATCATGATGAACTTCAAGCCAGCATTCGGGGCGGTCAGTACGCTTGCGCACGAACTTGGCCACGGCTACCATAACCTGTGCCTGCGCGAGAGGACGATGCTGCAGCGGTCCACACCGATGACGCTGGCGGAGACGGCAAGCATCTTCTGCGAAACGATCATCAGACAGGCGGTGCTGCAGTCTGACGCGTCAGACCAGGAGAAGCTGTCGGTCTTAGAAGCTTCGCTGCAGGGGAGTTGCCAAACCGTCGTCGATATCAGCAGCCGGTTCTTTTTTGAGCAGACGGTATTCGAAAAACGCGCGAACCGCGATTTGAGCCCCGCCGAATTGAACGAGGCGATGATTGCGGCGCAAATGCGAACCTACGGGGACGGGCTCGATTCCGAGTTCCTGCATCCTTACATGTGGGCGGCTAAACCGCACTACTACGGATCGACTTACTACAACTTCCCCTA
>JAEVZK010000087.1 GCA_023392285.1 Armatimonadota bacterium | reverse complement strand
AGCTCGCGGGACCGGCAGTGGATTACGGCTTCGGCACCATTATGGGTGGGGTTTATGGGGCAGCCGCGGAAAACATGCCTGGATTGGAAGCAGGCGGCGGACTCCTGTTCGGGGCTGGAGTTTGGCTATTTGCAGATGAACTGGGCGTGCCCGCGGCAGGACTGGCCAAGTGGCCGAACAAATATCCGGCAAAGACTCACGTGAGCGGCTTGGTCGGACATTTAGTCTACGGGTTCACCCTCGAACTGCTGAGGAAGATGATTCGCAAAAGCCTTTAGCTCGAAATAGGTCTGCCGAAAGCGGGATGGGCGCTTTTCGTAGAAGAGACATGAGCACGCATTCCATCCACCACGTCACCGCGGTGACGGGACAGATCGAGCAAAATCTGGATTTTTACACCCGAGTTCTCGGGCTTCGGCTCGTGAAGAAGAGTGTCAATCAAGACGACATCCGTTCATATCACCTGTTCTATGCCGACGGGGTCGGCACACCTGGCACCGACATGACGTTCTTTGATTGGCCGGATATCGGCGGCACGAGCTTGGGACGTGGCACGATCACCCGCACCACTTTCCGAATTCCAGTGGGTTCAGAAGACTTTTGGATCGACCGACTTTCTGAGAATGGGATCACGCCTACTCGGGAGGACAACGCGCTCTTCTTCCAAGACCCGGAGGGTACGCACCTGGAGCTTGTCGCCACTTCGGATGCTCCAAAGGTGCTTCCTTGGACCGAGCACGTGCCGGAAGAGCAGGCTCTCCGAGGCATTTTAGGCGTCGATTTGTGGAGCGCTCGTCCCGATTTGACTCGTCGGGTTCTCGAAGAAATTCTCGGCTATTCGCAAACTTCTAAAGGCATCTTCGAAGTGGAGCATGCCCGTATTCGCCTCCTCGACAAGGAAGGAGACCACCTGTGGCGAATTGGCGCGGGTGGAGTGCATCACGTCGCGTTTGCGGTGGATGATGACGACGAACTTCTTGAGATGAAGGAGCGCGTCGAGCGATTGGGTTTGAAGACGTCTGGATATGTCGACCGCTTTTATTTTCATAGCCTCTACTTCCGCGAGCCAGGCGGCATTTTGTTCGAATTGGCAACGCGGGGGCCAGGTTTTGCGAGTGACGAATCTCTCGAGCACCTGGGAGAAAAGCTGGCTCTGCCGCCGTTCCTGGAAGGCCGCCGGTCAGCGATCGAGGCTGGGCTGCGTCCGATCGGATCGGCTGCGACCGTTTGAGCGCGGCTTGGCTCGGTAGAATTTAAGCAGATGCTAGATAAGCTTCTAGAAATTGAAAAGCGCTTCGAAGCGGTCGAGGCGGATTACAACGATCCCGCCAAGGTCTCCGATAACCGTGAAATGCAGCGGCTCGGCAAGCTGCGCGCGGAATTAGAGCCCATTGTCCTGACCACGAGAGAGTACAAGAAGGCGCTGGACGATTTAGAGGAAGCGCAGAGCCTCACGAGCGATCCTGAAATGAAAGAACTCGCTTTTGAAGAAATCGAATCTTCAAAGGCCAAGATTGCCGAGCTGGAAGAGAAGCTTCGGCTGATGCTGATTCCCAAGGATCCGCTGGACGACAAGCCCGTGATCGTTGAGATCAGACCCGCCGCAGGCGGGGATGAAGCGGGCCTCTTCGCTAATGAATTATTTCGAATGTATCTGCGCTACTGTGAACGCAAGCGATGGAAAACTGAGATCGTCGAAAATGAGGAGAGCGGAATTGGCGGCATCTCAAAGGTTGTATTTAACATTAATGCGCAGGGCGCCTATTCTCAGCTGAAGTTTGAGAGTGGTGTACATCGCGTCCAGCGCGTGCCCGCCACCGAGAGCCAAGGGCGCATCCATACTTCCACCGCAACCGTTGCCGTGTTGCCGGAGGCGGAAGAAGTGGATGTTCACATCGACCCCAAGGAGTTGGAGATCTCGACCTTCTGTTCTTCCTCGGCAGGCGGCCAGCACATGCAGAAGAACGAGACGGCCATCCGCATAATTCACAAGCCAACGGGTCTGGTAAGCACCTGTCAAGATGAGCGAAGCCAGGCCCAGAACAAGCTGAAAGCAATGGCGGTGTTGCGCGCGAAGCTGCTGCAGATGGAGCAGGAGAAAGCCGAATCTGAGCGAGCTGGACAGCGCAAGGGCCAGATTGGCTCCGGAGACCGCAGCGAAAAAATTCGTACGTATCACTTCCCGGAAAGTCGAATCACGGATCATCGAATCAAACTGACCGTCCACAACCTCTCCACCTTTATGGATGGTGATATCCAGACCATGATCGATGGCCTGATTCAAGAGGATCAGGCACGCAAGCTGGCAGAAGCCAGCTAGCAGACGGGCAAATTTACCTGCTTGAACGCCGGTTTCTCCGCGAATTTGCTGTTGTATAGTGTATATGCCTTTCCAATTTTTTGGAATTTGGAGGAGAAAATGAAATATATTGCTTGTGCTGCAGTTTTCGCAGCCGGTGCTTCGTTCGCTTCGGCAGGATCGATTACAACCATGTTTACGGGTGGTAACGGCGGTTCTTCGCTGTGGACGAACTACTTTGATGCCAATGTGACCTCCGGGATCACCGTGACCGGTTTCGATGTGAATGCATCGGATACTGGCTCGACGTTTACCTTGGACGTGTACGCTCGCTCGGGCACCTACTCGGGCTTCGAGACGAACGGTGGCGCAGGTTGGACGCTCGTCGGATCCGGAACTGCGGTTGCTGGCGGAGCTAACGTTCCCACCTTTGTCGATGTAAGCGACTTCGCTCTTGGATCGGGGATCACGGGCCTTGCCCTACGCTACTCCGGTTCGGGAATGCAGTACACCAATGGCAATGGTACCAACCAGTTCTTCAGCAACGCTGATGTAAGCCTGACCTTGGGCAGTTCAGCTGCTACGACTGGTGGAGCATTCGCCTCTGGTTCATCCTTGTTCTCACCAAGAATCTGGAACGGAACAATGTATTACAACACGGTTCCTGAGCCAGCCACGTTGGCCGTTCTAGGTATCGGTGCGCTTGCCGCACTTCGACGCCGACGACGAAAGTAAACGGAAAAGGGCGCTCTCTTCGAGAGCGCCCTTTCTTTTTGCCATTTAGTTCACCGAGAAGCTAATCTTCTTTGTAGCAATGACGCGATCGTCGCGGATATTGCTGATCGTCACCTGATACGATCCCACACCGAGCGAAACTCGGCTGGAGAATCGACCATCGCGGGATGAAACTTGCCCCGTGTAGACGCGATCCCGTCCTCGATAAACTTCGATTCGGACCGTGTCCCCATTTGATGAGCCAGAGAACTCCACATTGCCCGGTCGATAGGTGCCGCGATTCATGGGAGTGTCCAGCGTGATTTCGCCTCGTTTCACCGAATTCCGATCTTGCACAGTGAACGAGAGATTCTGGCGCGAGACGACTTTGCCATCTCGAATGCCGCTCACCTCGACGCTGTACCGACCACTCTCCAAGCGGTTGAAGGAGATCTGCCATCGTCCGTCGCGATCCGTTCGGTCGATGCGTGACTGCTTTCTTCCGTTCGGCATCGACAACTCGACCCTGACCTCGGGAGCGTTGCTCGTGCCGTCGAACCGAACGTCGCCCGTAGAGAACTGATCATTGTTGCGAGGAGAATCGATGCGAAGGTTGTAGTTGCCCGGAAGTGGGCCGGGATTGCCCCAATCGGGTCCGCCGTCGGTCCTGCGCAGGAACGCACGATCTCGGTCGTTCTTCACGTTCTGAATTTCGATCCCGTCGCCAGAGCGGCGGACTCGGTATTCAACCCAGTCGAAATCAAGCAAGTCGCCTCTCAGTTCGCCTTTCCACGAGTTCGAATTAGGGCCAAGCCGCTGCGTCATTTGAGCGCTGCCATCTCGTCGGATTGTAATGGTGAAATCTGCCTTCTTGTAGTCGTTCCGCCCGCTGAACGTGCCTTCGAAGCGGCCAGCGTTTTCGTAATTCGGAACGCGATTTTCTCTTGGATCCTTGAAGGGTGGGAGCGAACCCCTGCGGAGGGTGATCGAATCCCGATCCTCGTTCTTGTTCTCAAGCCGAAGCCCGCCAGAAACGGCACGCAGGTAATAGGTGACGTTGCCGACATGCATGGCTCCATCTCGCCAATAGCTCGGATAGTCTTTCCGATCGCCCCGATCGTTTCGCTTGGTAAAGCTGATCTTGCTGTCGGAAGTGATCGTGAGTTCTAAATCGAGCTTTTGCCAATCACTGTAGCCCGAGAACGTCCCCACCGCATAGGAGGGGACTCGCTCCTGGCGCTGCGCGAACGCCAATGACGCCGCGCATACTAAAAGGATCCAAATTGCCGAAACCTTCTTCATTTTTTGCCTCTGAAGCTAAGACGAATCAAATGGCAAGATGCCCCGAAAATGGGGCTTCGGACCAGCCGAAGCCCCGATTTGGGTCTTGAAATCGGCCTTTACCACGCGAAGTTTGCAGTATAAACCAGCTTCTTCGACTCGCCTGGCCTCAGGAGAATCTTCCATTCCACCCAATTGGCGTCCAGCTTGCGGCTCGCGACCGACTCGCTGACCATCTTCTTCTTGCCCGCCAGCGACTGCGTCAGGCGAAGCGTGATCGGGGTGGCTTTTTCATTGTGGAGCACGGCCTCGAAGGTGCGCTGAACGGTCTTCTTGTCGACCTTTTGAACCTTCACGAGTCGGGATTCGGAGTAAACGTCGAAGACTTTGCTCAAGGTCAGACTCACTCCCTGATTCTTCGCCGTATCCCCGAGTGATGCCGCACCGATGTAGGCCGCGGTTCCGTGGTTTGAATCGTAAACGCGCACTGCTCCAGAGGGCAAGGGCATCCCAAGTCCAGACGCATCGTTGTTTGTCCAATGGATCGCGAGTTGCGCGTTCTGATGGATGGATGGATTCTCGCCATAGGCGTACTCATTCGGCTGTAATTGGATGCTGTAGTCCTTTCTGATCGGCACTTGCGCTGAGGCGATCATCTTTACACGATTCAGTTGCTCTTGTCCAATGCTTGCGGGCAACGGCACTTTATAGGCGTACAGTTCGCCAACGGCTTCCGGTGCCATGCTGAAACCTGCCTCACTCTGCTTATCCTTGCGGGACCGATTCTCATGTTCCGGCGCATCGGCTGCTGGCAACGATGCTGGTGCTCTCACTGCGCGATTAGGTGATCCGGCCAAGAGAGTGATTTTCGCATTCCGGAAATCGATGCCGGTGTGGTTTTCGACCGTCGCCCAACATTCCAGCGCAAAGAAATCACCTGTGGGATCGAGCTTCGCAACGTAGTCCGCAGACCAGGACATGCCGCGTGATTGATAGGTGATGTCCAAACTTGCGGCTGCCGCCGACTTGCTCTGCACCTCGGCAGACAGGGTGGGCATCGTCGTCAGTCCGGCCTCCGCAGGGGCAACGATCGTGCCATTGGGATTCACGTACAGCTTTCCATCGGACCGAATGACGAATCCGCCGTATTGACTGGTCTCCAGCCGTCCGTGAAGACGATCTTTTGGCTCCCCCTCTTGAGATGGCCAGAGCAAATCGACCTGCTTCCCTTCGAGACGGCTGAGCAGGCTGGCACCGCTTCCCACCCCGAGATCATAGGTGTTGGAGACGATCTCCACTCGTTCGGAATCTTTGCCCCAGTCGAAAATCAGAAAATTTGGGTCGAGCTGTTTGCTGACATGGTCCAACTGGATCCGATTCCGCCCCTGCTCCAGGTTCACCGACCGGGTCTCTTGGATGGTTGCGAAGTCTTGCTTGTAGACCATCAGCTGAACGTCGCCACGGGTTTCTTCCCGCCCAAGCTCGTGTGCGGCGGCCCTTCCGCAGCCGCTGGCCAACCACCCGCTGCCGCATAAGAGGACCACTCCGCCCCCAATTCGAATTAATTTTGTCATCGCTTTCAACCTCAAAGGTGGGTGACGAGACCCACCATTTGGGTTCAAGCGATTTTTAAGCCGCGCTCCTTTCCGCTGCACCTTGGGAGGTGAGCCGCTCCTCGAATTCTCCTATAGAGAGTGGCCGATCGTACAAGTAGCCTTGCCCGGTGTTGCAGCCGAGGCCACGAATGATCTCCCTTTGAGAATCGGTCTCGACCCCTTCTCCGGTCACGTTCATCCGCATCGTCTTGGCCAAGGCGAGGATCGCCTCCACAATTGCGTGCGCACCTTCTTCCTCTCCGAGCCGGCTGATGAACGACCGGTCGATCTTAAGGGTGTCGATCGGGAATGATTGAAGGGTCGACAGTGAGGAGTAGCCCGTGCCGAAGTCATCCAAGGCAAGCTGGACTCCCAGGGCTTTCAGGCGAGTCATCTTGTCGATCACCGCTTCGCGATCTGCCATGAGCACGGACTCTGTGATCTCAAGCTTCAACTGAGAAGGCGGAAGGTTGGCCTCTTTCAGAGCCGCCTGAACGCGATCGACCACATCGTCTCTCTGCAGCTGCTTTCCGGAAAGATTGACGCTCATGACGAAGTGCGGCGCATCAAATTTCTCCACCCATTCAGCCGCTTGACGGCAAGCCTCGCCAAGTATCCAATAACCAATCGGAATGATCATCCCATTTGCCTCGGCCAGAGGAATGAACTCGGAAGGAGGAATATTGCCGCGGGTTGGATGTCTCCACCGTGCGAGCGCCTCGGCTCCCATCAAAGCGTTCGTCTCCAAATCGATGAGCGGCTGGTATCGAACATAGATGTCGCCGTTCTCCAACGCGGTTCTCAACCCGGTTTCCAGTTCCAGGCGCTCGGCGGCGTGATCTTCCATCGAAGGCTCGTAAACGACTGAAGTCGACTTGCCGTCCGCTTTCGCCCGATACATGGCGGTGTCCGCTCGTTTGAGCAAGCTTTCGGCGGAGACTTCTGGGTCGTCGGTGAAGGCGACGCCGATGCTGGCACAAGCAAAGGTATCTCGTCCGTCGAGCCGTTTCGGCTTCCGAAGACGGCCAAGGATTGCCATCGCCACCGCGACCGCCTGATCTTGGGATTCGAGGTCTTCGAGAAGCAGCGTGAACTCGTCCCCGCCTAACCTTGCCACGGTATCGCCTGCTCTTGTGCTGGCAGTCAAATCTTCGGCAACCTGAATGAGAAGCTGATCCCCCATGCCATGGCCTAGGCTGTCGTTGACCAGTTTGAAGTTGTCCAAATCTACGAACAGGACGGCGACTCCGCGGCCGCTGCGGGAAACTTTGGTGAGGGCAAGATTGAGCCGGTCCCTAAAGAGCGCCCGGTTGGGCAGGTTGGTGAGCTTATCGTGGAAGGCCTGATGCTCGATCTGTTGAGTTCTCTCAAGAACCGTCTGCTCCAAGCTTTCGTTATATTTTTGAAGCTGCTGGTCCCGGAGGATGAGTGCCTTTGCGCCGTTTTGGAGCTTCGCCAACATCTCATTGATACGGGCTGCCAAGACGCCCAGTTCGTCGGTCCCGCGAACGGATACCCTTGCCCCTTCCGTGACGTCTTCGACCGATTCAACTTGGCGGCTTAGAGCAACTAGTCGAGAGATTGCCAACTTCTCAACGGCAAGAACAAGGAACAATCCAACGACAATTTGAACCAGCAGGAGCTGGAAGTTCACTGCGGACAACGTCGCCTCACCCAACTGGGTGATCTGACGAGAGAATGTCGTTTGCAGGAGCAGCGCCGGCTCTCCTTTGAGGTCCCGCACGACTGAATAGCCGATCAAATGCAGATCATCAGCCGCCTCTAAGTAGGTGTTCTGCTTCCGCAGGTGCGGCAGAATCGGTTTAGCCGTGCGGTCCCCTACGTCCACGAAGGTGACGAGATTGCGCGTCACTTCCCGCACCGAGCTGAGAGTGCCCAGATCAACGAGACGGGCGAAGACCAGAGTCCCACGGGCGGGTCCAGTTCCATCCGAGTGTAGAATCGGTCGGATGGAAACTTCCACCGGATCACCGTCGATCTGAATCATTCCTGAAGTTCCGTTCTCGCCCGGCGAGGAAAGGGCACTTCCTCCCTGCTGGATCAAATACTTCCGGAGCTTGGAAGGATCGATCTTGCCAAGCTTGGAATCTCCTGCCCTTGCACCATAGAAGAGGTTCCCCTTCTTATCGAGAAACAGAATCGCCGAGACATTCAAATCGGTGAGGGAACTTGGCGCCAAGTTGGACTTAATAAACTGGCTGTCTCGGTCCAGCATGAAGTCATAGGAATCTTCCCAATTCGACCAGTCCACCGACTTGCTATGCAGCTGTCCAACCTCTTGCATCAGCGTGCGATGAATCCGGAGTACGTCGTCGCGCGCCTTCTCGTTTTCAAGCTTTCGGAAGCTATCGACAATGGGAGGTGACGAAACCCGATAAACGCCAAATGCGGCAACGCCGACAAGAGCAAAGATTGCCAAGATGAGTCGATATCTGATCTTCATAAGCCGCTGCATGGCGTGACCCACACCATGCCAAATGGTCTTTCCACAACCGCAGCGGGTAACCACACGGAGATGTGGCCCGTTATTGCGGTTAAACTGATGGCATGGCTTACTCCCGCGACCAACTCGCTCAACGTGCGGCAAAGGAGCTGCGCGACGGCTTCTATGTAAACCTCGGCATCGGCATTCCGACGCTCGTGGCGAACTACATTCCAGAGGGCATGGACGTCGTGCTGCAAAGCGAGAATGGAATGCTCGGGCTCGGGCCTTTTCCGCTGGAAGGAGACGAAGATCCCGATCTGATCAACGCCGGCAAGCAGACCGTTACCGCAATCCCCGGCACGAGCTTCTTCTCCAGTGCCGATTCCTTTGGCATGATCCGGGGCGGCCACATCGATCTCTCCATCCTCGGTGCGATGGAGGTCAGCGAGAAAGGCGATCTCGCCAATTGGATGATTCCCGGCAAGATGGTGAAAGGCATGGGCGGGGCAATGGATTTGGTCGCCGGCGTCAAGCGCGTGGTGGTCGTGATGGAGCACACAAACAAGCACGGCGATCCCAAAGTGCTGCACGAGTGCTCGCTGCCGCTTACGGGGAAGGCTTGTGTCGATTTGGTAATCACCGATCTTTGCGTCTTCGAAGTTGAGAGGGGAGTGGGAATGACGCTGATCGAACTTGCGCCCGGCGTGACCGAGGACGAGATCAAGGCTAAAACCCAGGCTGATTTTAAGGTCGCCTTACGCGCGTGACAAAGAGGGCGATATGGCTCGCCGCCGTGGTCAGTCTTATTGCGGTTCTTAGCGGCTGCGCACCAGAGCCGCCTGCAAGCTCGCAACCGTCGAGTGAAGCGGTTCCGGCATCCCAAATCGACGCCAACGTTCCCGCCGAAGCAGACTTCAGCAGATTCCTCATCCGCGACTGTGACAAGTACCTCCGCAGTCAAGGCTATAATGGCGATGTCGTCTCCGTCGAGCTCCTCCGCCAGGGACCCACTCAAGTCGGGACAGGCTATCCCAAATTCTATGCTTGGCTGACCATGACCAACCGCGGCAAACCCGTCGTCGAAGGCGCTGCGCGCATCGAGGCCATAGATCGCAAGGAGCTGCACGTGACCGACTTCGTCCGTAAAGCAGACATCAAGAGCGGCAAAGCAAAGCTCGAAGACATCTTTCCAGCCACGTTACTAGCCGACATCCAAACCCGCGCTGCAAAATAGCCTTACGTCCACGTCATCCCGACTTGAAGCGCCGCCCTCCTGCCCTTATTTACAGTTACGTCATCCCGACTGGAGCGCCGCCCTGCGGCGCGCAACGGAGGGAT
>JAEVZK010000048.1 GCA_023392285.1 Armatimonadota bacterium | reverse complement strand
ACCTATCAGGTAGTGGGAAAGGTTGAAGATCCGAGGAATTGGCAAGCGCGACACTCGACCCATGTTTCCCGAATCACCGACGACTACCGCTATCACTACTACAACGCCGACCAGATTCTCGAGTTCTACGAGACGTTGAGAACCGAATACCCGCAAGTCATCTCTCGAAAGAGCATTGGCACAACCATCAAAGGGGAAACAATGTGGGCCTACCGCTTCAAGCCCACGGGACCGGCGATAAACCCTCCGAACAACATCGTCATCCAGTCGCTGATTCACGCACGAGAATGGATTACTGGTGCTTCCGTGATGCACATTGCTCGGAAGCTCGCCGAACTCTACTCCGGGCCGCTCCTTAACAGCTCCATGGCCAGCCAAGCCGTCTGGATCATTCCCATGGCGAATCCTGATGGCTATCGATACACATGGACGAACGACCGATATTGGCGAAAAAACCGTCGCAAGAACTCCGGCAGCAGCTATGGCGTCGACTTGAACCGGAACTATGCCAAAGGGTGGGGCGGCTCAGGCGGAAGCAGCGGAAACGGTAATTCCGAAACCTATCGCGGCACGGCAGCTTTTAGCGAACCAGAGACGGTAGCGATTCGCGACTTCTTGGGAACCCTGCCGCGGGTGAGAGGATTCATCGATTATCACAGCTTCAGTCAACTTATCCTGCAGCCGTGGGGGTACACGACGGCGCCTGCTCCAGATCAAGCGACCCTCGACTTTATCGGAGGAGAACTCCAGACGAAGATGAGCGCGTTCGGGGCCGACTACGAGCACGGTGAAACGTCCAACATCCTTTATGTCGCGTCAGGCACATCCAACGACTGGGTCTACGACACGTACCGAGCTCCCGCCTTGGGAATTGAGCTGCGCGATACCGGTGATTTCGGATTTGAGCTGCCAGAGAGCCAGATCTATGTCAGCCAAGATGAAGTGTGGGCTGGTTTCCGACGGTATCTGGACTTCACCGGCTAAATCCGCCTTAGTAGCCGCGAACCCAGTTCGCGGCTGCTATGCCTTTTCTAAAGGTACTTCATCGGATTGACCGGGCGGCCATTGACCCGCACTTCAAAGTGGAGATGCGGCCCCGTGGAAAGGCCGGTATTACCCACCGCCCCGAGTACCTGACCTCGTCGAACTCGTTGACCATCGTTCACATTAATTCGTGAGCAATGTGCGTAAACGGTCGAGAGACCTCCACCATGATCGACGATCACGACATTTCCATAGCCTCGCATATAGGACGAGTGGATGACCTCACCATCGGCGACGCAGTGAATGCTCGTACCAATCGGGGCTCCAAAATCGCAGCCAGAATGCATGCGGGTGATGTGCAGAATCGGATGATAGCGCATGCCAAAGTTGCTGCTCAGATGTCCCGCCACGGGATAAGGGAAACCACCCCCCTTGTAAGGAGGGAGGGCTTCGCGTTTTCCGCCCCGTGTAGTGGTGCGGCGCCGCATGTACGATTGGATTTGATTGGTGATCGTGGCCTCATCTTGAGCGAACTGAGCCAGCATCTCCTGTAACTCGCCCTGCTTCTGCTGAAGCTCCTTCAGGTAGCCATTCTTCCTCTGCCTCGCATCTTTCAGTGAGCCCTGCTGCCCGCGCTGATCTGCGAGCAAACCCGAGACCCGGCGCACGAGGACGTCCGCCTGTTGCTTCTCCTTGGCAACCTCGTTTTTTGCGGCAAGGTAGTTGTCGAAGACCTCGCGATCCTGGGTGGCGATGCGTTGCATCACAAAGTTGCGGCTGCTGATTTCATTGATATCACCGTTGCCGACCAACACCGACAAGAAGGTGGAATCCCCTTGCATGTACATGCGCTTGATTCTCTTCCGCACTTGCTCCTTGGTGGTAGCAAGCTTCTTCACCGCTGCATCCAAACGAACAGAAACTGCCTGTTGTTCGACCTTGCTGGATGAGAGCTTCTGGGTGGTCGCCTCGAGTTTTCCTTGGATATCGGTGAGTTGATGGTCAACCTTGTTAATGTCCGCCAGCACATATTTCTGCTGACGCTTCGTTGTTTTAAGCTGCTGACGTATCTCACTTCGCTTGTGGCGAATGTGCGTGAGATCCTTCTTTAGCTGGGTCACACTTTTGGTCTTTGCCTTCTTCTTAGAGCGGCTGGATTGGGCGATGCCGCCGGTCGGAACGAGCAGAACCCCCGCCAGAGCTAGGACAAACATCTGACGTATCATCTGTACTTCAGCGGCACCCGAACCGCAAGCATCGAGCAGAAGATGCCGTACAGCGCCCCTGCCGCGCACAGAATCCCTACCACCTCGACGTAGGGGAAAGCAGGCGTCATATGGCCCGCCTGCAACTGCTTCATCGCGTAGTTGAAACCGAAGTAGCCGCCAATTACCAGGAGCGATGCGATCATTGCTCCAAAGATGCCCTGAAGCATTCCCTCGATGAGGAACGGGATGTGCACCATCGCTCGCGAAGCGCCCACGAGCTGCATGATTCTGATTTCGAGTCGGCGGGACAGCACGGTCAATCGAATCGCGTTGTAGATGAGCAGTCCAGCGGTGATCATCAGAATGCCACCCACTCCAATACCAATGTAGCGGAAGAGAACGAGTATCGACTCAACCAGGTTCTGCTCGTCCCGTAAATATTGGACGCCGTTTTCGGGTGCCACCTCGGGCATCGATTTGATGCTCGCAACGACCGCGTCGCTTTCCTTTAAGTCGCTGAGAACGACCTTGAAGCCTTCCGGCAGCGGGTTTTCCACGCCTTCCGTCATTCCGGTCGGATGCTCCTGCTTCCAACGCTCCCAAGCCTTTTCCTTGGGTACATAGAAAGCGTTGGCAACTCCGGGCAGAGCTCTAATCTTTGCCGCCACGGCACTGACCTCGCTCTTGGTGGCCTCGTCTCGGAGATAGACCATCATGTTGAACTTGCCCGGAATCGTTTGCGCGTATTGGCTGATTCTAAAATAGGCGAAACCCAACCCGCCGAACAAAAACAGAGCAACGGCTACCGTGGTTACGGCAGCAATCGTCATGAGTCGATTGCGAAACAAGGCTACGAACGCCTCGCTGATGACGAATTCCAGGCGATTAAACATGTGAGACCTCCGCCTTTTCAATGCGGCCGGTTGGGTCCAGGACGGCGGCAAACTCCTCCTGGCCCATACTAAGCGGCAAGCTCTCCTGATAATTGCTCACCGGTCCAATATCATTCAGCACTTTGCCTCCTTCCATGGTGACGACGCGCTCATTCATCTGCTCGACCACAAGCATGTCATGGGTTGCGACCACCACAGTGGTTCCACTCGCGTTCAGCTCTTTGAGCAGCTTCATCAGATCCATGCTGCGCTCGGGATCCAAGTTCCCGGTGGGCTCGTCGGCAAGGAGTAAAGGGGGGTTATTGATCAGGGCGCGTCCGATTGCGACCCTCTGCTGTTCGCCACCGCTCAATTCGTGAGGAAAGGCATCGGAACGATGTGCGATGTGAACCTTTTCCAGAATTTCCGGGACCCTTTTGCGAACTTCCTTCTTCGGGTGGCCAACCGCTCGCATTGCGTAGGCTACGTTCTCATAAACACGCTTGCGAGGAAGCAGCGCGAAGTCTTGCGGGACGATGCCCATTTGCCGGCGGATTGCCGGGATTTCACGAATTTTGCAGGCACCGATTTCCTTGCCGGAGAGGACGACGCGCCCCTTTGTTGGCTTCAGGAGCTCTTTCGTCACGAGCTTCAGGAGAGTCGACTTGCCGGCCCCCGACTGGCCGACGAGGAAGACGAATTCACCTCGATTGATGACGAGCGATACGTCTCGAAGGCCGAATACGATATCTGAATACTTGACCTCGACATGGTCGTAGGCGATGTGCGGTGTGGTGCTAGCGATTTGCACAGCTCTCATTTCCCCCAAGAGACCATCCTACCAGCGGTTTCCTTGACCTCAGGCAGCGTATCGGAATTAGCGCAAAGTTTAGGTTGTGGGGAACCTGTGGACAAGGTGGGGAGAGAAGAGCCAATATTGAACTATTCATAGGTGAGCGCTCCGTCGGCTGGGCCGAATGTTTTGCTTCGGGTGTACTGACGGAACAATCTTGTAAAAGGGTGCGGCGGTGGAAAGCTGGTGGCGCGATCGCATTACTGCAACCATGATTTCGCCTCGCGCACCCATTACCGAAACAGGAGCTTGTCCATCCCCACAACGAAGCCTTCGAGGTTTCGGACCTCTCGGAGTGCGAGCTTCACGCCTTCCATAAAGCTGACCCTATCCATGCTGTCATGACGGATCGAAAGCACTTCGCCAGTGCCGCCAAAGATGACTTCCTGATGGGCGACGTAGCCTGGAAGCCGGACGGAGTGAATTGGGGTGTCGTGGTAGCTGCCACCTCTGACGCCCTCGACCTTGAAGATGGGCCTAGGCTTTCGTGATGGCGAATCAGCACGCGCATCGCCAATCAGCTGGGCCGTAAGCATGGCGGTGCCGCTCGGCGCGTCTTCCTTGCGATCGTGATGTAGTTCGATGATTTCGCAGTTCGGCAACCACTTGGCGGCCAACTGCGAAAACCGCATCATCAACACCGCGCCAATCGCGAAATTCGGCGCGTATAGACCTGGCGTGCTGGTTTCTCTCGAAGCGGAGGCTAGTTCACGAACGCTGCTCTCGCCGAGTCCAGTCGTGCCGATGACGGGAGAAACCCCGCGCTGAAGAGCGGACAATGCATGAGCGACTGCGCTTCCAGGATGGGTAAAGTCGACCATCGCATCGGGCTTGGTTCGATCGAGAGCTGCGCCTATCTTCTCCTCGATCGCTATATCGGGAGCTTTAGGACAGATCTGGCAGATCGAATCGCCCACTCGCTCACGATCAATGGCAGCGACGATCTCGAATTCGGCGGCTGAATTTGCGAGCGCCTTGATCACTTCTTGCCCCATCCGACCGGAGGCGCCAACAACTGCAACACGTATCATGCATCTATTCTAGACAGCTTTAGGTCTCCAGAGCTAATCAGGATTGGCAAACCGGCATCGTCCAGATAACTCGTCGTCGTTTTGCCGTCTCGCACTTCGACAACGACGTTAGCGCTGTAGGTCTTCTTGCCGATCTTGATCTCTTTCTTGCCTTTATAGGTCGTCTCACTGAGTTGCCACTCAAGCTTGTCCATGTTGAACACATAGCTTCGTACAACATCTCCCTTGATCGGTTTATCACGGATAAACCAGAACTCCGGCGTGCAAGAACGGCTTGCCGCTTCGACCAAAGGAACATCCTTCACTTTGCGCCCGGCCGCTTCGTTGGTGACAACATGCGCTCCCTCGTTGTTGAACGTTGCAACTTGCTGCTTGCTCGGTGAGCCTTTCACAAGCGTCTCCACAAACTTTCGAACTGGCAAGCCGTCCGACGAAAACCGGCTCTCGTTCGTGATCGTGACCATCTGGTTTGAATTCTCGAGCTGAAGCCGGAATTGAACAACCTTGCTGCCATCGGGTTGGAGATTTTGGCTGATCGTTGCATAGCCGACTCGGTTGTCCCGAGACATCACGGTCATGTGCGATTGGCCGAAAGCACGACAGGATATTAAGAGGAAAAGAGTGAGGAGAAGGTGCTTCATCGGTTTAACAATAGACGCGCGGCGCGGACGCCTGATTCGTAGGCCGCTTCACTACGCCCGGCTAACAAGCCGTCACCGGCGAGCAGCACCCGCATGCCCGGCTTATTGACCGTGTCAAAACTTGCGACCGAGTCGGGCAAACTGTACTTCCATCGCCTGACCTTCGCGACTTTCGGCTGACTGAATTCCAGCCCATAAAGTCGCTGGATATACCGGAGGGTGTCCTCGATGATTAGCTCGTCTTGATGGGGAAAGTGGATGAGGCTGTAGGAGGGGCTCAGTTGCGCGCACAGCGCACTGCAGCCCTCCGGTGCCCTTCCGGGCGACTTGACCGACTCAAGCGAAAGCCAGGTAAGCGGATGCCGCTGCTCCACGTCCAGCAAGGCATGGTAATTGGTCTCGGGCAGTTCGATTTCGAAGCCGAGGAGAACGCTTAAACAGGAACGGAAGCTGGCGTTTGCGGTTGGCCGACTCTCCCGAAGAGACAAGAGAATCATGCTGGAAATGGGTATCGGCGGAGTTAGAATGAGCGCTCCGACGGCCTCATCGTTCACGATAAAATCTTGACCCGAACGAGCGATCGTCTCCACCGGGCTGCCGTAGCGAATGTCAAGTGTCGACGCTAGCATTTCAGGGAGCAGGGCGTTACCCGAACGATACGTGTAGCGAGGAGTTCGGTTCTTCGCGACATCCCCGGGCATCACCCGAAGCCCTTGGTGAGTGTAGATCGGACTTTCCACCCGCACCAGGTCGCCCTGATCGAGTTCACGCAGCATCACGTGTTCGATCTCTAAGCCTCGAGGAGCAATACTCGTCGCTCCCGAGTCGAAGACGAATCCAGCTTCCTGAATGGTCTCAACGCGGCCGCCAGGGTTTGGCCTCTTCTCCCAGACGATCGCTTGCATCCCGCTATCGGCGAGCGTGCGAGCTGCAGCCAATCCGGCCAGTCCGGCTCCAACAATGCCGACTTTCAAGCGACTGAAGCGGAGCGGTTCTCCAAGATCAGATCGGCGGCTTCCAATCCGCTACGAATTGCGCCGTCGATGCTGCTGTTAGTCGTGTATTCTCCCGCGAAGATCAGGCCATCGATGCCCGAATCTTGCCTTGGCATCTTGTCCCAAATATGAGGTGGTTGCGCAAGTTGAGCATTGGGGCAGCGGTATGCCTTGAGAAAACTCCAGCTGTCGGTGTCTTTATCCGGAAACCAGAGGAGCATCTCAGACTTTACGATCTCGGCTAGCTGCTCGTCTGATTCGGGTCGCTCGCCCAGGATCGTCGCGCAAATCAGAGCCTCGCCGGACGTATGTCCCTTGACTGCCGAGATCGGCGCGATCGAATTCGTGATCCCGCGCATATTTCCGTTCAGCACGAGCGTTGGACCGTCGATCGGTGCGGTGGGAGCGGTGAAGTAAATGCTGATGCTGTGACGAAATTCAAGATCTATCGCCAACCCAGACAAGTTGGCCGCTTCTTGTACATCGGTTGCGAGTACAACATGAGACGCCTTGAGTTCTTGGCCGTTATCGAGTTTTACTCCAATCACTTGGCTCCCCATGCGAAGCAGCTCGACGACCTTGATGTTGGTCCAGAGCAGGTCTGGCCCAAAAGTGGCGCCAATCTGCTTGGGAATTTCCTCCATCCCCAGTTCTGGAATGACCGTTTCGCCTTCGCCAAGCGCTTTCCAAACGAATTGTAGTTGACGGCTGGATGTGGTTAGCGAACGATCGGCAAAGACGCCGCCGAGAAAGGGTCGTGCGAATCGCTCGATGAAGTCATCAGAGAAGCCCTCGTCCTTCAACAGTTGCTCCGATGTGGTGTCGTGGGAGGCTTGAATATCCTCTTGGTCCAACCATCCCAAATCGCTTGTCCACCTTCCCAGTCGGAGCTTATCGCTCATACCGATCAGACTCGACAACGCCGTCTGCAATGGCTTGTCGCGGCTAATCATTTGTTGAGTTCCGTCCCAGATCACCACTGCTCCGGCGTCAAATCGCTTGAAATCCAGCTTGTTCTCGTCAAGCTGGTTTTTCGCCGTTGGGTAAGCGGTGAAGTACACCTGAAATCCGCGATCGAGATGGAATCCGCGAATCACATCGGTCTTAAGCTTTCCACCCAGACGATCGCTCGCCTCGATAATTAAAAATGGAATTTGCCGGCGTTTAAGCGCTCGGGCACAACTCAGGCCGGCAAGGCCGGCACCAACGATGATGACGGGGTCCATCGTGAAGTTTTACCTTTTAATATGATGCAGCCCTTATAATTGGACCGTGATGCAGGGTTTCGGATGGCCCGAGAACGCGCAGGCGGCAATTTCGCTGACCTATGATGGTGGATTGCCGGAGCATCTTCATCTGGCGCATCCAATCCTCCACATCCTTCGGCTCCCTGCGACGTTCTACATGAGCGCCACCTACTTCCTCGATAACCCCCGAGCGTGGGCCAAGGTGGCGGAACAGGGAAACGAAATCGGTAACCATTCACTTTTTGGAGTCGCTGGCGAACGGGGGGAACTGCCGAACTGGACGATCGACATGGTCCAGGCTGACCTGCGTGACACCGAAACCCTCCTTCGAGACTACGTCCCCGACGCGGAGCCTCGGAGCTTTGCGTATCCGGGCGATATGCCCATGTGCGCGGATGGAAGCTATGAAGCAGTGGTCGAGGCAACCTTTCCATTCGCAAGGACTTCTCAGGAAGGCTTCAATCACGCAGTTTTCGTCAACCCTTGCAAGCTGCTCTCATTCCGAACCGAAGGCCGCTCAGGCGCAGGTCTGGTTGAAATTGTTGAAGAGGCGGCGGAACTCGGCGCTTGGCTTATCTTGGCGACTGAACAGATCGGATCTTCGCGCCACGCGCTAGCGGAACAAGACCAAGAAACTCTTTTGCGACACTTGTCGACGAATCGAGAGCGATTTCATCTCGCTCCGGTACGAGAAGTGGGCAAGATCGTTGTTGAGAAGCGACGAGACATGCTGATTCCATGAAAGTTTGGCTCATCATCCTAGCGGTCGTAGTCATCGCGTGTATCGGCAGTGTCGAACTTGCACGAAGATTTCGCAAACAGGACCGTGTCCAGATCGATACTCCTTCTGCCGACCTGCAGTCTGCGATTCGAAAGGCGAAAGACACTTTGCCGCATTTCATCGAAAGACTGCAGGACCCGAATGAAGGCGATGTGGCGTTCGCGATTCAAGCCCGTTTTGTCGAGGGCAGCTTGGTCGAGCACATCTGGGTCTCTCATGTCACTTATGTGCGTGGCCACTTCGAGGGGATCCTCGCCGAACAGCCCTTCACTTTGAAAGCAGTGAGTCAGGGACAATTCGTGACGGTCGAACGAAAGAATGTCAGCGACTGGATGATTAAGAAAGCGGACGGTTCGATAGAGGGCGGATTTACCCAGGACGCACTTCGGCACGAGAGTTGATGTCTTACAATTAGGAAAGAGCTGATGAGGCAACTGGGGCACATGCTGGCAAGCGCGATCGAGCAGACTGAAGTTCTGCGAGCTGCTCGCGCTCAAGCGGTGCTTCGAGATTGGGTTTCGATTGTAGGCCCGGGTCTGGCGGGGCGCTCCTTTCCGGAACGTTTCGATCGAGGGACCGTCTGGGTCGCGGTGGAAGGCTCCGCGTGGGCTCAGGAACTGCGCATGATTCGAGATGTGATCCTTGATCGGCTAGAGCAAAAGTCGGGTGAAAAGGGGCTCTTCCTCGATATTCGCTTTGGAGTAAGGCCGATGCCCGATGCTGATGACCATCCCGAACCGGCGCGCCAAGCGTTCGCGGTGGTGGAAGACGATCGGTCCGACCTTTCAATTAAGGAGATCGCCGCAAAGCGGCTGAGGAAGTGGAATGACGAGGAAGGAACTGGAGCGTAGGCCGCTCCTTCTGATCTCTCTCGGATTAATCCTTGGAATTTCTGCTTCGGTCCTGATCTACAACCTAGCGATTTTGCTCGTTTGCCCATTTCTTCTTCGGGCTAGAGTCCCTCTGCTGATCTTTTTGGCAGGCACGGTGCTTGGCATCGTCATCGCCCCTCCTCCGCCGCCTGAATTTTTGAAATCGACGACCTACATCGAGAGCGCCTGGAAGGTTGCCTCGCTCCCGCATCTTGAGCCTTACGGACAGAGTTGCGAGATCGAACACAACGGCACTCGTATGAGACTGGCTTATCTCAGCCGAACGCCGCTGTGCCCAGGCTCCACGATTTTCATCCGCGGCAAGGCGAAACCGCCTTCCGAGGGTTCAGAAGATTTCTTTCGAAGTCAAAGGCTAGTCGGAAAAATTCTGGCGGATGCTCACTCGGTGACGATTTTGAGTCCTGGCCCTCTCCTCCAGCAGATCGGACTGAATTGGCGAAATTACGTCATGAAGCTGGCTCAACAGGAACTCACCAAGGATCAGGCGGCAGAGTTTGGAGCCCTCACCTTCAACACGACGAGCCTCTTGGACGACGAAACCCGGGACGATTTGAAGCACACCGGCACCGCGCACTTGGTTTCCGCCTCAGGGCTGCACGTCGTCATTATCGCCACCGGAATCTTTGCGCTTTTTCAGCTGCTGCCGATTCCACGTGGATGGCAGATCGGTGCGGTCGTTCTCATTTTGAGTCTCTATGCGATCGCTACGGGGCTAAATCCACCCGTCGTTCGGTCTATCATCATGACCACCTGTGCGAATGTCGCTTGGATCGTGGGCCGAGAACCGGATTGGCCGTCAGCGCTCGGCTTAGCGGCGCTAATCTGTATTTTCTGGCAGCCAGGGGTTGTATTCAGCATCGGTTTTCAGCTTTCCTTTGTGGTGGTGCTGTTGCTCCACATGTTCTGCCGAAGAGCGACCGATCTTTCCAATTGGAAAGCCCAACTCAAGTCAAAACTGGTCACCGCGACTCAGATATCGGTGTTGGCAAGCATCATCGTTGTGCCCTTAACCGCCTATTACTTCGGCACGTGTTCCCCGATCTCCGTGGCAGCCAACCTTCTTGTCGTGTGGGTCGCCACCCCCGTGGTATGGCTCGGCATGCTGGTTGCGCCCATGGGTTTCCTTGCTCCGGCCGTCAGAATCGTGTTTGCCCTTGCGTTTCCTCTTCTTGCTTATTTGGATTGGATCATCTCGCACTTGTCTGGTGTCGCCCAATTCGACGTCCCGGCATTCAGCGGCTACTGGTTAGTGCTCGTCTTTGGTTTGACGCTGGCACTGTGGAGGCCCGTTGTCCGTCAACCTTAAGCTTCTTCCGCTGCTGGCGATCTTCGCAGTGGCCGGGCTGTTCTTTTGGAGAAGTGGCCAAAGACCCGTGCCCGACCGGCTCACGATCTTGTCCGTGGGTCAAGGCGATTGTGCCGTCATGCAGAGCGGGGGGCACACGATTCTCATCGACGTGGGCCCCTTTACAAATGGCTACGACGCCGGAAAGAAGATCGTCGTGCCAAAGCTGCGCAAGATGGGCGTGAGGGCGATCGATCTCATTCTCTTGTCTCACCCGGATGCCGACCATACCGGAGGACTGGGAGCGGTTCTAAGGAGCTTTCCCGTCGCAACCATCGGAATTTCGGCCGCCTTCTCGCGTCACGAAGGCATGCTGGCACAACTTCGCGCATTGAACTGCATGTCTCGAGTCGTCTGGTTAAAGCCCCTGCAGAAAACGAGGATTGGCACCTGTGAGGTACAGGTGGCTTGCCCTACGTGGCAGCCTTCCATGAATGACAATGACGGTTCGGAATTTGTCAAACTCACGGAGGGCAGGTCGACGGCTGTTTTCTCGGGAGATGCCTCCGGCGAAACGGAAGAGGCGATGGAAGGCGTGATGGACTGGCGGGCGCAGGTGGCGAAGCTGGGACATCATGGCTCTCGCACGGCCAGCTCAGCATCGTGGCTAAAGGCCGTCGGACCTGCTTGGGCGGTGGTGAGCTGCGGTCGAAACAACTCTTACGGCCATCCGGCTCCTGAGGTACTCCAAAGGCTTGCCTCATCTCGGATTCGGGTCGCTCGAACGGATACCGAGGGCGACATCACCTTTGTTGCCACGGATTCCGGCTTTAGAAGGGTTGCGAATTAGCCGATCATTCAACTGGTAGACTTGTTCGACTCTTGGAGGGATGGCAGAGTGGTCGATTGCGCTTGTCTTGAAAACAGAATGGAGAGTTGGCGGAGTGGTCTATCGCGTTAGTCTTGAAAACTAAAGTGCAGCAATGCACCGTGGGTTCGAATCCCACACTCTCCTCCACAAAATTGCGCTCCTAAAGACCCTTTCATCAGAGCCCCGACGACACCGTTTCGGTCCCCATACTGGGGACTTGACTGGGGAATGGTGTGATACACTGGGGTCGTTATGGCACGACAACGCAAACAGCGAACCGTCGAAACCGAGCCGTTCATCTGGCTCAAAGACGGCCGATTTCACTTTACGATCGACAAGATCCTCCCAGGCGGAAAGCGGTGGCGCAAAACTGGCTCCTCCACCTCCCTCGACACCGCTTGCGAGAAACGCGATGCTGCTCTCGCCCTATGGGAATCGGGCTCTACGGCCAAGACCTACACCATCAAGGAATGGGGCGAGGAATGCGTCGCCGTCATATGGCCGTCCAAGATCAACCCGAAAACGATCGAGCAGTATGAAAGCGACCTCCGCAACCACGTTCACCCCATCCTCGGAACCAAGCCACTCGCCGCAGTGACGAGCACGGATATCGAGCGACTCCTCGGCGATATGGAGGCGGACAGCCAGTCCAAGCACCTGCGAGCCAACGTTCGGAACGTGATCAGCAAGCTCTATACGACGGCGGCGGCGAGAGTCCCCGCCGTGTACTCAGGCCCCAACCCTTGCAAGGGGATCACCGTCAATCGCACTAACGCTGAGGTCGATGAGAACGGCGACGAGCTAACTCACAAGCGCACCCTCTCCGACGAGGAACAGAGCAAGCTGCTCGCTGCGGCGAAAGCTCACCCCGACCCGCGATTGTACGGCATGGTGCTGGTGGGGCTTAGGATGGGACTGAGACGCGGAGAGATCCTGGCGTTCGAGTTCAACCAGATCAACACCGAGCACTCCATGTATCGAGTGCGCTGGCAACTCAGCAAAGTGACCAAGACGGAGCGCGAGAAACTCGCCAAGGCTGGCAAGCCGTCTCCCCGCCTTGACCTCCGCCCGCCCAAAGGTAGCAAGCCGAACAAGCCGCCCAAGACGCGGCTGGTGCCGATCCCCAAGGACGTGATGGATTGGATGGAGGAACGAAAAGCGGCCGTCGGCAAGTTCGCGTTTCAGGACGAGAAAGGCAACTGGCTCCCGCCAGAGACGGCGCTGCACATGTTCGACACCGTCGCCGAGAAAGCTGGACTGATCGGCCAGAAAGATCGGTTCGGGCGCCCTCTCCCCAAACCAGGCTGGCACGACCTACGGCACACGTTCGGCCATTGGGCAGCCAAGCAGGGTTGGAACCGTCACACGCACATGAAAGTGATGGGTCACGCCAACATCGCCACGAGCGACCTGTTCTATACCGACGTGGACTACGACGAGATCGCCAAGGCGATCGAACGAGCCGAACAAGTGGCGTAAACGCAAGAAAGGGCTCCGCATCAAGCGGAGCCCTTTTGCTGTTGGAGCCACCACGGAACATGCATCCCGCTGGCTTTCATATAGCGGATCAACTCACGTTGATCGACGAACTGCTTACAGTTCCTCTCCCCTGTCGATCGCAGTTTCCCCGCTCTCACCAGTCCACGAATCGTTGACTCATGGTCGTAGCCCAGGATGAATGCAACCTCGGCAAAGTTGTATCTCGCCTTGTACGGTAAGTGCTCGGGGATGACTCGATGGGGATTGAGATCCCGAGCCTCTCCCATCACCTGCCGTACTGCGATCTTGATGTCCTCAAGCGTGAGGCCGACGTGCTGCGTCAAGGACGGCCAGACATCCTCGTACATGTCCACCTCCCCGATTCGCTTATAAGCCGCCACGCTCATAGAATTTGTTATCTCGCATCAGGTGTCGAACGGCGCAAGCTTTTCGTGAAAAACGATGATACGTTCCGCATACGCCTGGATTTGCCGTCATACGTTCCGCGATGCCTCGACCTCGGCTCGCATGTTCTTGAACCAGGCAATTTCATCCGCCACGGACTCGGGCTCTTGTCCCTGCACCTCGTAACGAATTGCCTCAGCTTGCTGGAACCAGCATCTCTCGCCGTCGAACCAGAATTGAAAGAGGTCGTAACCGCAGTCGCCGATTAGCTGTAGAGAACTACCCGCTCGTACTGCTGGAGCAAGCTCTCGCAGAAATGCAGGGAGCCACCCAAGCTTTTCCTCCTCGCAACCCTTGATGTGCCAAGTGCCGTCCTCATCGATCTCCGACACAAGAGCGTAGTATTCGAGCGCGTCCCCGAGCGTTTTCCACGGGCCCTGTCCAAACGATTCCTCCCATGCCTCGGGCGCACCATCGGGCTCGTTGACGCGCAGCGTGAGCCGCGCAAAGTCAGCCATGTTCTGCCAGTGCTTGTTTGCTCCGTCCAGAGCGAGGCCCACCTTTTCGGCGGGAATGACGATGTCGCAGTTGCGTGTTGAAATGTCGTATCCCATGACGGCGCTTAAACGGCCAGCGGCCGCGCCGAATGAGGGTAGCTGGATCGCAGGTTCTATGAACGTCTGACACGTGTCAGACAAACTCTGCTATGGTTAAGGCGTTATGGCTCGATTGACCTTTCGTCTCAGCGACGACCTCCGCGACCAGATAAAGTGGAAAGCTGTCGGTGAGGGTGTGGATGAGGGAGAGATCGTCAGACGTGCGATCGCGGACTACTTGGCTCCAAAGCGGATGACCGAGATCGATGAGAAACTCAACGAGATATTGCAGTTCGTCCGCGGAGATTCTGTCAAGCCGCTATGACCTGGCTCGTGAGCACACCCAGATTGCTCACGATCACCGCAGGCATGATCGTCTCCAACGGGATGCAGTAGAACACCGATGAGCCGTGGATCGAGTTCTGCATCCGCTGACCAACGGCCGCTAACCCGCCAAGTCGATCGATCAACATCTTGAGCTGCGTCACGTCGATGAGGAGCCACTGTAGGAATCCGTTGTCAGCATCGCCCCAACCGTAGAAATAGAGCTGAGCCGATAGATGCCCGAACTCTCCCTCGGACCCGTCGCCGTTCCTCGCCTCGATCGTGAAATCGCCGTATTTCAAGGCGTCGAGGGATCGGTATTTCTCTTGCAGAGTTAGCCTGCATCCCGATCGCAAACGTATGACCGCATCTATCCCCAACAATCGGTCGGCATCACTCCCCTCGACGGAGCTGTATGAGCTGGCTGGAAACACGTTTTGATAGATGGATTCGGCATGGCTGCGCATGGACTGCGCGAACCTCACCGTAGGGAGTTCGGCAAAGCTTGGCATTGTCCTATCCCCTTCGCGATCGCCAGCACTCTCACCTGCACAAACTGCCCAACTACTGCGCGTAGCGCCATCACCGAGCAGCCCGAAAAATATAAAGCCCAAAGCCCGAAATCCAAAGGCAAAAAATACAAATCCCCTCGCGTGCGCACGCGTACACGCGCAGAAGACGCCTATGAACACCCTATAGAGTGTTCTGAGGCGCAACACCGCGTTTTAAGCGATATAGACCGTCATATGACGATACATGCAGTTCCCCTGTGCTTAATGATCATCACGTTAAGCTGTTGTATGACTGTATGAATAGAGCGTAGCGTCCACGTAGTGGCTATTCATACAGTCATATGCCACGTATCGAGCATTCATATGAATGCGAGATAGGAATCACAGTGGAATAACAGTAGCGCCCTATAGAGCCCTACATGCAACTGTATGGGGGAATCGTGTCCACAAGCGGAAATCCATCGGGTGTCCTGCTTCGCTGCGCTCCGCAGGACGAGTCGAGTGACCGCCAAGCTGCGGCAGCAAGCTGCCGTCGCTCCGCTCAGCTTGCCGATCACATGCCTCGGAGTGGACCAGAAAAGTAGGGCGGGTGGCCAAGGTGGTGAGCCAGAGCAGCAGGTGTGCTAAGCACATCCCTCGAAAGAGATCGGGTGAGCACTGATTCACCTACGATCTCCCAAGTCGATCTCGGCAAGGCCACCGACTACCTCAACGCATGGGCGTCAACCCATCGATTTCGAGCCGCAGGCGGAGCGGGGTATCCATCCTCCACCGATGTTGACAAGCGAGTACGACTCGCAGCACGAACCCGACCTGATCACCTGCCGAGCGTTGGGCTACGATTCCTCACCGTCGAGACGTGGATGGCATCCCAACCCGATCACGTGAGAGAACTGATCCTCCATGTCTATCCCACCGTCGGCACCTACTACTCAGGGAAATCGACGAGGACGTTCCGCCACGAGGGGGTCAGGCACATCCCCGATCCTCACCTACGAGCCGATTGGCTCGACGCCATCATCCGCAAGGTCAGGATCGATCTCGCCGTGGAGATCAAGAATGACTGATAAGGATCTCGATCGATGGCGAGGTTACGCGTACTCCACCGCCCAGGCCATGGGCCTGTCACATCATGACTGCCAAGATGCCGCCCAGGATGCTGTAGTCGAGATCATCATCGCCCAACCCGATCAGGATGCTCTCACCAAAGAAATCGTCAGAAACACCATCAGAACGGCCGCGGCGAGGGTGAGACGTATGAATTCCTACGAAACCCCCACGTCCCCGCTCAGATTCGATTTTTCGCGGCGTTTTGACGACATGAGGGACGACCAAATCGACGCTCAGACGACGTTTGACCAGCTCAATAACATCGACCAGGTGATATTGCTATCGCACCTCTATGGGCACACCGATCGAGAGATCGCGGCAGAGCTTGATATGAGTGAAAACGCTGTTTGCATCCGCCGCCATCGTGTTCGTCAACGATTCCTGATGAACGCGATATGATTACGGAGTGCTTACGCCTAAAGGAAAGCGGTTTCTATCGCGGGTGTTTCAATTCATAGCCATTGCTATGGCTGTCTTTTTTAGCTCGTCACTTGCTGGACAAGTCATGCTGGAGAAAGCACGTCGAGATAGCGTTAGTCCCGACACGACCGAGCGAATGAAAGATCTCGCGGCAATCCAAACGAGCTTGCGCAAGCTCCAAAGCTACCTGGTTGATCAGCAATCCAGAATAAAGAGCGAGTCAGCAGCACTTGCTGCCCTTCAGAATCGACGGTCAGAGTTGGAGCCGATCGTTCAAAGCCAAAGTCGCACCGTAGACGCGATACTGGCAGAAAACGCGGCTCGGCAAGCACAAGGTGTTTGGTGGGAACGGATGTGGGGATTTATTGGAGGTGTCCTCTCCTCCCTGATGGCTACGGGACTACTTTACGCCTCAAAAGTGCTCAATCGCCAAGCCAAAAAGACGGTTTTCGAAAAGGGATGAAAGGTTCGCAGCGTGAACGAGGATATAGGCCGTGATGGGGGAAAGCTACGCCATCGGCCCAAGGCCGACTCATGGACTGGACCGCACTCATCTCATTCCTGCAATACGCAACCCCGCTCGTCGCGGCTGGAATCGCGGCTCATGTCCGTTTGAGGATCGACATGGCCCGTATGAAAGGTGAACTCGACGGAGTCAAAGCGACCCAGGACGCTCAGGCTCAGCACATCCGCGATAGAGACGCCGAGATCGCTGAGGTGGTGAGAAAGCTCAATGACGCTCTCATAACACTCGGCCGCATCGATGAACGGCTGAAAGCGTGGACGGATCGGAGGCAGGCGTAATGTCGTTTGCCATCACGCCCATCATCATCAGCTCGATCTTTCCGATCAAAACCGTCTCCCCGCCGCAGGGGATAAGGCGCATTAACGAGAACAGAGGATCTGTGGCTGATTACAGATCTTGCATCCAGGGCGGATACGACGTGATTTCCGAGGAGGCATTGCCGTCTCTCGCGTCCTCAACCCAGGTTTTTGCCAACGCACCTGCTGGCACCGCGCTCATTCGTTTCACGCTCCGCAGTCAAGGCGTCACCATGCGGCTCGACGGGAATGCGGCTACTGCCCTGGGCAACGGAGTCGATCTCGCAACTGGCTCCTACGAGTGGGAATTCAGCCAGGAGCAAGCCAAAAAGGTCCGTATGATCCAAGCGGGCGCTACCACCACGGGGTGGATTCAGTATCTCAAGGTCGCAGGACGGTAATGCGCAAGATCCTGCCGATCAGCTCGACGCCCGTCAAGCAGATCAGCGCATCTATCCCAGTCGGCAAAGACGGCGGCTAAAAACCCGTGTAGGGGATTGCCGCACACATCTCGAAAGCCATCTCAGCGGCGACATACGCTGCTCGGCGCGGACGCCGTGAACCAAGCCCGAGGAGGGCTCCAAGCAGATGGCAACACAGAATCGCATGTACGTCCCCACCCATCCTGGTGAGGCTGGGAACATCAAGATCAAGTCTTTGGCTGTTCCGATCGAGGACGGCATCACAGCCTTTCTCGCGGCGAACGGCATCGCAGCGCTTTTCAACAAGAACACGTGGCCGATCGTCGGCGGAGGCGGAACCTACACCTCTGGCCAGTGGAACATCACCACGACTGGCACGGGCGCAGCTGCTGCCGAGGCGACTACCCCAGGTGGTGGCATTCTCATCACCACTGGGAGCACGAGCACCTTTAACACGGATCTCAGCTCCAAGCAAGTCTGGACTCCAGTCGCTGACAAGTACATCGCCTTCGCGGCGAGAATCCAAGTCTCCCACGCTACCCAGATCGGTTTCGACCTTGGAATCACGAACAGCCAGGCCGACCCGCAGACCACCGATTTCACCGACTCGATCGAGTTCCGCAAGGCAGTCGGCGGAGCCACCGTTGTAGGCCGTGTACGCGGAGACAGTGGCACTGCTGCATCCACGAGCACACTGCTCACGATGACGGCCGCGACTGAGTATGAGATCGGGTTCTACGCCAAGCTCAACGCCACTGCTGGCAACTGCCAGGGTAGTTGGTTTGTCGGAGTCACGGGCGGGCCCTACACCGAGACTGCGTTCACGGCGAACCAGCGTGCTCAGCTTGCGAGGATTCTTACTACGCCGCCGTCCTTTGCGTTCAACCTGAGCGGCAAGGGGACAACGGGCGTCAACCCGACCATGACTGTCACCGCGGCACTGTTGCAGGCCGACAACTAACGGATTGAGCGTGCTCACACGCTCTCGACGATCACCACACGCCATGGTGGTGTTTCTCCAAAGCAGACGGGCCCTCAATTTCGAGGGCCCGATTCTCATTTGGGCTTTGGGCTCTTACGAGCCCCTTTTGCATCCTTGTCAATGAGGTGGCGGATGTACTCGGACGGCGACATTCCTGCCGCCGCCGCCTGTGCATTGAGGCGTTGTCGCTCATCTGGAGATAGCCTGAGCTGGAACACCTCATTGCGAGTCATGACATGACGAGTCATACCTGATCTTGTTGGCAGTCATCGCACAACCCAATCTGTCCCACCTCCAACGCATTCCCGCAACGGTCGCAGAAACAACGATCATCGCCGACCAGGTCGTCAAGATCCGTCTGGATCTCGGCGAGGGACTGGTGCCAGTAATTCCCGAGTGGCGGGGTTACTTGCTCATCCTCAGTCACTCCAGCCGCTGCCAGCAGTTCGACGTCGTCGCGGGGGTTATAACCCCGGAACGCTTGGAGTTAGGCGAGTTCACCGGAG
>JAEVZK010000027.1 GCA_023392285.1 Armatimonadota bacterium | reverse complement strand
AAACCGCACGGATGACCCGATCGCTCGCTGGCTCCTTCTGACCCATGCTTTCGAGGAATTCCGCCTGATCCGCCTCATCCAAAAGTGCGATTTCCTCTTCGATCGTGGCGCTAACCGCAAAAGCGGGAGTTCCGCGTTCGCGGAGCTGAGCAATGCGAGCCGCGAGGCGCTCCGGCGGCGTGGCGGCATCGGCCTCGGAAAGGTTAAAGGCGACCACCATCTGCTTGGCACTCAAAAATTGATAGTTTCGGACGATCGCCGCCTCATCCTCGTCCAATTCCACCGCTCGCAACGGAGTTCCTTCCTCGAGAATTGGTTTCAGCCGAGTGAACAGCACGTTCTCCATGTAATCCGGCGAGCCGCTCGTCTTCAGAGTTGGAGATTTCTTCAGCCGCTCTAGCCGGTTCTCAACGATCTGAAGGTCTGCGATCACAAGCTCCACGTCGACGGCTTCCTGATCCCGAATCGGATCGACTTCGGCGAAATAAGGCACCGTGGGAGAATCGAATCCGCGAACCACGTGCAGGAGCAAATCAGCCTTCTTTGCTTGATCGATCAGCTTCTGGCTGAACGCCTTCCCCGTCCCCGACACCGCATCCAGATCATCGTGAAGAATGACCGTCGCCGGGGTCTGCTTCTTTGGCTTAACCTGGTTCACGATGAAATCGAAACGCTCATCCGGTACGGGAACGGCGGTGACATCGCCTTTGGCGAGACCCCGAGACGCGGCGCGATAGAGGGAGGAACGGCCGCTTTGGGCGTATCCGATCAGAGCAACTTTCATTTGGAATTTAGAGGTTCAAACTGGGTATCCACGTGACGCGGTCCCATCTGCCGAGGCAGGATAAAAAATAGGTAAACCGTGGCCAGAAGCAGGAGCAGCAGAATCCAGGGTGCCTTCGATTTCTTCGTTGGCAGCAGAGTTTTGCCGGTCTTGCTCACCCGAAGATTATACTGTCGAGCCGCTAGAGCGCGTCGATCCGCCTGGCCAGTTCGAAGTCATAGGGCGACAGCCCGCCGACGTCGTGCGTGTTAACCGAGATCTCCACCTTTCCGTAGGTGAGTTGAATGTCGGGGTGGTGATTCAGCTTGTCGGCGATGTAAGCCACTGCCGAGCAAAAGACCACGCCATCTTTATAAGTCTTAAACTCGAACACCCGCGTGAGCTTCCCATCTGCGACTGACCAACCGCTACGCTCTTCCAAGAGATCGGAAACTTCGGGTTCGGACAAAAGCCTGTATTCGAGCTGCATAACTGATTGTAGCTTCCCGCAACCCGCGGGAAAATCACTGCGCCAGAGGCTCTACCTTGAAGTAAATGGTCTGGGGAGCCGAGTCGAAGTACTTCAAGAGAGCCGGACAGAGCCAACCTTCCGCCTCGGTGCCCTCCAATAAATAAGTGTTGCCCGACAATTCCTCCCGCTGCCAAATCAACTTGAACTGACAGTCTGGAAAAGGAGAACTCGCGAAGACGAGCCGAAAACCCTTGTCCGCGTCTTCGATGCCTGCTGTCAAGAGGTCGATGATCTCGTCAGTTCCACCCACAAAGGGCTCTCTCAGCAGATCCTTAGCGTCGTCATCGAACACCCACATGCCGAGGTACTTATAGGGCGCGATCACCATGATCGAGTTCATTCTTCTTCCTCCAGCTTCGCCAGACGATCCGCCAGCGTATTCGCTCCGATCTTCCTCAACACATCAGCGCCCGCCGCCCAGTCAGGCGCTCCCTCCGGCAATTCGACTTGCGCATCTATCTGCATCGTGCACACTTTCTTGAAGAGCAGCGCTCGCTCCCGATCGGCTTCCGCCCAGCCCTCCACGACATCCTCCAAGCAGCCTTTGCTCAAAAGGAGCGCAGCCGCTGCTTTCGGGCCGATACCTCTTATACCCGGAATCTTGTCCGAAGCATCTCCCGCCAGAGCCTTGAATTCCGGCACCTGCTCGGGAAGAACCCCAAACCGCGCGACCACGTCATGAGGCGTGATCCGTTCCAGCTCCCGCTGACCTCGCTTGGGAGAGATAACCGTCACCAATTCGTTAACCAGTTGATAGTTGTCTTTATCGCTCGTGTATAGCAAGCAAGTTCCGCCGCGCGCGAGCTCCGCATGAACGGCCGCCGCGCCTAAGTCATCCGCCTCATAGCCCGCCTGCTTCCCCACGCCAAACCGAAAAGCACGGCACAGGTCGGGAAAGGCCTCCAATTGATCTCGAATCGATTGCTCAAAAACCCGGCCTCCTTGATAGGTCGGCCATAGCTCGTCGCGATACGTTTTCACGCCCAAGGTATCCCACGCGACGAAGATCCCTCGCGGCCGCTCCTCCGCCCAAACTCGCGAGAGCATGCTGAAAAAGCCTACAAAGGCATTGATCGGACTCCCGTCCGGGCCGAGAACTGTCTTCGGTGTGGAATGGTAGGCGCGGTGCGCGAGGTTATCGCCATCGACGACGAGCAGGGGCTTCACCGATTCAGTTTAACGTCTTGTTGCCGAGGAACTACAGAAGCGCAATAATGAATGCGTAATGCGTCGAACGCTCACATTTTTTGCATTGCTCTTGACCGCCCTGGCCACGTGCCAAGAATCGGCCCGCATGGTGATTCAGATCAGTGGCGCACCCGTCGGAGAAAACGTCTTCACCCGCTCTGCCGATGGCAGCTTCTCCTCCGAGAGCAAGATGCAGCTAGGCGCGATCAAGATGTCCAGCACCGTCTCTGGCCATCTCGCTAAAGGCTTATTGATCGATGCAAAAGCCGATTCAGAAGCGCCAACCGGCCACTCCACGGTGACCTACGAAAACGGAAAAGTGTCGGTTGTAGCGGGAGGAAAGACGAGCTCCGCAGCATGGAAAGACACGACGGGCGCGCTTGCCGGCAACCTACATCCTCAACTCTTCGCAAGCAGTCTGATCTTGGCGGAAAGGCAAATCAAAGCTAATCCAGCCTTGAAGTCAATCTCATTGCCTGCCTACTTTGTCGATGCCGGCGTAGTACTGCCCCTCAAGATCACGGTGCTCCAACCGAAGAGCGTTACCGTGGCTGGCAAGACCCTTAAGGCACGGGCCTTCAGCGTCGAAGTTTCCGGCTTGCGAATTGAGCTGGCACTGGATGACAAAAACGGAGTCGTCGCCGAAGAAGTGCCGGTTCAACACCTGCGGTTCGTCCGAGAAGGCTGGGAATCCATCTTCGCCGATCCTATCGCAAAGTTTCCCGAGCTAAGCCAAGCAACTTACAAGGTTAAGATCGATCGCGCGGTTCACATGAAAACTCGAGACGGCGTCGATCTCGTGTGCGACGTGATTCGACCGGATGATGACGCCAAGCATCCCGCTATCCTCGTCAGAACTCCATACGGTCGAGCATCCGAAGCCCCCGGCGGAAATTTCTACGCAACTCGCGGCTATGCCTACGTGGTCCAGGATTGCCGCGGGCGAGAAGACAGCGGCGGCGTCTGGGATCCCTTCGTTCACGAAGGTCCGGATGGCTACGACACGATCCAGTGGGTGGCCGGACAACCTTGGTGCGACGGGAAGGTCGGAATGATCGGAGGCAGCTATGCTGGATACGTTCAATGGGCGGCCGCAGTGCTGCATCCGCCCGCCCTCAAATGCATCGTTCCGCAGGTATCCCCTCCTGACGCGATGCGCAACATCCCCTACGATCACGGCGTGTTCGGGCTCTATCTCAACCTCTGGTGGGCCAAGATCGTCGCGGACCGCCACACCGATTTTTCCTCGATCAAGGGAGTCCTGCCTCATCCCGAGAAGCTGGTGACCCTCCCGCTTTCCAAGGTCGATGACGCAGTGCTTGGCCAGGATCTCAAGTTCTTTGACCAATGGCTCACCCGATCCACGTTGAAATCGTGGAAGGGCTGGGACTTCACCGAGCATCTGGATCAAGCAAAGGTCCCCGCGCTCCACATCTCAGGCATTTGGGACGGTGACGAGATCGGCACTCACATCAACTGGAATCGCATGCGAGAATTGGGTCGAACAGATCAATGGATTATTTTCGGCCCTTGGGTTCATGCATTCAACACAACCCGCAGCATCGGCAAGGTGGAATACGGCGACTCCGCAATCATCGACCTCGACAGCATCTTTCTCCGCTGGTTCGACACGTGGCTAAAGGGCAAGTCGGTGCGGCTGGAGAAGATGGCCCACGTGAAGCTTTTCGTCACTGGCGCGAACAAATGGATCGACCTGGATGGATGGCCCTCAAAGTCCACTCCCGCGCAAACCCTCTACCTCGCTCCGGGATCACTTACCAGCCGCCCTGGCCCGTCGAATTCAAAGTCATACGTTTACGATCCTGCCAAAGACGTCAAGATTCCCGACTCGTACCTTGGCAAGGCTAGCGGCTCAGATGAAACCCTCGTGAAGCCAAGCGACCTCAAAGGCGCTCTGGTCTTCAAGTCCCAGCCATTCACGAAGAAGACTGCGATCTCGTCCCCATTTAGCCTGAACCTCTACTTCCGATCGTCAGCCGTCAACACAGACTTCTTCGCCATGATTATCGATATCGCTCCGAACGGTGAGATGCGACTGCTCGGGCAGCCGGGGAAAATCCGCGCCTCCTATCTTGCCGGAATGGACAAGATTCAGCCCCTCGTGCCCGGCCGGACTTATCGAGCGGAAATCACGCCTTGGGATTTTGCTCACGAATTCGGAAAAGGTCACCGCATGGCACTCGTGATCCTCAGTTCCATGTTCCCGACTTTCTCTCGAAACCTGGGAACCGTCGATCCGATCGCAACTGCAACGAGGATGGTGAAGCAGAACAACACCATTCTCATGGGGAAAGGCCACCTCAGCTCCCTCAAATTTTATCGGCTTTGGGAACATTGAGGCCCGCAGGTATGAAGATCTGCTGGCCTTGCGCCGAAGATCAGACGTAGGTATAATTTCAATTCCTCGCCTTGCCGCATAGCTCAGTGGTAGAGCAGCTGACTGTTAATCAGCGGGTCCTAGGTTCGAATCCTAGTGCGGCAGCCACTCCATCGCTCCAATCTTCCTCAGCCCAGATTCGGGAGCTCGATGAACTTTTCATGAAGGTGCGGGCGTCGCATCTTACAATATGCGCCCCTACCGAAAGCTCGCGACTCTGTCGCTGCTGGCACTCGCATCTGTCTCATTCGCTCAACTGAATGTGCCCGTCTACGAGAGCAATCCGGGGGCAACCTACACTCTGTTTCTCGATTTCGCTGGCATCGACTATCGAAACGTCGTAAACGTCTATAACGGACAACAGCACACCGGAGAATGGGGCCAGACCGGAGCCAAGCCGGGCATCGTCCCAGCGTACGACACCGATGGGAATGCCTCCTCCTTTTCAAGTGGCGAGAAGGCGGCAATTCGTGACACATGGGCACGCTTTGCCAATGCCTATGCAGGCTTCAACATCAACGTCACCACCGTCGATCCCGGTCAAGGCTTGACTGGCGCTCAGCGGCAGGCCCTCTACGACCAGAAGCGCTACTTCATGCACACCCAGTTTGGCGGCACCTACAACTGGTTCGGTGCATCTGGAGGCGTCTCGTATGTCGGAACCGCCCAAAGCGCGAATGTCGCTTCCGGCTTCCACACCAATTGGGTATTTCCCGTCAACGGCTCGGGAACCAGCGCTCAAGGCATGGCCGCCGCGGGAATTCACGAAGATGGACACGGCCTTAGCCTCAACCATCAGCGTGACGAAGCGAATGGAGGAGGATATAGCAACAATAATGGCGCGAGCGGCAACGGCTCTTACGCCCCCATCATGGGCACCACTTACACCTCCCAGCGCGGCACTTGGCGAGTTGGAAGCCGGTACGGCAACCTGAACGATGTCTCCACATTGCTGTCCAACACCAATATGGGACCGCTGTTGGATGATGGCATCGGCCACACCTTCGGCACTGCCTCTGCCTTGACCCTGAATCCGAACGGCACCATCAAGTCCGGTGTCGCAAAGGGTTGGATCATGCCGAAGGCTTCCCGAGGGTACAGCGCCGGAAACTCAGTCGGTGATTCCGATGCTTATACCAAGGATTATTTCCGCTTCAGCGTCGCGGGCGGCCCCATCGTCCTAACCGTGAACGATGGCAATTCGCTACTGCAAGAAGGTGTCGCCGATCCAGGTGCGACCATGCGATCCGTCCTCCGCATCCTCGATCCGCTCGGTAACTTAGTCGGAGTCGGACGGGAGAGTGCCTCCACCCTAAAGCACACGTACTCGGGTTCGCTGGCCGCGGGCGAATACGTCGCGGAAATTTCCAGCTACGGCACGTACATCTCTTCCTATGAGCCCGGTGCTCGCTACTTTAACATGGGCGCATACTTCCTGACTGGAAGCGGATTTGCTACCGTGCCGGAGCCGGCCACCCTCGTCGCCCTCGGGTTGGGAGCGCTCATACTCAGACGTCGGAAGCGACCCACAACGGTCTAAAAAAGAAGAGGAGGCTAACGCCTCCTCTTTCTTTGTCTACTCACCCCAGATCACTTTGCGCTTCCCCTTCAACCGGGAGCGGGGGTTCATTTCTCACCTAGAATCGAAACCGATCCGCTCGAAAGATCTAAGCCACCGGTGTTGATGTACTTGATCGTCGTTCGATCCCAGAAGTCATTACCCCACATGGCGCGGCCAACTTTCGGCGCCATCATGTTCCCCCACAAGGCGCGCCCGTTGCAGATCGCATTGCCCCACAGAGCCCGCTCTCCCCAGATGGCGCGGAGATCCTCGATCGTGCCCGTGCCCCACATGGCGC
>JAEVZK010000014.1 GCA_023392285.1 Armatimonadota bacterium | reverse complement strand
ATCCCGAATGAGCCGCTCCGCAAGTGCTCGATCACTAATATCTGTGATGGCATTCACTCCGCCGACAATTTCCCCAGAGGGAGAGTAGAGCGGAAAGGAATTTCCAACCACCTGCAGTTCTCGGCCGTCACGGCTGCGATCGGTCCATTCGATGTGGTGGAAGGTTCGACCTTGCAGGACGGCTCGCATGGCTCGTCGTGCCTCGGTTGCACGCTCAGGGGGAACGATCGTTTGGAAAAGTGACTGAAGCACAACCTCTTCCGGTTTGAATCCGTAAAGCAGCGTTGCTGCCATGTTCCACTCTTGGATGTACCCGTCACGGTCGAAGCTGTAGCACGCAACAGGAACTGCCTGGAACAGTTGATCGAAGCGCCTGGCAGCATGCAAGGCAAACTCGATGTTGCGTTGGGCTTCATTCGTCGCTAATTGGAAGTCCTCGCGGGCCTCGATCAATTCCAACTGTTGCGCCTTCGCTTCAAGCAACTCGGACGCATGCATTGAGAGCTCCCGAAGGATTTCGATTTTCTTTGGCGAGAAGGATCGTGACTCTGGAGAAGCCACGCAAAGGGCTCCAATACGAGTGCCCCTCAAAGTGACCGGTGCTCCTACATACGAGCAAAGCCTTGCGTCGCCCCGAACCAAGTCCAGATGGCTAAAGCGCTCGTCCACCCTAGCGTCGGTGACAATCAAAGGATCGGAGCTCTGAATCGTGTGGGCGCAGAAGGAATGATTCCAATCGACCTGTTCTAAATTAGTGCCGACCTTGGAAGCGAACCAGAGGCTACGCTTTCCCGCTAATTTAAGGGCCGAGACCTCGCAGTCCAGGACATCGGCTGCGATCTTGGTTAAGTGATCGTAGCTAGAGTCCGCCACCTTGCCGGTCACGCGAAGTCGCTCCAGAATATCCGAAGGGCTAAGTTGGCCCGCCATTGAGACGCCATCCACAAAACAATTGTCGGCCAACATACAAGGGGATCATGTCCTTCAAATTGCTAAACGCATCGCACGTAATGGGACAATGTATTTCGTGAGGATGTCGCATCACGAGCCGAGTTGTGATCTTTTAGGCAGATCAAGAAAGCGGAATCGCCAGCATTGTGTCGAGCGCTTGCCTTGCATACAGAGCCACCCGTTCAGGGACTTTGATCGGATTGACGACCACGCCATTAACCAAGTTCTCCAGCGCCCAAAGCAAGAAAGTCGGATGGATCCGGTACATCGTCGAGCAAGGACAGATTTGCGAATCCAAACAAAAAATAGTTTTATCGAAGTGCGACTTGGCGAGACGGCTGACAAGATTGATTTCCGTCCCGATCGCCCACTTGCTGTTCGGTTCTGACTGCTCGACCGTACGAATGATGAATTCGGTTGAGCCCGAAAGATCGGCGGCTTCCACAACTTCTAGCGGACACTCTGGATGCACCAAAATTTTGATTCCCGGATATTGCTCGCGGGCCTTCTTGATCTGTTCGACCGTGAAGCGCTGGTGTACGGAGCAGTGTCCTTTCCACAAGATAAACGTGGCTTCGCGAATTCGCTCCGGCGTATTTCCGCCGAGGGGCTTGAATGGATCCCAAAGGATCATGTCCCGTTCAGGGTCGTACCCGAGCTTTACGCCGGTGTTGCGACCTAAATGCTGGTCCGGAAAGAAAAGGACTTTGTCGCCTTTTTCCAGAGCCCATTTCACGGCAGCGGGAGCGTTCGTGGATGTGCAGACGGTTCCAGCATGCTCGCCGACAAAACCCTTTATATTGGCAGCCGAGTTGATGTATGTCACTGGGACAACCCGTGCCGGTTCATGAATCAACTCGGATCCTCCGGAGCCCACGGCAACACGCGCCTCCGAAAGAATTCGCTCGATGTCGGCCCAAGCCTTTCGCACCTGAAACAGGTTCGCCATATCTGCCATCGAACAGCCGGCGGCAAGGTTTGGCAAGATCACCGTTTGATGCTGCGGAGTCAAAATGTCGGCGCTTTCCGCCATAAAATGGACACCACAAAAAACGATGAACTCGGCATTTGGATGCGCAGCCGCATCTTTGGCCAGCTTGTAGCTGTCGCCGCGGAAATCGGCGTGCTTGATGATTTCGTCTCGCTGGTAATGGTGGCCGAGGATCACCAGCTTGTCGCCGAGAGATCGCTTGGCGGCTTCGATGCGAATGTTTACCTCTTCGGGTGAGAGATCGACATATTCTTGAGGCAAGGGTGCCTGATGCATGTTTCTTATCCGTGAGGACGGGCGTGAGGCGGGAACAGTCGAACTTCGACGGGGATGTTGTTCACGCTTCTCATTATCAATACGACGGTTAAGGCGCCAGCGTTGGCCCAAGTGACCTAGTGGGGCTTCTGCTGCTGTTCCTTCTCTCGGTCCTTCTTCTCCTGGATGCTCATCCACATGCCACCCGCAATAATGAACCCGATCATCATGATGGTGGAGAGGATGAGGAGGGCAGCCCCCGCATCCTTTTGCAGCAAATCAAAGCCGCGTTGCATAGATTCAGCGTACCTTGCCCTCTGCCTTCGTCACCTTATAAGTCTTTCCGACTGGCTTTAGCGCGAACCTCACTTCGCCGTTGGAGCCAACCATCGTGATGGCAACGCTGCCATCGCCATATTCCTGGATGCGATGATCATCGATCATTTCCACCTCAGGCAAGAATTTCCGCAACACCTTTTGCATTGCGGTGGGCTCCTTGACCCAGCGTGCCTCGTCCATCCAACGATCAAGCACTCGAAGAGCTCGATCCTGCGGGTCGTCTAAGATCAGTTGCGGTTGTCCAGCCGAAACTTTGAACACCCTGCGGTGTTTCAAAATCGGATCAGTATTAGGAACGAAGAACGCCTTCGGCGAATCAATGCTAAAGACAACGATTTGGCCCTCTAAAACCCTGGGGCCGCCCCAATCGAGCGTGTGCTCAAAGTCCATGCTCTGAATATGCTTGGGTGAGGAGCCTAGGCGAATGAAAGAGAGTCGGGTGTTTTCTCGAAAACCGGCATCCCGCGTAAAGGTTGACGCGATCACCACCGAATCATCGTTAAGCAATAGCACTGAAGGATGCCGCTGATCCATGAACTGCAACTCCGGCAGCGCGATATTCTGTCCAGACGCATCCTGAATGACGACTCGCCCAACTGGGCCATAGGCGGCGCATACCACTTTGAACTGCTTGGTGGTCGCGGAGGTGATATCGACCCAACTAAAGCTCGTTGCAAAGCCGTCGTCGTTCTTCCTTGCCGCCCGGTCGAATTTGGAAGCAGTCTGAACGAGAGCCTTCGGCGTCTTCGCGAGCTGGCCCTGTTTAATCAGGATCTCCAGACTCTCATTCACGCGATCCTTCACGTCTTGCCAAGCGTTTGAGCCAATAGCTCGGTCATTCTCCACGAAGCGTGTAAGATCGTCTGCTCTGACGCTGGGGATCAAGGCGCAAAGCAAAACGAGGAGGAGAAATCTCATGGCCTCTAATGATACGCGGCAGACAGCGTCAAGCTACGGAGATTCGTGCCACACTCAACGCAATGTGGGAGCGCTTAGAGGCGGCGACGGAACAGGACATGAGGTCGATCGGTGCTCGACTTGCCAAAAGATGGAGTCGCGGACAAGTGGTTTACCTGGCAGGACCGCTCGGAGCAGGGAAGACAACGCTTGTTCGTGGAGTTCTGGAATCGCTTGGGTTCAAAGAAGGCGTGCGCTCGCCAACTTTTAACCTACTGCAGGTCTTCGATACCGATCCTCCCGTGCTCCATGCCGATCTATATCGGGTCAAATCGTATCAGGGAATCGGGATCGAAGATTATCTTGAGACGCACCTGATCCTTCTTGAATGGCCAGATCGCGCAGACGGGCTCCTTCCCGACGAAGACATCTGGAGGGTCAACATCGATTTTGCAGGGTCGGGACGAACGGTGAACGTTCGCCCTCCTTCGAAGTTGGCTTGAACTTGCTAGGCTGGATCGAGCGCGAACGTGTGCCACTTTGGCTGGGCCATCTGGCGCTGTTTTTGAACGATCTCGTTTTCCAGTCGCTTCATCGCATCGATCGCGCCTTGCCGCTTGTCGAGGCCATAGCCGTCTAGATCGACCACCAGCTTGCGCCACATGGTCCACTGCAGATTTTGTCTGCGATCAGTCAACGTAAAGATACTCATCGATTGCCGCATCATGGGCGTGTCGAGCTGAGCCAAATTGATTCCGGAGCGGAGTTGATCGCCGGTGAAGGAACCCACGCGCTCTCCATCTATGCTCAGGGCGAATTTGCCCGCTGGCAGTCCCTTGACCGTCACCGTCTCGTTGTTCAGGTCCTTCTCGACGTCCGAACTCTTGAGGACTAGAGCGACCTGGTCGTTTGCTCGCCAGAAGTAGAGGGGGAGAGCGTTCTCAAGAGATCGCCAAGTCCACCCGGTCTTTGTCTTTTTAACGTCCCGGATTTGACCATTCTCGATGGATCCCTTGCTTGTGGTTGCGTCGATGGAGGTCGACGACACGATGGAAGGTGCGTTCCATGCTTTAAGCAGGGCTGCGCCCATCACGATGTGCCCGGCCGCGGAGGGATGGACTCTGTCTGGAATGATCTGCCGTGCGGCTTGGGTGTTTATGCCGTTGGCACGCTTGAGCATGTCCACCATGGGCTGATTGAAATCAGCGACCACTGCCTGATAGTTCGGTGCGATTTCTTTAAGAAAGTCGCCGTACCGGATGAGGACGCCGTTGTAGCCTCCCTCCCAACCAGGAGCGACGGTCACGTCGTCGTAGG
>JAEVZK010000154.1 GCA_023392285.1 Armatimonadota bacterium | reverse complement strand
GGTTCAGGCAACCGCTCCACACTCGGCAACATCTCAATTAACGAGCACCTACTACGATCAGATCCCTCGTTCGAGCCGAAGGCCGGCTCAAACTCGGGATGACGGTTGTGAGTTGGGGGTAATAGCCGTCATTCCGAGCAAGCCCTAGCGCGCCCGAGGAACCTGACTGTAGCGGTGCATCGCTTACACTTCGACCACTGCTCCACACCCGGCAGCCTTTGAATTAACGAGCACCAACTACAATCAGATCCCTCTTTCGAGCCGAAGGTCGGCTCGAACTCGGGATGACGGTTGTGAGTTGGGGGTCCTAGCCGTCATTCCGAGCAAGCCCTAGGGCCCGAGGAACCTGATGCGGATTGTTCGTCATTCCGAGCAAGCCCTAGCGCGCCCGAGGAACCTGACTGTTGAGGTGTATTGCTCAGACTTCCAACCACCCTCCCACACGGAAGCCCGCTACTCAAGGAGCAATCATCACCGACCATGAGATCCCTCTTTCGAACTCGGGATGACGAATCCCGAGCGGCGGGTATAATCGTGCGATCTGCCTAGGCCGCTAACGCGGTCGAAGCGCGGGGGAAGTCCGGTGTGAATCCGGCGCTGTGCCGCAACGGTGATGAGTTTCCAACTCCAGCCCGAATGCCCGTTTGGCGGATGACGATTGGTCACCTACGAGCATTAGGTGGAGCGTAATCGCCACCTCTTCGGCGATCCTCTCCCGACTTTCTCGCCGATGACCTCCCAGGAGGTTATAGATGAAATCTGCGTTTACCTTAATCGAACTGCTCGTCGTCATGGCGATCATCGCGATTTTGGCCGCCATTCTTTTCCCCGTCCTCGCGCGAGCGAAGGAAGCAGCGAAGGGAACTACCTCGCTGTCGAATCTGAAGCAACTCGGCCTTGCATGGCAAATGTATGCCGACGATGACGACGGAGAGCTCTTGCTGGCATACACCGCTGGCCCCAACGGCCTGCAGAACTGGTGGTGGGGTCAGTTCGATCCGGTAGCACAGGCGCTCGACGAGACTAAGGGGCCGCTTTACGTGTACACCCGTTCCAAGGGCATTCAGTCCGACCCTTCCTTCCCCCGTACCCTGCGAACCTCTACCGGCCTGACTGGGTACGGCTACAACTACTTCTATCTCGGCTACCACACGAGCGTGAACTACTCCGCCATCGGCAACGTTGCCGCCACCGTCTGCTTCGGCTCCAGCGCGAGGATGAACAACTGGCAGTACTCCAAACCCACCTTGGAAGGAAACCCATACCTCGATCCTCCTTCCCAAAACTTTCCCGGCTTTCAGGGCCGGCACAACGGATCGGGGAAGCTGGTCTGGTGCGACGGCCACGCGAGCTCGCGTAAGCCGATCATTCGCCTCTCCGACTTTGGCGCAGGCTTCCATTCCGCAGACTTCACAACGAACAACTTGGGCGACGTCGATGGCGACGGCGACCTCACAACTGACGATCTCTTCGACCTGAACTAAATCATGAAAACACTCTTTACTCTCTCGTCTCTCGCCCTCGCCGCACTTTCTTCCGCCTTCGGTTTCGCTGACATTACGGAGTGGTCCGGCTCAGGTTCGAACCAAACCGCTTTGGTTATTGATTGGAACGACGGCGTTCAGCCCGAAAGCCTCGTCTTCGGCTTCCGCTGGTCGGGCAGCGCGACCGGCTTCGACATGCTCAATTCGATCATGACTTCGGACCCGAGGCTGAGCCGCGTAGAAGGAGGCGGCGGCCCCCAAACGATTTTCGGCCTCGGCTGGGATCAAGCGGGGGACGGTTTGCACCTAACCGGCAGCGGGGAAGATGCGCACGCAATCGATCGCGGCGACCACTACGCGGCAGGCTGGTTCACCTCCGGATTTTGGGGCTACTACGTTGCCGACGGCACGAGTCTGCCTTCGAGCTGGTCATTCGGTTCATCGAGCCTGCTCACAACCACACTGGCAACCGACACCTGGAACGGACTCAGCTTCGCCCCAGCTTTCAACGACAGCGAGCCATCTGCGCCAAGCAATCCCGTGCCCGAACCCTTCTCATGTGCGGCCCTGGCCCTCGGCTTTGCGTGTATGTTGCGCCGCCGAAGATAGCCTTAGGCGAGCGGAAACCTTGAGATCACCTCATAAGTGCCATCCGGCCGTGAATGATAGATGGCGAATTGGCTAACTTGAAAAGGGCTGTGGCTCTCAAAGCTCAGCCCCTTTATAGCGCGTCCGACAATCCTCGATCCAGGAGAAATCCGCGCGAGCGTCACGTGAGGAGTGTAGTCAGACTCCTCACGACTGTCGCCAAAATCCTTTGCAGCTTCCGCGATGCCTCGCTGTAGCTCGCGCAAGCTATCGATCTCGCCGTCCACTCCCGTCCAGACAACCCGTGGACGGTCCGCACTAGGGAAGCCGCCCACCCCGCTCAACCTCAGGCTAAACGTCTCTTGCCGCAGGCTCCCGAGAACCGATATCAGATCATCGACCCGTTCCGAGGAGACCTCGCCAAGAAAAAGCAGCGTCAAGTGGAGCTTGGCGTCCGCAACCATCCGCACACCCTGCTTTTGAATGGCTTCAGCCAATCCCTTCTTAAATTCGATCAGCTCCTCGAGAGCTTGGACAGGAATTTCGATGCCGATGAACAGGCGCATCGCCCTATGCTACTGCGTGCGCGGGTCGCGCATCCATTTCGCGTGCAGATCGAGGAACAGCCGGTTGCGCCCACCGGTATGCGCCGTCTTCCCCTTAAGCTGAGCCTCCACCGTTGGAATCGTGGCGGGGAAGTAAGGATCGACGGCAAGCTCCACATCTGCCACGCCTTCCGGATTGCCAGCCTGTGGATTGCCCGAGGCCTGCAGATCGGACACGCATTGATCTGGCGACTTGCCCCAAAAGTTGTCGAGTGGAACCGGATCATCGGGCCGATCGAAGCGCCACAGCCAATACCGGCTAATCCCCTCCGGCAGAGTTTGCTTCACCTGAACCGCCTCGGCAAGAACGCCCCCCTTCAAGCTCGGGCAAGTGAAGAGATCGCGAGACTTCAGGTACGGCTGCAGAATCTGCAGCGCCCATCCGCCGCGAGGATCGCTCGTCGGCCAGCTCGACCAAGGCTTGTAGCCAAGACTCGTCTTCAGATCGCGCCGATCCGGCAGCAGGTCATCGCTGTCCGTTAAGTACATTGTAAAGCCGAGCCCAATCTGCTTCAGATTGGAAAGGCACGCCGTCTTCTTCGCAGCTTCCTTCGCCTGACTGAACACCGGAAACAAGATCGCCGCAAGGATGGCGATGATCGCGATCACCACGAGTAACTCGATAAGCGTGAACGCGCGGCGAATCATCACCACCATTCTACGCCCGCCGGTCTGTCATGCTTGAAAGGTGAACCGGCTCCTCCTCCTCATCGGCGCGGTCTGCGGTTTCCTCGCCGTCGCGTTTGGTGCGTTTGGAGCTCACGCACTCCGCGACCAGATTTCACCCGAGATGCTGGCGATCTACCAAACCGCCGTTCAGTATCAGATGATCCACGCCTTGGCCCTCCTCTTCGTAGCTGCAAACTACGGGAAGCTGCACAAGTGGATCGGACCGCTCTTCGTAGCCGGCATCGTGATCTTCAGCGGCTCTCTTTACGCGCTCTCGCTCACCGGCACCCGGATATTAGGAGCCATTACCCCGATCGGCGGACTTTGCTTCCTAGGGGGATGGCTGCTCCTCATCGTTTCAGCCCTTAAGATGAGCCCTACAGAGGAAAACTAGCACGCTCGGCGTATACTAAGGGTATCTAGGGCCACATTGGTCAATCACCGTCGCTTGACCCCTTCGGCAAGACAACGATGGTTGCTTACGAGATTAGCCAGGATTGGGAAGATCCCGAGAATCTTCACGCCCTCCTTGAAACGGTGCGTGAGCAGCGCCCTGACGCCAATATCAAGAAGATCCGGTACGCCTATTACATCGCCGAAAAGGCGCATGCCGGCCAAGCCCGCGTAAGCGGAGATCCATACATCGTCCATCCAGTTGCGGTCGCCCAAATTCTCGCCGATCTACGCATGGATGACGACACGATTGTCGCATCGATCCTTCACGATGTCATCGAAGACACGGGAGTGACCGCGGAAGAGATTCAGCGGGATTTCGGCGAAAGCGTCTTGAACTTGGTCGAAGGCGTCACGAAGCTAAAATTTAGTCCAGCCGGCGAGTTGACCGCTCGCCAACGCGCCTCCGCGGAGACCACCCGCGCTGCCGAAAGCCTCCGCAAGATGCTTCTCGCGATGGCGAAAGACTTTCGCGTGATGGTCATCAAGCTGGCAGATCGGCTGCACAACATGCAGACCCTCGATTCACTCTCGCCCGAACGTAAGTCGCGTATCGCAAATGAGACCCTGGATGTCTATGCCCCGCTCGCTGCAAGGCTTGGCATCTGGCAGGTCAAATGGCAGCTTGAAGACCTCGCTTTCAAGCATCTCCACCCGCGAGAGTTCCAGATGATCAGCGAGCTCGTCTCCAAGACTCGAAAGCAACGGGAAACGGAGCTCAACGAGGCACTGGTCAGACTCAAAGAGCGCTTTCAGGCTCGGCACATCAAAGTTGTCGATATTCGGGGCCGCCCCAAACACCTCTACTCGATCTTCAACAAGATGGTGAAGCAAGGCATCGAATTTGATGAAATTTACGATCTGCTTGCCCTGCGTATCATCGTTCAGGATCTGAACGACTGCTACGTCGCGCTCGGCATCGTTCATGAAATGTGGGTACCCGTTCCCGGGCTTTTCACCGACTATATCGCCAAGCCGAAGGCGAACGGCTACCAATCCCTGCACACGAAAGTCGTCGGTCCCCATGGAAGTCCGCTTGAAGTTCAGATTCGCACCGTCGAGATGCACCAGGTGGCCGAATATGGCGTCGCGGCGCACTGGACTTACAAGGAAGGATCGAATACCGCAAACGACGAGAGCTCGCGACTCAAATCCCTCCGGCAGCAGCTCTTCGACTGGTCCAGCGATGCCCGCTCATCCAGCGATTTCCTGCGTTCCCTGTCGACCGATCTCTTCAGCGAGCAGGTTTTCGTCTTCACCCCGAAGGGAGACGTGATCGATCTTCCGCGCGGCTCGACTCCGGTCGATTTCGCCTTCCGAGTTCACACGAAAGTCGGACTCACCCTCGTCGGCGCAAAGGTGAACGGCGTCATGGTGCCGCTGAGTACGCGCCTCAATAATGGCGACGTCGTCGAGGCGATCACCCGCTCGAATGGTCAGCCGTCACTCGATTGGCTGCACTTTATCTCCTCCGCACACACACGAAATAAACTGCGGGCCTACTTCCGAAAGCAGAGCAAGGATTCCGACGCTGCGCGAGGCAAAGAAGCACTCGATAAAGAACTTCGCGTACAGGGCCTCGACCCAAGAGGCTATCTCGGCGAGGAGAAACTCAACGAAGTCGCAAAGCAGATCGAAGGCGCAGAAAATGGAACCGACGTGCTCGCCAAGATCGGCACCGGACTTGCGAGCGTTCAGAACGTCGTCAACAAGCTGCGCGGCTTCGTGCAAGAGCAGCCGAATCCCGATCAGATTCAAACCCAACGCACCAAAGAGGGGAAGGTGGGCCTCTTCACCAGCGGCGTCGACAATGTGATGGTCAACCGCGCCAAGTGCTGCAGCCCAATCCCAGGAGATGAAGTCGTCGGCTACGTCACCAGGGGCCGCGGCATCATGATCCACCGCCGAGTCTGCCCAAACGCGCAAAACTATCTCACCACTGAACCTGAACGCCTGCTTCACTACGACTGGCCAGCCGACGGGCAGTCTTACGCCGTCAATCTAAAGATCATTTCCCTCAATCGCCAAGGCCTCCTCATGGACATCTCCACCATCTTTGGCGAGTCTAAAACGAACGTCTCCGCCGCCAAGATTAAGACGCTTCCCAACTCGACAGCCGAGATCGAAGTCACCATCGAAGTCACCGACACCGCCCATCTTCAGCAGGTGATGAACAAGATCTCGGGCTTCCAAGACGTCATTTCCATCCTGCGCATGTTCGGCCGCACCAGCGTCAAGTAGATTCGCAAAGCTAACTCTCTAGCTTATGGCTTTGTAGCTGCTGTCCCCAGCAACATCCATTAAACGCTCGAAGATGCAGATCTGTAAGAGGGGCCAAGCGACGGACATAAGAATGTAGGGCCAGCGAGCCCAGATTGAACAAAACGGAAGCACCTAGCAAGAGAATGCAACAGATTAGCGGAGCCCATCCAGCCAGCGAATAGTGGGTCGCACAAGTGACACACCCCCCGTCTATACCGGACGACGCCAAAAATCCAAGGAGAGGTAGCCAAGTCGCGTGCGGAATCATACTCTGCTTGACAAGAGTCATAGCTCCAAAAATAGAACCAATTGCTAGCAAGGGCGCGTAAGACGCAAGGCCATGGCGACCATTAAGTGACATGAAAGCTGTTGCGGAATGAGTCCGAGTGACTAGTCCCCATTTCTGGTCCACCCTAGACCCCTAGGATCGCCTCCTGTTGTTCTTCTGTTTGCATAAGCAATCCCTGCTTGAATTTCGCGGGGGTCAGTCCCCCCAGTCCAAGATGAGGCCGCT
>JAEVZK010000146.1 GCA_023392285.1 Armatimonadota bacterium | reverse complement strand
TCGACGATCCCATGTTCCAACCCGATCTTCTCGGAACGTTAGCGGTGATGCACGAGCCAGACGACGTGGATGTCGTGCCGCAGACGGTAAGCCTGCAACTTAGCGGCCACAGCCACGGGGGTCAAATTTGCCTTCCTTTCGGCGTTGCCGTCCACACTCCGAAGGGTGCGCGCAAGTATTTGAAGGGGTTCTATCCTGAGGCGAATGTGCCGCTTTACGTAAGCCGGGGCGTCGGCACGGTTGGATTCAAATGGCGCACCTTCTGCGCCCCAGAAATCACCCTCCTCACACTCAAGAGCGCTGGCTAACTCGGTCTTTTTGTAGAATGGACCTTGCTAATGAGAGTTCGCTTGGCCCTTTCCGTTTGCCTCGCCTGCATGATCTTTAGCCTCTTTGGATGCGGAGGGGGTGGAGTGGCGCATCGGAATCAATGGACGGTGCTGGTTTTCATGAACGCAGCGAATGATCTCGATCCGTTCAGCTTGACCAATATGAATCAGATGGAGCGTCTGCCCGCGAACTCAGATGTCAAAATCGTCGTCCAGTGGAAGCAGTCCTTGGAAGTCAACTCCTTTGCGACCTTCGACGGAACTCGCCGTTACCTCATTCGACACGATTCAACATCAGCCATCAACAGCCGACTCCTTCAGGATATGGGCAAGGGCGTCGATATGGGCAGTCCGCAGACGCTTACCGACTTCATCTCCTATGGCATGCGCAATTTCCCAGCCGACCATTATTGTCTCGTCATGTGGAACCACGGAAATGGCTGGAAGCGGCGCGGCGGTGAAGACGACGAGATCACCCGGGGGATCAGCTACGACGGCGAGACAGGCCATCATATCGACACCTGGCAGTTGGCGGACGCGCTAGGAACCCAGCCGATCGACATCCTCGCGTGGGATGCCAGCTTGATGCAGCAGGTTGAGGTTGGAACGGAACTCACAGGGAAGGTGAAATACATGGTCGGCAGCGAAGACAGCCCGCCTGGGGCAGGGTACCCATACGATTTCATCTTCAGCGAAATGGCCACGAACCCCTTGATCACAGCTCGAGAGGCAGCCGACCAGATCGTCACTCAGACCGTGGACTACTATTCAAATCAGCCTCAGCTGCGCATCAGTCAAAGCGTCGTGGACGTCGATCAACTGACGGTACTCGACGCGAAATTGGACCAACTTGCCGACGCGCTGATCGACAATGTGAATGATCTTCAGAGCATCATTCCTCAAGTTCGTGATACGGCGCAAGCGTACAAGGAAGATGCCGGCCTAAATCGCCACTTTCGCGACGTTGGAGACGTTTGCGTTAATCTGGAAAGCCTCACATCCATTCCCGAGGTGCTTTCGGCTTCCCAAGATGTCCGAACTGCGCTGAGCTCAGCGGTCTTGACCGAAGGGCACAATGCACAGTCCAGCGGCAGTCACGGTCTTTCGATCGACTTTTCCAGCGGAGCGCAATTTACGGCTGGATCTCCGCCGGATCGGCCCATCGATTTGTATGCCAACCTGCGGTTCGCGGTAGCCACTCACTGGGATGAGTGGCTAACGATCGCGCCTTAACCTCCGAAATTCCACGGCTCATTGGTTGGAAGCTCCTGCGCATAGGTGATCTTCCAGCCATTTCCTGTGCTTTTCAGAGTTTCTGTCCATCGAGTGGTTTTCTTCATCGCAACCCAGCGGGTGCCCTGCTTCAGCTTGAAATTCCAGGTCATTTCAATCCAGGCCATCGCCTCTTGGGAGTTGCCTTGGACCTGTTTGACCGAAGTGATCGATTTCATGTCCCGCGTACCCTCCATGGAGTGGAGATGGCTTTTGAATTCGGCATAGCCGGTCTGCGCACCTTGTTTATCGACCATTACAAAACTAGGCGAGTACATGCCAAGCACGGACTTCCAGTCGCCAGCGCTGGCGAGCCGATCACCTTGGGTGTAGAACGCCTGCACGCTGCGCCGAAGTGCGGGATCTTCCGCCTGAGCGGCAGCAATGGCTGCGGCGGCAAGCACTAATATGCTGAGAGCTAGTTTTGTCTTCACACCTTTATTGTAATTGAAGTTCTCTATCCCTTTGACTGAAAGTGTCCGAGCACTTGTCCGATCATTCGAACTTGAACAGGGCCGACACGGACGCGCCGCTCGATGGTATAGCTTCCCGCGCATCCGCATAAACAGCGTAGTTCCCACCGCTGTGAATCGAAGCGATCGACGTGATCTCCTGGCAATCCTCATTCACCAACGAGGTAAGAAAGGCCGCGCCGACTCGCGAGTACACGTCGATGTGAGACGTGTGTGCAACCGCATTGGAATAGGCAACATAGAAGAACTGATCATCCACGGCGAGGCTCACTGGTAGTTCATTCGTGGGAAGGACAACTTCCACTTGAGTGCTGGTGGCGATACCGCTGAAGTCCATTGAGGTTCTGGCTACTCGAGCCTTCCCGTCCTTCAGGCCCAGGGTGTAGAGAATCACGTTCGAGTTCGATGATTCTGGGGCGGCTTCCATATCGATCGCGGTGTCGAACGAGAATCCCGATCCAAGGCTGCGGGTGCCCGTGACGCCTAGGGTCGTCGGGTTCCGAAGTTCGATCGTGGCTTGGTTCGCTGATACCGAATAAACGTACAGAGGCCCGTTTTGGATCAGCGCACAGAGGTAGCTGCCAGAATCAGGCAAACCGACCGCGGCGGACATTGTCCCCGTTACGGTGAGCCGAGAAAGGCCAGCACCCGTGAAGTGGTTGCCTTCCGGATCCACATAGCCGTTCGAGGTGTAATAGATCGCCGAATCGGACATCGTCTGATCGTAGATAAGGCGCACGTAATCGTGGGTGGGGTAGCCGTCTGCAAATATGTCTTCGGGATCCTCTTCGTCGATGTTGTCCGTGTATTCGGTTTCGGTTCCGTTGTAAACCTCGGGATTCGTGCTGTCATAGGCCGTAAACGCCAGTGCGGAGCCACGCGATGAGAGGGCGGCGCTGTAAGCATCTCCTGGTATCCCGGAAACTCCGGCACCTTTGCTTACCACTCCCGAGAATGGATTGCCAGCCACCGCACCGCCTGAGCCCGAGCACCCAGCCAAGACGAGAAGCGATAAGCCGGTGAGGGAAAGAACGATGGCAACTTTCATAATATGAGGTCGATTCTACAATATGCCGGTTCAAATCTCCTGGCACAATCGGCATCGGCAGGCTTGAGCCCTTCTGGTCAGGTGGTCCGTTGTACCCAGTTTGCATAGCTCAGGCAAAACTTGGCTTACTCTATGGCTTCAGTACCCAGTAATATAACTCGGTTTCACGGGACCGCACCTGAACAATCGAGGAGTGCGGAACAGTCACATTAACGATGCCCGGCGGTAACGAAGGGAGAGGAATGCCGAAAAAAGCTATACCAATACAACGACGCAACCTGATCGGTACCGGGCTAGGATGCACCGTCGCTGCCCTCATTTGGCTTCTTTTGGCGGGCACTGCCCTGCGGATCGGGGGTCTTAGCCAGGTAATCATCCTGCCCATTTCGGTGATTTTGGCGGTCGCGTGCGGATGCTGCGGTTTTCTCGCTTTTCGCCGAGCTACCAACGAAGAACCAGCCCTCATCATCGACGAGCATGGAATCTTCGACAATATTTCTCTCGCGCGCACGGGACGTTCCAAATGGGTGGAGACGTCGAGCGTTTGGCTCACCGGTCCGAGCTGGTTTCGCCAGTTGTGCATTTTGCCAGGGGACGTAAATCAGTTCATTGAGAACCAGGAAGAGGGTGTGGCTTGGCTCATGAAGTTACAGCAGGCACTTTTCGGCGCTCCCATTGTGATTCCCCTGCACGTGGTCGACCTGCCCCCGGAGGATATTTGGCACCGGGTGATGGAGATTGCTGGCCCAAAAGCATCGGCGGGTGATCCTAATGGAGCGATCGCGCCAGATCTCTGAGCAGTTCCGCACCGCTCGGATTTCGAAGAACTCCATAAGGCTGATCTCCCAAACCACCTTGAGGGCGAAGCGTCGTCACGTAGGTATCTCCTGTCTTGACCAGAACCGGATACTCTTCGTAGGTCCGCGCGTCGATCCGATTGATAATCGTCTCAAAAGGGCCGGAAAGCTGACTCGGATCGATCACTCGGTCTCCGCTGATCGGCAGGAGCCGCTCCCACCGATCCGCGAGCCCAAAGGCTCCATCGCTGAATTCGTACGCAGATTCTCTCCAGAATGGCGAGGGCAAGGTTCCCTCGTCGGTGAGAAGCACAATTCCCGGCCCTTCAGCTTCGGGCGCTGGCGAAGTCCGCAGCCAAGCTTGGTCGCCCTCTAATTTTAGGCTTTCCAGAAGTCTCGCAGAATCGGAAACTCCCCAGCCGGACAGGTCATTTTCGGTCCAGGGCTCGAAGACGTTGATCCGCCAGCGGTTCTTGTTTTCGCCGAATTCGCAGAAAAGCTCATAGGTGCCCGGCTTGAGGTCGATTGAGACTTGCGCCAGCTCGATGGACACGAGCGGCGGCACTGAAACTTCATCTTCGCCTCCCCGAACCACCACTTCGCCCATCTCGTTCCGAAGGGTCCACAGAAGGCCCGCACGCTCGCCGACCGTTGTGTGGACACCGATGCGGAAGAACACCTGACCGGCAAAGAAATTGGACAGATCGACGTAGCCGGCTCGGTTTCCCCCGTTGATCCAAGGCGGACGGCGCGAAGGAATCCGAAACAGCGCTGTCGAGCCGTTCCAGCTTTCGCACTCCTCCGCGGAAAAGCGAGGCGCGCCCCAATCGTCGAGAAATCCCGAGCTGCTGATCGGGGTGTCGCGCAGCCCGGTAATCACATATCCAGAGATCGCCTCGTGGGATCGGACCAACTCCTGAACGGTCTTCCGAATGAACAGCGACTTCTCTCTCGACGACTCCATCAGCGAGCGGTGGCGGTTCTTCCGGGGCTCGGTGGCAAACCGATTTTGCGTGACGAGGCTGGGGAGATCGTACTGCCAACGAACGCCCTTCGCGTTCAGTTCTCGCATCGAGCTGGCCCAAAATGGCATCTCGTCGCCGATTCGGGCAAGATCGCGATGAACGTCGCTGTCGTTGAATTCGCCCAGCAGCATCGGACGCTTGGGTCGGGGTCCGGGCAGCAGCGAATCGAGCACGCCAGGATAGAAGGGCAGATCGCAGTAAGGGTGAAAATCATCGACGGTGCCAAATTCTCGCAAGTCGCCGCCGTACATTTCCGCTCCGCCTGAGTTATCTTTCACCAGGGGACAGCCAGAGAGATTACGCACGATCTGAAGAAGGGTCCGCCTGAAATCGGCAGTCGTGTCTGAGTTCAGTTCGCAACCTACTGTCCAGCAAATAATATTCTCGTGCTGTCGATATTGCCGAACGATTTGTTCGAGCTCGTCGGCGATGCCGGTGAGCGCATGAGCCTCGCCGCTCGGCTGCCAAAGGGGAAGCTCTAGCCAAGCTTCCATCTCTTCTTCGCGCAGAATCTTCAAATACCGGTGCGGCGGCACCCACAGGCAAAACTTCACCAGATTGAACCCACGTGCCTTGATTGCGCGCACCTCGGTTCGAATCACTTCCTCAGTAGGATTGGGATGCCCAAGTTCCGGGTACCAACCCCAATGGAGGATGCCGCGAATGTAAGAGGGCCGTCCGTCCACCGAGATCCGGCCGCCGTTCACCTTCACGCGAGATACGGCAGCGGGATATGAAGCCTGCTCCTTCGGAAGCATTTCTACCTCGCGGTAAATGCCACCGAACGTTTGAAAAACATACGGCAAAAAGCCGCTCGCGACGTCTCGGACGGGAAAGGAATCGCCACCGTTCTTGATCACTTCCACCCGCACCTCGATTCGGGAGCCGCCATACGGCCCGAGATCGACATCGAACGAATCCCATATGCCGCGATGGACCAAGACCCGGTCCCCGTTGATGAACACCCTCGCTTGATAGCTGACGCCGTAGAACCGCAAGACGAGGGGTTGGCGAGGGACTTCTAGCGTTGTTGAATAAAGGACGGGTCCCTCAAATTCAACCGAAACGTCCTGATTCCAACTATGGGGGACAACACATGGCTCCGGACCCTCTCCATAGTCGACCGACCAGTTCTCCACAAGTAAACGGTGAGCTTGATTCATGCGATACAGACCGATTCTTGCACACGCCAAGTGCTTCGCGCGTCCAATATCTGGCGTCTAGAGACACTATACTAGTAGCGATTAAGGTGAAACCCACTATCGTTCAGGGAGGAACAAAGAACAGATGATTTTAACTGCCGCGGCTCTTGCCGTTGGATTCCAGTCAGGGCTCACGCTCAAACTTGCAGGAAAGGGAATCGGCATCAAGCCGCTCGCCTATGCGGCCGCCCCCACGGGCTCTAAGTTCGCCGTCTCCATCGAAGGCAACGACGTCCGAATTATGGATGCGAACGGACGCAAACTCTACAAGACTTTTAAGGGACATCCGCAGCCAGCTTATGCCATCGCGTACAGCGACGATGGGACATTCTTGGCGAGCGGGGACGAGTCCGCGAGAATTTTTATTTGGAACATTGCTTCCGGCCAGAAGACTCGCACGATCATCGGCCATATCCGAGGCATCGGCAAGCTCAGCTTCAACCATACTCGGACGCTCTTGGCAAGCACGGGCAAAGATGACGTCGTCAATATTTGGAACGTTTCCAACGGGAAAAAGGCTGGGCAGATTCTCGGCAATGGCATCAACCTGTACGGTGCGACGTTCCATCCGCTTCGGGACCTTCTCCTGGTGGGGAGCTTGGGCGGCGGGGGCCGTACCTATTTGATGACCCCGGCCGGCGCAAAGCTGCAGCAGTTCATCACCTACACGAGTCCGTACGCTCAGCTTCATGGGATGCTCGACACCTGCTGGAGTCCGGATGGAACCAAAGCTTCCACCGCCGGAAACGACAACTTCGGCATCCTCTGGGATATGAAGACCTTTAAGCGGATCGGCCTGCTGAAGGGGGACACCGATTGGGTGGTGCATGTCGCCTTTTCGCCGAACGGCAAGTACGTCGCAACGAGTTCGACCGACCGCACAGTAAGGGTTTACGACTGCAAGACTTTGCAGAAGGTGGCTCAATTGGACGACGAGAGCTCGATTGGCGCTCCCATTGCCTTTACCGCCGACGGCAAGTATCTTCTCTCTGCTGGCGTGGACGACAATATGGAAATCTATTCGGTTAATCCACCTCAGGGCCCGGTCGCTACGAAGAAGAAGTAGGGACTCCCGTTCTTTGGCGAGTTGTTGATGATTTCCTGCAAAGGTTTCTCTCTTCAACTCGCTGAGACGGCACCGATTGGCCCCCGAAAGAGTTAGATCCGGCAGGCCGATGTTCCAAGGAGAGCCCCGCAACTCTTTTGTTGTAAATTACTTTTGTGCCAGACGCGCTCGGAGAACCGTGTCAAGAGGGATGGGTCGAAACGTTTAGTTCGACTCGCCTGCCTGAGCACTTGGTTGAACGTTGGCGCAAGCTATCGCGAGAACGCAAGCTCCTGTTGTGTTGCGCGATCATTTTGCTGCTCTTGGTTGGTTTAACGGCGCGTTGGACCCATGGTCCCAGTTACGTTTTTCTATTGCAGTTTGTCGGCCAAATAGCTCCTTTTGCACTTCGAAAGAAGGAGCATCTTTCCGAGAAGGACCGTTACGATTTTGTCCATGGAACTGACGCTTCTGTCAAATTTGAGGTGGGCGGCAAATTCATAGGCAGTGACCAAGGAGAACTGTGGGCGGCAGACGGCATGCTCAAATTCGTTGGCGATACTTGTGAGTTTGCGATTCCCAATCAATTACTGAGCAAATTACCGGAAATCGAACAGGCGGAGTTCTATGCCCCTGAGAAGAAGTTTTCGTTTACATTCCCTACCGAAAAGGGAGACTATGTCGTTTCACTCAAGTTGAAAAGAGTGTCTGGCCGCAATGCAGCAACATCGATCTTAGAGGCTTGGCACTCCGGGAAGTTAACGGGACGTGCGGTCTTGCCGCCCATGGGTCCCAGCTTGGGCGACGTGATGACAAGAAGGCTGAGTGGTGTTTTTTCCCTCGGGATCCTTTGCGCTGGATTAACGGCTCTATCCATCGTAGCCTCAGGCTGGAACGCCTATGTAGGGATATGCATAGGATTGCTTGCCTACGCGTTGTATCGCCGAGGTAGAACCGTCGATCGTAAGTTGCTGGACGAGTATCATGCGGAGCGGAGCCCATCGTCTGCCCAAATCGCTGCGCCTTTGACCTTGTCTTCAAGAGGCCTCTCAATCGAAACCTCTGCATAAGCGAGGGCCGGAACTGAAGGGCTAAACTCGCAACTATGTCGACTCTGACTACTTTAATTGAAGCCTGGGACGAGGGCCATAGGGAGTTGGGAATTGCGCTCGATGGCGTACCGGACGATGATCTGTGGCTTCGTCCGCATCCTCGGCTTCTCAGCATTGGTGAGGTCGCTGGGCACATCGCGTTTGCTCAAACGGTCTGGATTGTGGGGCAAGACTATCGGTGCGACCTAAGTCAGCTTTCGGTGCAGAGCCCCCTCGTCGACAGTGCCTTTCGCTATTACAGCGTCTGCATCGAGCAGCCCGCAGTGGTTCTCGACATGAACGCCTCGGCAGTTTGGGAAGAGGTTCAGCGCGTGCATCGTGAAGTGAAGGCGACCCTTGAAGGCCGCAATGCAGACGATCCCGTTGCGAATTGGGAGACTTGGGGCAATCTCATGCAGTATCAGGTGTTTCACGTCGCCTATCACACGGGTCAAATCTATTCGGCTCGCCACATCTTCGGCCACCAGACAGAGGATAACTAGGGTCAATGGTGCCGGTAAACTGGACGGAATGTCCAAAGTGAAAACCGGCGATCGGGTGAAGATCGTTGACCGGAAGGTGACCGATGAAGATCGGAAGCAGAATCGATACTTCGAACATATGGCGAATCTGACCGGCACCGTCCAGAACGTGTACGGCAAGGATGAAGTGGCGGTTCGAGTCGATCCGAGCAAGATGAGCGACGTCACGGAGGAAGTTCATCAGCGGGCGATCGAGCGCATGAGGAAGAACTTTCTGGAATCCATTAGCGAAGAAGCGAAGAAGCAGATGAGTTCCGAAGAGCTGAATTTCACGGCGAACTTCGTGCTCCTCGTTAGAGAAGACGACTTGGAGAGAGAATAATGGCAGCCAGTGAATTTTCATTCGACATCGTCTCACGCGCGGATACGATGGAGATCAAAAACGCGGTCGACCAGGCGCAGAAGGAGCTTCACAATCGCTACGATTTAAAGGGCACCAAGTGCGAGATTCAGGCGGAAAAGGACGATATCACGCTCATTGCCGATGACGAGTTTCGCATGAATCAGTTGAAGGATATCGTCTTCTCCAAATTGCTGAAGCGCGGCATCGATTCACGCCAGATCGAGTGGGGAAAGCTGGAACCAGGCGCTGGAATTTCGGTGAAATGCAAGCTCGAATTCAAGACGGGCATTCCGCAAGAGAAAGCGAAACCGCTCATCAAGCAGATCAAAGATAAGGGCTTGAAGGTTCAAGCGCAGATCCAAGGCGACGAGATTCGGGTTAGCGCCAAGAGCAAGGACGATCTTCAAAAGACGATCACCTTCGTCAAAGGGCTTGATCTCGACTACCCAGTGAATTTCGTCAACTACCGCTAACGAACTGCGTATCCCGGCGCACAGTCGAACAATCGCGATGGCGAGTTCGACTGTAACTGAAGACCACCCCTCTTCGCTGGAGAAAACCGTTGCCGAACTCCACCCGTGGATCGAAGGAGCGGCCAGGGCTGGATATGTCGCCAAGGCGGTAGTTTGGGCCCTCATCGGCATTCTTGCTTTCCTCGCGGCGCTTCATCTCGGCGGCGGCGAAACCAGCACACGAGGTGCGTTGAATGTGCTTGGACAAATGCCGTTTGGAAGGTTTCTGCTGTTTCCCCTTGCCTTGGGTTTGCTGGGTTACGCGCTTTGGCGGCTGCTGTTCGCGTGGCTGAACCCCGAGGACGTTTCCCTGCTGAAGAGAATCGGCTACGCGATCACCGCCTTCGCCTACGGTGGATTGGGTTTCGCCGCGCTCAAGTTGGCCATCTTCTCCATTCGAGCATCCACCGATGACAAGAGCTGGACGATCGAAATCCTGAACAAGCCCTTTGGTCAGTACCTCGTCATTGGTATCGGGCTCTTGGTGATTGGCCTAGGGGTCGCGCAATTCGTCAACGCTTACACGTGCAAATTCTGCTCGGTGCTCAAGCGCGATATGCCAAGTCAGTTGCTCCGCTTTGCACGATGGTCAGGCCGGCTGGGCCTTGCTTCCAGAGGACTCCTGTTTCTTCTCATTGGCTACTTCATCGCACGTGCCGGGTGGCAGGCAAATCCGCGGGCCGCTGGCGGGACTGACGAGGCGTTGGCTGCGACCAAATCGACCCCCGCCGGGATTTGGCTCTTGGCGCTCGTCTCGCTTGGCCTTATCGCCTACGCAGCTTTTCTGGTCATCGAGGCAAGGTACCGACGTATCCACACGGCGGATCAACAGCTTGTGGCCGAAACTAAGGTTTAGATTTGAAGCCAAGGCGGAGAACAAGGTTCCCCAACTTGGCCCTACCTCATGCAGCTTGCTTGCCGCAGGCTTCCGCGCATTTTCGGCAAGCTTCTGCGCAGGCGCGGCAGTGTTCGTGGTGGTGCTTATCGCATTCTTCGGCGCATTCCTTGCACATGCGCGCACACTCGGCGCATTCGCTATCTGAGCCCTGGTTTACCGCTTCGATGCAGGCCCGACATTGCTCCGAGCATTCGTTGCAAAGGGTGATGCAGCGGCTGTTGGGATCGACGATCACCATTTCAGCCGCGCAACGATCGCATGCCTCTTCGCATGCCAAGCATGCCTGAATACACGTTTCTTTATCCATTACTTCACTGTCGCCTGGCCGCTTGTCGAGCGGCTGTGGCGTCCTTCTCCAATCTCTTCGATCAGCTTCTTGCTGAATGCCGGGATGTCGGCTGGTTTGCGGCTGGTCACGATTCCCTCATCCACCACGCACTCCGAGTCTTCCCACCTTGCGCCCGCATTACGCAGATCGGTTTTAAGCGACGGCCAACTCGTCACCCGCCGATTGTGAACCACATCCGCCTCAACGAGAAGCCACGGTCCATGGCAGATCGCTCCGATCGGTTTGCCCTGATCCGCAAACTCGCGAGCAAAGCGCACCGCTTGCTCATCCATACGCAGTTTGTCTGGATTCATCACCCCGCCAGGCAGCATTAGAGCGTCAAAATCATCACAAGTGACCTCATCGAGCGTTTTGTCTACGGGGACGGTTTGCCCCCAAGTTCCCCCACTCCATCCTTTGATCTCGCCGGGCTTGATCGAAACGATTGTCGTCTGAGCGCCTGCTTCGTCGAGCGCCTTTTTAGGCTCTAAGAGTTCCGATTGTTCGAATCCGTCGGTTGCTAAAATCGCAACGCGCTTGCCTTTAATTTCCTCTGCCATTTCTACAATTTCTCCAATCCATGCCGGATCACTTCTTAGGCGAAAGCGATAGGGGAGAGTTCCGACCTCGGACCGGCTTATTCCGATCGTTCTCGCTTGACGGCCTGCGCTAGCTCCGAGGCGTTGAACGGGGCGCATGCCTCGACGTCATTGTCGAAATAGGCATACACGTCGCGACCTTCCTGGAGCCAGGTCTTCATTCGCTCTGCCCAAATCTGCAAACCTTCGCCTGCGTAGCTCGAAACGTAGGTGATCGGGCGGCCATGAAGGCGGACATAGACAAGATCGGTGCTTGTTTCGAGCCAAAGAGGAAATTTCCCTGCATCGGAGATGGTGATGGCTACGCGGTGATCGGTTAGGACCTGCTTCACCTCCGGCGTGAACCAGCTGTCGTGCCGGAACTCGAAGGCGTGGCGAACATTGGGCCACTCTTGAATGAGAGCTTTGAGGAAGTCTTCGAGGCGCGTTAGGTTCAGGTGAAAATTCGGTGGAAGCTGCCACAGTACGATGGCGAGATGGCTGCCGAGCGCATCTGCAGGCTCCTTCTGCCGCCTGATGGTTTCAGTGGCCTCAAGTAGGCGCTTGCGGTGGGTCGAATAGCGGTGCCCGCGAATGGCGAACTTGAAGTCCGGCGGCACGATCTCGGTCCAGCGGCGGAAGGTGTCGGCGTTTTGAAGACGGTAAAAGGTGCCGTCCACCTCGACGCTGTTGAACCGCCGGGAGGCGATCGTCAGCCATTGCTTCGCGGGAGCGTTGTCGTAAACCTTCTCCTTCCAGTGTCGGTACTGCCACCCGCTTGTTCCAACGAAGGCTTTCGCCATGCTTGGTTTGACTCGCCGAACCTCCGCCAAGATCGACTCAGGTTAGTGCACCGCTTCAAACAGCACCTTGCCGTTGCTCAGGAAGCATGCTTTGTCGAAAAGATGCAGGTCCAAAGGATTTGACAGTCTAACATCGCTGAGTCCCGGAAATGCCTTCACTCCAGCATCATATTTTCGATCAATCTGCGAAATGAATAGCATGATCAGACCCCGTTGGGCAGCGAAGAACTTCAGCTGGCGAACCTGGCTAAGCAAATCTGGACTTGTCCTCTTCTGATCGAGAAGCTGCAGATAGTCGATTACTACTAGCATGCCAGAAGGCGCCGAAGAGAGCGCAGAGACTATGTGACTCGAGTCGATGCGATCGGAGCCATCGAACTCGAACACGTTTGTGTACGCTTCAGGGTCCTCTCCAAGGGATCGGAGACTAGCGTGCACTTGGCGCTCGTTGTATTCAAGCGAGAAGAACGCGGCGCGCCTGCCCTGCTTCATTGCTGCCACCGCAAGCTCAAGGCTGATCATCGTCTTGCCTTCGCCTGGCCGAGCGCCGATCAGCACCAAGTCGCCGTCGCGAAGCTGCGGAAGTATCTTGATCGCGGGCGCTTCTTGCGCTACCTTCGAAGCCAGCAAAGACCAAGAGCCGAATCCTTCCTCTTTCGCCAGTCGATCCAAAGCCTGGTGCAGCGGGATCTTCTCCCCTCGGGAAATCAGCTTCGCCTTGCGTTTCAACTGGTAGATCGGTGCGGATAAATACATTCAAGAACCCCCTAGTGCGAGCATTCATTGCAATCCCTCCTTATGCTGTTGCCCAAGATGGCTCTAACGCTTTGCTGCCATGCACGAACGGTGCTTTCCCGGTGGAGGGAGGAGGCGCTGGCTGCGCCAACCCCATATTACACGACCTGCGAGTGCCCGCCGCCGCCTCAAAGCTGCCTCGCTAGCGCACCAAGGCTATCGAGAATGAATCGACAGCAATCAAGAGTAGCGGCGGAGGTCTTTCCCGCGACCACGAGCCCGAACACCACCTCGCCGGGGATCAACTCGCCGACTCGCAAGGCAAGATTGGCGTTCGTGTCGAAACGCGTGGTGGACTCTTCGGCGACCGCGAACATGCTCATCAGGGTCTTTTGCTGATCGAGAGCCACTTGAAGGGGTTCACCGTCGCTGTTGTGGGTTGCATTGTCGGTGTAACTCAGCACACTCGCGTACGATAGATTTTCTACCGAGCGGCGCATCCCGTCCAGATCGATCGGGGCGGTGACCAACTGACAGCCGCAAACTTGTCCCACGCTGGCATTTTACGCCGATTCTCTTCTCCATAATAAAGGCGTGGTTACCGAGGCCCAGCGAACGGCAGTTATATCGGCTCTGGAGAACTCAGGCGCAACTGGAAGCGGACTTCGCAAGTTGGCGATGGAACTCCTCGACCGTCTGCCCGACTACAACTGGAGCGGGATTTACCGCCTTGAAGGAGACGAACTGGTACTCGACGAATATGTCGGGGCCGCAACCGACCATACGCGCATTCCTGTTGGCCGGGGGGTTTGCGGCACCGCTGTCGCGGAAAACCAAAACCAGGTGATCGAGGACGTGCGGGATTTGGAGAACTACCTCGCCTGCTCGACTCAGACCCGATCGGAAATTGTCGTGCTGATCCGCTCCGGTGAGCAGATTCTGGGGCAGATCGATATCGACGGGCATCGTGTCGGCGCTTTCGATCAAAGCGATGAGATGCTTTTGGAAAGGATTGCGAAAGTCCTTGCGGAGCGGTGGGAATGACAAAGCACCGAATCTTCACCACTAAATTTTCTGGCGTCTACCCTCTCTACGTCGCCAAGGCTGAGCGGAAATCGCGCTCGAAATCAGAAGTTGACGAGGTCATCTGCTGGCTGACCGGCTACACCGAGCAAGAACTCAGATCGCAGATCGAAAGAGAGGTCGATTTCGAAACCTTCTTCGCTGAATCACCCTGCCTAAATCCGAAGCGCTTCCTGATCAAAGGGACCGTCTGCGGAGTTCGAGTCGAAGACATTGAAGATCCGACCATGCAAAGTATCCGCTACCTCGACAAGCTGGTCGATGAACTGGCGAAGGGTCGGCCTATGCAGAAGGTGTTGCGTGTCGATCAGTAGCCCTGTCGCAGCTCTTGATTCAATTCTTCCTCTGCCTGTCGCTGGCCGCTTAAATTGTTCAGCAGGGTATCCAGGCTTGATCCCTCGCGCTGTTCTTCCGCAGATCCGGCCCGCTGGACACCTTCGATCTCCGTCGCCAGCTTCTGCAGCTTCACGGCAATGTCGTAGACAGGCCACAGATCTTGGGGCAGCTTGTTGCGATCGATGATGTGTCCATCGGAATCGGTCTCGAGCATCGTCTGAAGGCGTTTGAGAGCCCCTCCGAGCTGGCCTTCCACTACGTCCTGAGCCAAATCTTTCCACGGCTTGGATGCATCAAATTCCGTTCCAACGTAGTGAGTGCAGTGGGCGATCGCCTCATCCATTGCCTCGGTCACGGCTGAAAGCGTCTGATCCCGCAGCGCCTTGCGGCCAGGACTCTCCCAAGCGGGAGAGTCGATCACGCGCAGGATGCGTCGGCGGTGGAATGCACAGGCGTCGAGCAGTCTCCCAGCCTGCGAATCGATCATCTTTCGATGGTAGGCGCCCCTCAAAATATCCTCGTTCTTGAAGGCCCGCATCGCCGCATGTTCCTCGGGAGTGCGCGGCGTCTTGAGACTGCCGTTGATCACGACGATGACTATCATGCTGAGGAACAGCAGGAACGGAAGGGATAAAAAGGCGAGCAGACCCGATGTCAGCACGCCGATGCCGAGCATTCCAAGGCATGTGGCAAGAAGCACCAGCCCGGCGGACGCCGCAACTGGAAGACTCTTATGCGCCAACGGATGCGTGCTTCTCTCTTCGAGAAATAGCTTCAGGTTGGCTAAATCGCGCGAACGCTTCATCCCTCAATAAGTGTAACCGCCGATTGGGAATGAAGGTTGCCGTTCGCCTCATTCTAAGCGGCTCGGGTGAGGCTCACCACCTGTCGCAGGGCTTCATCGTCGATCTCGAGAATATTCTCCTTTCGAGGGCCGAGGTGAACTTGGTTTACGCCAGAATCTCTGATGATTTCGAGGATATTAGTAGCTCGAATGCCGCCCGCCGGAAGAATTTCGATTTGCGAGCCATATCGAGACTGGAGCTCTCGAAGCACGAAGCGGCCAGCGTACGCGTCAGGCGCATGTCCACTGGTGAGGATTCGTTTGAAGCCGATTTCGATCGCGGCTTCGACTGCCGTGAGAAAATCAGGGACAGAGTCGATGGAGCGATGAATGACGCAATCCTTGCCGCTCGCCCGCTCCACCATCTGGCGAAGGAACTCGGCGTCGAGAGTTCCCGCCTCCGTCAGTGCGCCAAAGATCAGAGCATCGGCGAGCGGAGCGAATTGAGTGATATCCTCCAGCATCTCCGCTTTCTCGCCCTCGGAAAAGATGTAATCACCGGGTCTGGGGCGGATCATCACGACGATAGGGATCTTAATCGCTGAGCGGATCGCCTGGACGAGATCAGTTGGCGGAGTTAAGCCGGCAGTTGTGATATCGACACAGATTTCGACGCGGCTGGCTCCGGCCCTTTCGGCGGCTACCGCGTCACTGCGAGAGCACACTACGGCTTCTATGAGCATGCGCAGAAGCTACCACGAAAGCGGCAGCAAAGCGCAAAAGAGCCGCCCTGAGGCGGCCCCTTTGCTGATCCGTAAGACCCTTATTTGGCTCTGTAGAACTGGTAATACTTGTGGCCGTTCTTGTAGACCGTTCTGCGTTTGTAGGTGTGACCGTTTCTCACGAACGAGGTCTTGCGGAACATTGCCGCTCGTGCCCGTTGCTCGCGGCTTTGGCTCTTCCGATCTTGCTCGTATCGGTTGGCCGAATACAAGGCTCCGGCGGCACCGGCGAAGGTAAGGAATTTATCGCCCTTTAGAAGGCCGAGCAAGCCGATAACCCCCGATCCAATGGCCAAATTTCGCCACGTATTCTTTGTTTGCTGCCGATGCGAGGTTTGTGCGCTGACCGAAAGGGGCGCGGCGGTAAACGAGGCTACCGCGAGAATCGCAACTGCATTCGAAATCATTTTTTTCATTTTGCTCTCCTTCTTGCTAGATTTCCTTTGTTAGGCAATGATTAAACGTTTGAGGTTCCCCAGCCGCTACCCCTCAAATGGTGAAGATCGGATGAGGATCAGGCGAGCCGCTCCGGATTGAGTTCTTGAAGATCGTCTGGCACAAACAGGCCATCTTTTCGGATCAGGACATCATCGAAATAGATTTCTCCTCCGCCATAATCCGGCCGTTGGATTAAGACGGTATCCCAATGAATCGAGCTCTTGTTGCCATTGCCTCCGGGCGGATCGTAGGCGTTCCCTGGGGTGAAGTGGAGCGATCCGGCGATCTTCTCGTCAAACAACGTGTCTTTCATCGGATGCAGCACGTACGGGTTAAAACCGATCGCAAATTCACCGAAGTAGCGCGCGCCCGCATCGGTGTCGAGAATCTCGTTGATCTTTTCGGTGTTAGTGCCAGCGGAGGCCTCTTCGATTCGGCCATTCTTGATCACGTAGCGAATGTCCTTGAATTCGGTGCCTTGATAAAGGGAGACGGTGTTGAATTGAACGACGCCATTGACCGAATCTCTCACGGGCGCCGAGAAACACTCGCCATCCGGGATGTTGCGCTCGCCGGTGCAAGGTACTGCGCCAATGTCTTTGATCGATAACGTAAAGTCGGTGCCGGGGGCGGTAACCCTCACCATGTCGGTGCGATTCATCAGGTCTGCGAGAGGCTTACACGCCTTCGCCATTTTCGCATAATCGAGCGTGCAGACATCGAAGAAGAATTTCTCGAAGCTGGGAGTGCTCATATTCGCCTGTTGAGCCATACCCGGAGTTGGCCAGCGAAGTACCGCCCACTTCGTCTTTGGCACACGGACCCCAAAGACCACCGGCGTCTGGTATTCCTTGGCCCACATCTTTAAGGTTTGCTCATCGACATCTCCGAGCTCCGCATAGTTGTGCGTTCCTCGAAGCGCAAGATAGGCGGTCATCTGCTCCATTTCGAACTTTTCGATCGACGCGATCGTGCGAGCGTTTTGCTCCGTCATGCCCATCATCAGCTCGCGTCGCACTAGATTGGATTCGAGGCGAACCGCCACCTGTGCGCCCGTCGACCGAGCCACCCTTACAATTTCCGCGGTTGCTTCCTCGGGGATATCGAACGCATGGATGAGCACCTTGTCGTCTGGACCAAGCTGGGTTGAATGAGTGCAGAGAAGCTGGGCCAGCTTCGTAACGCGGGGGTCGAGCATCTGCAGAGGTTACCGCGCCAAATTTTTGGAAAGGTCCTACATCGATAGTCCCGGGCCTATTACAACACCGGTGCAACATCGCCAAACTACCTCCTGTTGCCTTAAAATGGGCGAGGGAGAGAATTTATGAATGCAATCAAAACAGGAGAGTTCGAGGGAGTCGAAGAGTTAAGGAAGACGTTGGTCGGGGAGCTTTTCCTGCCGGGCGACGAAGGCTTTGGAGAGGCAAGCAGCGCTTGGAACTTGGTCACCACGCACGCTGCCCAAGCGGTTCTGGAGCCGAAAACCGTTGCTGATGTTCAGCTTGGCTTGAGATTTGCGGCGAAAAATAACTTGACAGTGGGCATTCAAACGACTGGGCACGGGCAGATGAAAGCGTGTGACGGACTGCTGATCAACATGCGCTCGATGAACGGAGTCACTATCGATATCGCCACGGGAATCGCGAAAATTGGAGGGGGCGCGACTTGGACCGACGTGATTAGGCCAGCATCCGAGCTTGGCCTCGCCCCTCTCTCCGGCTCTTCGCCCGACGTTGGCGCGGTCGGCTATCTTCTCGGAGGCGGATACAACCTGATGATCCGCAAGTATGGGCTTGGCATCGATACCATTCGGGCGGTCGAGATGGTGAAAAGCGATGGCTCGATCGTTCATGCGAGTGAAACCGAAAATCCTGAGCTTTTGTGGGCCATCCGAGGCGGCGGTGGCGGACTGGGCGTGATTACTCGGATCGATGTGCAACTCTTTCGTCACGCGGAGATCTTCGGGGGATCGGTGTTTTATCCGGTCGAGCGGGCGGAAGAAGTCATGACGGCTTGGTTGGAGTGGACGAAGGATCTTTCTGAGGAGATCAGCTCCGCTTTCCAACTCATCCACCTCCCGCCCGTTCCCTTTGTTCCTGAGCCTCTGCAAGGCAAGTCGTTCGCGATCGTGATTGCTTGCTCGACTGCTTCGACCGAGGAATCGGAAGCACTGCTGCATCCGATCCGTAGTCTTGGGGGCAGCTTTATGGACAACTTCCGTCCGATGCCTTATAGCGAATGCGCAACCATTTTCAACGATCCGGTCGATCCTGTTCCGTTTCAGGGGACTGGGGCACTCTTGCGCGAGTTTGCGACCGAAGATATTCAGCCTTTCCTCCGAGAAGCAGGCGAAATGGCATCTTCGCCGAACCTGATGATCCAGATTCGGCATATCGCCGGGCAGACTGCACGAAATGCACATGCTACTTGCGCGACCAGCCACCGTGAGGCGAAATATCTTTTGCACATGCTGGGCGTGCCGATTTTCGTCGCGCCACCCATGATCGAGGCGCAAGCTGAAAAGCTCCTTTCCAGCGTCGAGCATCAGATTCTTTCGAGAGGGCCGATGACGTTCATCGGTGAGAATCTCACCTCCAGCCAGATTGAGCGTGTCCTCGATGAGTCGAATTGGGCTCGGCTGAAGCAAGTGAAAGATGAGGTCGATCCGGCCAACCGCTTCGCGTTTTCCGGAAGCGGAATTCGAGACTGAGAAGGTTCTGGGCCGCCCCCTGGTTCCTGGGGGGCGGCCTTCAAGCAAGTAAACTTCTGCCATGGAGTTTCGTGTCGAGAAGGATAGTTTAGGCAACGTCGAGGTGCCGGTAGGTGCCTACTGGGGGTCGCAGGCAGAACGATCTCGCAATCTCTTTCAGATCAGCGGGCTGACCGAGCATCCGAAGATGATCGAAGCCTATATTCTCCTCAAGAAAGCTTGTACCGAAGCGAACACTGAACTGGGATTGCTCGATGCGGAAATCGGAGGAGCGATCATCCAGGCTGCGGACGAAATTTTGCTGGGCAAGTTTCGCGACCAATTTCCGGTCGACGTGTTCCACATGGGAGCCGGCACCAGCTTCAACATGAACTGTAACGAGGTCCTCGCCAATCGCGCGGAGGAGATTCTGGGCGGCAAGTTGGGTGAATACAAAAGGGTGAATCCGAACGATCATCCGAACTATGGCCAATCCACCAACGACACGTTTCCAAGCGCGATGCGCATCATGGCCCGCATGATGTTGAACCCGCTCCTCGAAACCGTCGACAACCTCGTGCTCGCCTTCACCGCCAAGGGCAAGGAATTCGACCACATCCTGAAATCAGCCCGCACTCATCTTCAAGATGCGGTGCCGATTCGCCTTGGCCAAGAGTTCAAGGCTTATGGAGTCGCGCTTGCCAAGTCGCGCGTGTGGCTGGAGAATGCCGCCCACGAGTTGGAGGAACTGGGCATCGGTGGATCTGCCGCAGGAACCGGGCTGAACACCCACCCGGACTATCGGTTTAAAGTGGTGGCCAAGCTCAACGAATACACCCAAATTCCCTTCCGCCCGGCAACCGATTTGCGCGAAGCGATGCAGAGTAACTTGCCGATGTCGGCTCTGTCCTCGGCGTTGCGAATGTTCGCCCTTGAGCTGACACGGATCACCAACGATCTTCGCCTAATGTGCTCCGGCCCGCTTACGGGGCTTGCCGAAATCGTGTTGCCTCCGGTGCAGCCGGGTAGCAGCATCATGCCAGGCAAAGTGAATCCGAGCATGGCGGAAAATCTCAACATCGTTCTTTTCCAGATCATGGGTCAATGCCACAACATCGACATGTGCGTTCAGGCGGGCCAATTGGAATTGAACGTGATGATGCCCGGCATGGCGTTCGCGGCCCAGTTCTCTCTGCAGGTCCTTACAAACACCCTTCAAACCTTTACCGAAAACTGCGTAAAGGGCATCACTGCGAACGAGGAAATTTGTCGACACTACGCAGAGACGTCGCCTTCCTTGGCTACCGCGCTGAATCCAATCATCGGCTATCAGGCTGCCGCCGATGTAGTGAAGACCGCGCTGCGCGAGAAGAAATCGATCCCGGCGGTGGTGCGGGAGAAAGGTCTCATCGACGAGGAGACGCTTAGCAAGGCGCTCGATCCAGCGTTGCTAACCGAACCCGGAATTCCCGGCTAAAGCGCTTACGGCAGTTCGCGATTACTTGACGAACGTGATGATCAGGATGATGATCAGCGCGAGGAGGGTCGTTGCCCCGGTATAGATCCACATCACCTTACCGGTCGACTGGCGAGTCACCCGATTGAACTCAAATCGGCAATCATTGCACTTCTGCATCTTACAGATCGATGGGCCCAAGGCTCCGCCCCACCAGGTGTAAGCCACCTTTCTTGTGTTCGGGGATGAGCAGCGCGGACACGTGATCATGTCTGGCTGCGTGCGAGGATATTGGACGAACTGTTCTCCACTCATGCTTTAGCCTTCTTGCCTCCGCTTTGAACCAACTCAGGCAGCGCGGCGGTGCCATTGGAACTCACCACTGGTACTTCGCCACGTCCAGGAACTTCAGCAATGATCTCGTGCTCGCCGGGCGGCAATCCGGTGAAGTGGTAGGTGCCGTCGATATCGGTCACCGCAGTTCGATTTCCAATTCGAACAGGAACGTAGCCAGCGGGTGTGCCGTCGGGGAAACGCAGGGTGCCGACAAGCGATACGGTGAGAAGGCGGTTTGAGTCGACGAAGGAGGGCGCACGTAAAATCTCTTGCCGAACTGCCTGTTCTTCCTGCTCTTTTTCCTTGTCGGTTAAGGGCGTCAGCACGACATCCATTGGCTGCAGCGCATCGGATCGTCCAGGCGGAGGCGCAACCGTCTCCATCTCGACGATTCCAAAGCCGCTCTTTCGGAACTTCAGCGTATATCGTCCCGGAGGCAGGTTATCGAAGTGGAAGAAGCCTCGATCATCCGTATTTGTCTGCTCCAGACGTCCCTCGATGGAGACGTTGACATCTCTCAAAATCCTGTTGTTCTTAGGGTCGCTCACGATCCCTGCGGCGGAGACTCGGATTGATTTGATGTCCATCTGCCGATTCGGCCCTTCGGGATGGATTCCCTGCCCAAGTGCAAAGATCGCTTCTCGCACGACTCGGATGAACTTCGTCTCGTAAGGGTTGAACTTGGCCGTCGCCACGAGCGTCAACGTCGGCTTGAGAGGTAGAGCGAGGGATTGCCATAGCTTCGGTGCGTCATTTTGTGACGGGTGGTCTGATTGAGCGACCGCGAGCATCAGTGCCTGCGATCCCTCCTCCCGCAAGCTCTCGCTCAGGAACTTGGGAGGCACGATGTTGTTTCTGACCAACACGGCGAGGACGTCTCCAAGAAGCCGATGCTCGGTCAGCGAATCTTCGGCGGAGGCTGAGATGATATAAGAGATATCCAAGCGAAGCGGGGCTGGCCGCTTTCCAATCGACCACTCCTCCGGGCCTTTGACGAGGTGGAAGCTCTCATCCCGCAGGCGCAAGTTCTCGCGCACGTCGTGCAGATACAGGTAGAGCCTTGCCTTCTTGTCCTTGTCGTCGCTGGTTGGCAGCCCAAAGACAATCTGCCCTTCATCTTTGATCAGCGAGTTGCCGGTCTTGAGCAGTTCCTCTGCCAACAATCGCCTAATCGACTCATCTACCTCGTGAATCATCCCTCATCCTTCCCCACCATATCTTGCCACAGCTTTGCAGCCAACTTGCGGTTGGCGCTCAAAATTAGGTCCTGCAGGCGACTTACCGTTCGGCAAGGTGGAACCAGTTCGGAGCAGTTGGCTTAGAAGGTGGGGCAATGCTTCACGGGTGTTGAAGCTGGGGCTACCTCAAACGCGCCCCATTCTGTACACTAGCGGTGGCCTCAAGTCCCGGCCCCTTAAGAGACATGATTTCACGAACCTCAACGATCGCGAGCTTGCTCCTTTGCAGCGCATTCCTTCACGCCCAACCGATCAGCCGTCCAAATCAGGCGAACTGGAAGCTGGCGGACCGGCTCAACAATGCTATCCGAGTTTATAACTCCAGCTCGAGTGTTTCCCCCGGCTGGATCAACAAGACGAACCAGTTTTGGTATGTGTGGAAGGATGGCTCGGGCAGTCATTTCTACCGAGTCGATCCCGCCGCGAAGAAGAAGACGCCTCTATTCGATTCAGCCAAAATGGCGGCGCTGCTCTCTGAAGTGACGAAGCGTCCGTACGACGCCGGCACCTTGCCGATCACCACGATCACCTTCACCGCGAAAGGCGACGCGATCCGGTTCACCGTCGACAAGAAGCTATACGAATATGATCTTGCCAAGGAGACTTTGGCGGAGGTGAAGCCAAAGCGCGACGGCGCGAAAGACGATGACGGAGATGGCGACGATCAGCAGGGCGGGCGACGACGCGGTTTCGGCCAAGCTCGCGACTTCCGAAACTACTCACCAGACAAGAAGGCGTTCGTTTACGCCTTTGAACACAACCTTTATCTGGTGGAAGTCGTGGACGGCAAGGAGCAAACTCCGGTTCAGCTGACGAAGGACGGCGTGAAGGACTACAGCTTTGGAAGCTATGAAGATCGCCGCGAATTTCAGCAGCAGATGAATCGGCAGAACGACGATGATCAGGACCAACAACAGGACAAGAAGAAAGAGCCGGAGAAGCGAGTAAGGGCTGGAGTTACCTGGTCGAGCGATTCCAAGCGTTTCTTTGTTTCGCGCTCGGATCAGCGGAAAGTGAAGGATTTGTACCTGGTCAATAATCTCGCCGACCCGCGCCCCACCTTGATGACCTACAAATACGATATGCCTGGCGAAGAGGGCGTGGCCCAGGACGAGCTCGACGTGTACGATCGCGAAACCAAGAATTTCTCGAAACTGAAGCTCGAAAAGTGGAAGGATCAACAGATCATGTTTGTTGCCTTTCCTGAACGAGAGGATAAGACGGCAAAGGACAAGAAAGCGGACATTTCCGATCGACTTCGCTTCGTTCGGCGTGACCGGCTTCAGCGCAACGCTGAATTCTGCGAGATCGACCTTGGCAGCGGCAAAATCACTCCACTCGTGACGGAGAGTGTCGAGAACGCCTACTTGGAGCTTCAACCGCCCAAGTACATGAAGCCGGGCGGCGACTTTGTCTGGTTCTCCGAGCGGGATGGCTGGGGCCATTACTACCGGTACAGCAATGACGGCAAGTTGAAGAACGCGGTGACGACTGGACCTTGGCGCTCCGATGCGATCATGGCTGTCGACGCCGATAAAGATTTATTGTGGGTCCGCGGCGAAGGTCGGGAGCCGGGCGAGAATCCTTACAACCGTCACCTGTACCGCGTCAAGGCAGACGGGAAGAATCTCCAGCTTCTCGATACGGGGGATGCCGATCACGCGAGTGCGCTATCGCCTGATCAGAAGTTCATCGTCGACACCGCTTCGCGAGTCGATCTCATTCCGAAGGCGGTTTTGAGGGACGGTAATGGCCGCGAACTGATGGAGCTTGAGACCATGGATCTAACGCCTCTGATCCAGAGCGGCTGGACCATGCCGGAGCGGTTCACCGTCAAAGCGGCGGATGGCGTCACTGAAATCGACGGGAATCTTTACAAGCCGATGGATTTCGACCCTTCCAAGAGGTATCCGATCATTGCGCACGTGTATCCGGGTCCACAAACGGAGAGCGTTTCCAACACGTTCTCGGTGAACGCCGCCGATCAACGCCTGGCTCAACTTGGATTTATCGTGGTTCAGATTGGCAACCGTGGCGGCAATCCGGCGCGATCGAACGCCTACCACAGCTACGGCTACTACAACCTGCGCGACTACGGCTTGGCAGACAAGAAGGCGGGGATCGAACAGCTTGCGGCGCGCTATCCTTGGATCGATCTGGACCGCGTGGGAATCTATGGGCATTCAGGTGGAGGCTTCATGACCGCCGCCGCACTGCTTTTGCCCCCCTACAATGACTTCTTCAAAGTGGGAGTTTCCAGCTCTGGCAATCACGATAACAACATCTACAACGCGAATTGGAGCGAGCAGCATCACGGCCTAAAGGAAGTCGAGGTCAAGGACAAGGACGGCAAGGTCACCGGAACCAAGTTCGAGATCAAGGTGCCAACCACGGTCGAGCTTGCACCGAACCTCAAGGGCGCTCTGCTGCTCGTGACCGGCGATATGGACAACAACGTTCACCCGGCGAACACGATTCGGCTGGTGAATGCGCTGATCAAAGCGAACAAGCGCTTCGACTTCATGATCATGCCGGGCCAAGCTCACGGCTACGGGCCGATGCAGGGCTACTTTACGCAGATGATGATGGAGTACTTCGCCGAGCACCTGCTGGGCGACTACTATCATTCAAATGCCGATATGGGTGTGAAGAAGTAGCGGAGGGTGGATGGGTCCCTCTCTATAGCCGGAGGTCGGCTCTATGGTTACAGCCCCGTCATCCCGACTGAAGCGACGTCTGACGGCGCGGAACGGAGGGATCTGGCTGTGCGAGCTGCTTGTTTACAGGCCGGGATTAGAACCAAGTGTCCTCTGGTCAAGGCTTCTGGCACCGACCATCGCCTGCTGCCTCAGCGGTCGAGCGCGTAGTAGAGTAAGTGAGCTTTCAATTCGTCGCCCAGCAGGGCAAATCGGACCGAACGCTTGTGCTGCTTCATGGCACGGGCGGGGATGAGCACAGCCTCTTGGCGCTGGGATCGGCTCTCGATCCAGCCGCGAGCTTGTTCAGTGTGCGGGGGCGAATTGATGAGCATGGGCAAAACCGGTTTTTCCGGCGATTTCAGGAAGGAATCTTCGACCTGGAAAATCTCGCCTCGGAAACCGAATCTCTGGCTCAGTTCCTAGCTGGGCAGAGCTTGGGTGACGATGCGATGCTCGTCGGCTTTTCCAACGGGGCCAACATGGCGGCATCGTTGCTCATTCGTCATCCAGAACTCTTTTCGGGTGGCATTCTGCTCCGCCCGATGGTGACCTTCCAGCCCGACTCAGTTCCTTCTCTTCAGGGGATCCGGGTGCTGATCGCATCGGGTGAGCGCGATCCGATGGTGCCGCGGGAGAGCGCGGAGGGTTTGGCGGCGATCTTCGTCGAAGGCGGCGCCGACGTAGAGCACATCTGGACGAGCGGCGGACACAACCTTGCGCGATCCGAGATCGAACATGCGGCAGAGTGGCTGAAGCGGTAAACTAGATAGCTTCCGAATTGGGAGCGGCTGCAATCTGACCTTATGATCGCTCCCGAACTTGCTCAGGCGTTCCTTCAAGAGCTGGACACTGCCTCTTCCGTTTTGATTGGAACCCATCTGAATCCAGATGGGGATGCGCTCGGCAGTGCCCTCGCCGTCAGCTTCCTTCTGGACAGCAGGGGAATCAAGAATGAGGTCGTTTGCCATCATCCACCCCCTCGTAACCTTCAATTCCTTCCTGGGGTGAGCCGTATCCGCCAAGAGCCAAGCGAGACTGCGCACGATCTTGGCATTGTCGTCGATCTAGATTCCCTTGAGCGGTTAGGTTCGACAGAGCCATTCTTCACTCAGTGCCGTCGCACGGTCTTCATCGACCATCACATTCCCCACGAGGCGCCCGGCGATCTGCGAATCGTCGATACGACCGCTGCCGCTACCGCGTTGATCTTGACTCATCTGTTTCGGCTGATGAAAGTGGTCGTTTCTGCTGAAATGGCCACGTGCCTCCTAACCGGAATCGTGACCGATACGGGCAGCTTTCGATTCCGAAACACGACCGCAGATGCACTCAGCTCTTCCGCTGAGCTGGTGGAGTGCGGCGGCGACATCACTCGCGTGGCCGAAGAGATCTTTCAGTACAAGCCATTGGCTTCGTCCAAGCTGCTCGGGATCGTCCTTAACAACATTCACATGGAGATGGATGGCCGCCTCGCTTGGTCAGCGCTTTCTTTCCAGGACTTCGAGCGGTGTCAGGCGCGGGATGAGGATACCGAGGGGTTCGTGAATGAGCTGCTGAGCATCGAAACGGTGCAGATTTCGGCTCTGCTTCGGGAAGCGAAAGAGGGAAAGACGCGGTGCTCGCTTCGCAGCCGAGGCAGCTTCGACGTGAGTGAAGTCGCGCGCGTGTTTGGCGGCGGAGGCCACCGCAATGCGGCAGGATGTACGTTCGATTCCGGACCAGCGGAGGCGTCTCAGCTTCTCGTGACGGAAATGCGCAAATGCTTGGCGTCCTCTTAGTCGGCAAGCCGCTTGGCATCACGTCGCATGATGTGGTCAATCAGCTTCGGCGTAAGTTTTCGATGAAGAGAATCGGGCACGCCGGCACGCTCGATCCGCTCGCAACTGGCCTTCTTGTGGTGGCGATCGGTCCGGCCACTCGCTTCCTACAGTATTTGCCGCTGGAGCCGAAGGAATATATCGCCGAGATCAGGTTTGGGATCGAGACCGCCAGCTTTGATCGCGAAGGCGATGTGGTTCGGGAAAGCCAGGTGCCGGACACCATTGCGGAGGATGTGGCCGCGCAGCTTCCCATGCTTACTGGGCTCATTCAGCAAATCCCGCCCATGTACAGCGCGGTGAAAATGAAGGGTCAACCCCTTTACAAGCTGGCTCGCTCTGGCAAGGAAGTCGAGCGCGAGCCTCGCACCGTTCACATTGGAGCATTTGAAATTCTATCGAGAGATTCGAAGGAAGTCTTCAGGGCCCGAATTGAATGTTCTGGCGGCACTTACATCCGCACCTTGGCCCATGATCTTGGGCGATTGGTCGGCTGCGGCGCGCACCTATCGAGCCTCACTCGCACGAGGGTTGGAAATTTTTCGCTGCAACAGGCAAATTCACTCGCCGACTGTCGGGCGGACGATCTCATTCCCTTAGGCGAAGCGATCGCTCCGATGCCTAAGCTAACGCTCGATGGTGATCAAGTTCGGGCAGTAAGGGAAGGGCGGCCGATTTATGGAGCGGAGACATTGGACGCCAAGCTTATCGCGTTAGCGGAACCGGACGGGAACGTCTTCAGTGTCGCGCGAGTTGCGGGAAACCTTTTGCAGCCCGAGTGCGTGATTCCTAGTGAGGCCCGTCTTTGAGTCCCTATTCTTCAGTTCCTAACCGGCGTTCGATCGCGATGCAGGCGGTGCTGTTCGGCGCGTGGGTCGCGGTGACGTCGGTCGGCATTTATCTGTCGCCGAGCGCAAGCGGCCATGGCACGCACACCCAGCTCGGACTGCCGCCCTGCCCGAGTGTATTTCTGTTCGGCCGCCCCTGCCCCGGTTGTGGCATGACGACGAGTTGGACTCAGACGATCCATGGCCACTTTTCCGCTGCCTTTGCAGCGCATCCTTTTGGGCCGATCACCTACCTGCTCTTCACGCTCGCAGCATTGATGGCGATGTACGGTTTCGTGCGGCGGTTGCGTTTTTCGATCGATGGGCCGCGCACGAATTTCGCCTTGATCGTGCTGCTCGTCTGCTTCCTGTCCTTTGGCATCGTTCGAATGGTCGTGGACGATCACTACCTCACCGCCAGTGACTTCACGTCGTTCAGGAAGTGAATTCAAGGCTCTTCAGCGGAAGAGTTACTCGCGTCCTTTCGCGGCCCGGCGGAGGTTTTGAGAACTGATGTCGCTTAACCCTCCCGCTAAGGGCGTAAATTCATTAGCAGTTTGTCCACGTCACTTGATCGACACTGATTTGTGGCTGCTGTTGGGCGGTTGTCAACCTGTGATTTGGGGGCATTTCCGGTCAGGTCCCTCTTTCGAGCCGAAGGACGGCTCAAACTCGGGATGACGAGCGGACAAAGCGTCATTCCAAGCAAGCCCGAGCGCGCCGAGGAACCTGATGGTAGCGGTGCGGTGCCGTGCTAGTCGGTGTGCGTAAGCAACGCCGCTAGCGACTGCTCCCAACCGGTTTCCATCAAGATGCGGCAGTCGAAGGTCTGCCCCTCGCCGACAAGTTCTAGTTCACCCACAGCCGGGAGATTTCGTTGGCTCTCGTAAGCTTCAACAAGCGCTTTCACGAGTGCTTCCTTGTACTCGGTGTCGTGATACCGTTCCAAGTGTTCGCCCTTCGTTTCCAGCACAACCCATTCGTGATTACCGCCGCGCCTTTTGGCGAGAATGAAGTCGGGATACATGCGGTTCTTGCGCCAGCCTTGCAGGGCGTATCCGCCTTCCCGTGCCACGTTTCTGTACCACCATTCCAACGCTTGCGACTTGTCGATGTAGCTCGCGACCTTGTACTCGAAGCCGTTCAGTTCGGTTTTCTGGACGGGATCGAAGAGGTTGAATTGCCAATTGTTGCCGTCGTCCCGCCCCAACAGGCCGGACACGGTAATCGGATCTTCTTCGGGAACTTGCCAGACCCCCGCGGGGGCGCGCAAATTGAACCGAATTTTGTGGCTGGCGAGAGCTTCCACAAAGACCTTTCGGCAAGCGGCCTCGATCTGCGACTTGGTATGCGCAACGATGCGCTCGGTTACATAACGCTGCTGGAGCCCGAGTTCTTCCTCAGTCCATCCTTCACTCCGTAGGACATCCAAGAAGCCTTTGATTATTCGGGCTCCGATGAACGGGTTCGGGACATCCTTTCCGAGTACCCGGACTGCGTAGGTCAGGTTGAATTTGTCCGGGGCAAGCGGGCTGGATTCGACTGTCGTGCCACGCTGCCCCTTGAGAATGTCGAGACCAATGGCCACGGTAGAGCCCCAAGCCGTGTCCAAGGTCTTCGCCAAGCCCTTTGCCTGCTCTGAAACGTCGATTGCCGACCAATCAATTTCGCCGAGAATGTCGGACTCCCAGTCGATTTCACGCAGACCGTTGCGATCCGCGATGGTGACCTTCGGCAAGTAGTAGTCGAGGTTCGCAAAGGCGTCCCGGCGCTTTCTCTCTAGCACCTGCGGCCCTTCCCTCTCGCCGCTGCTCAGTTTTATTTTGCCTGCCAAGTCACCCATCCCTTCGCCCTCTAAACCCTTCTTGATCGCTTCGAAGACACGCGCCGTTTGTGCGAAGTTCGTGAAGACGTAGCACTGGTCCAACAACTCCATGCCGGTGTCGCTTGCGTGGGGTTGGCGAAGAATGCGGCCGACCATCTGCGTCATTGCGCTGATGCTTGTGACGGGGATCAGGCTGCAAAGGACATAGGCGAAGGGACAGTCCCACCCCTCTTGAAGAGCCGACTTTGTGATGATCGCACGAACTGGACAGTCAGTCGCCAGAAGGTCCAGGCCCTGAATCTCGTTGACCTCCGCCGTCTTTAGTCGAACGGCTTCCGGCTCCAGCCCAAGGCTGATGAGGTGCGCCCGCGCTTGCTCGGCGTGCACCTCCTTTCCATCTTCGTGGCTCTTGCCGGTGCGCTCCACCTGCACCAGGAGAATGGGGCGGATGTAGCGATTCGTGTCGTCTCGCAGGCGGTCAGCGGCCGCTTGTAGTTCCTTGGTGCGCTCCAACGCTTTGCGCAGGCAGTCACGCCAGTCCGTGGATTCTTCGGCGTGAAGGATCAGGGGCATCTTGATCATTTGCTCCTTTTCCAGGTCGGTGCCGCGGATGTCGGTCAGCCAGTTGCTCCAGCGCTCTGTCGCGTCTTTGGGCGTCGCACTTAGTTCAAGTAAGAACCGCGGGTTGAAACCGTAGAGCGTCTGATAGGCGAGTGGACTAAAGGCTTTTTGACCCTCGTCCATCACAATTACAGGGCGCAAGAGACGTAAGGCGTTCCCCAGACTTGAGCGGATCAGGCCGACGCTTGGGTCGCCGAAGACGCCTTGCTGCACGTAATCTAGGTTGGGCACCTGCTTCCAGAGCTTCTCGTGGGCGGGGCGGTCGTCGTCATCCGGCAAGAAGCCGTTCACGTTCCCCCGGTCCCGGAAAATGCGCAAGGCCTCCTTTGTTTCCCGGTTCGCTGATGGCAGCATGAGCAGCATCACGCTGAGTTGGCCCACCAAGTCGCGGGCGTCGAGCGGAGAATCCTTTTCCAGAATGCGCACTCGCCCGCCGGACACTCGGTCGAGGAGCTGGCGGTATGGGTGCTCGCGATCGGAGAGGTTGGCTTTCGTTTGGGCGTAGATCGCTTCGCTGGGGACGACCCAGAGGACGAACTTGATTTCGTCCCCGCGCACGTATTGCGTCATTAGCCGCGCGACGGCGGCGGCGGCGAGATAAGTCTTTCCGCCACCCGTTGGCAGCTTGAAGGTGCAGTTCGGGACCGGCTGCCGGTCGCCGGTTTCCCGGAGGCTGTAGGGCTTGTCCGGGCGGCCCACCAAACGATTGATGCGAAGGTATTCCCACGCTTCTGCTGCGAAGTCCTTCAGCTGGAGGTCGACATCCGGGTGTTCCAGCTTGACTTTGAGGCCCTTCTCGTACTTTGCTCGCGGCTCCTCAAGCGCCTGCAAGAATAGGTCGAAGCGCTCCAGCGCACGCTGTTGGAACTCGACTTCGCGGATGGCGACGATCGGCACGTCAGTCCCGCTCCAGGCTGAATAGGCTGAACGGAATGAGCGCGTGCTGCACCCTGTCCTTGGTGTCCTGCTTGAGCGAACGGTGGCTCACGTACTTTGCCGCGCTGAACACGAGATGATTGGAATGACGGTCGGTGGCGTCGATTCGCCGGGCCAATTCTCGCGTGAGGGCGGCGGCGGGAGTTTGCAGGTACTCCTTGTCCGGTCGATAGATGAGCCACACGTGGGTGCCGTCGATCTTGCCGACGTAAAGGTCCCGAAGGCCCTCCCCCAACCCCTCCCGGAGCGGGAGGGGAGCCAGATCGGTCTTGCCGAACGCGGTGTAGACAAGCCACTCGGCCATTGCTTCTCGGCTTGGCAGGGTTGCGCCGGAGAGGATCAGGTCGGTGTCCACAGGATCACCGAGCGTGCAGTAGGTGAAGGTGCCGCCAAGGCCCGGAGCTTTGTCGGTGACCTTGCGCTCGCCGATCACACGGAGCTTGCCGTCCTTGACTTCAGTCTTGATCGCGGTGAAGTCGTCCTTGCGGGCTTTCTTCAGGTCTTCGACCTCTTGGACCAACTCGGCGGCGTTCTTCAGCTTGGTCCACGTGAGGGGCTCCTCTTTCAGGGTCTCGCGCTGGGTGCCCTCGAAGGGGTAGCCGTTGATCACGCGGCGGACGCGCTCTGCGGTTACTCCGTGGGCGTAATTCTCCATTTCCACCAGGATGAACCGGCGGTTGCCTCCGTGGCTCTCATTGAGCGATAAGACTGCGTGAGCAGCGGTCGCAGAGCCAGCGAAAGAGTCTAGAACGATTGCATCCGACTTGGAGAATTGCAGTATCCGTTTGAGGAGCTTTGTGGGCTTTGGCGTCTCGTCCCACTCTGTGCCCATGATTGCGAGTAGCTCCTTCTTCGCTTCCTGGGTGCTACCGTATTCTTCGTGCGTCCACCACGTCCACTCTGTCACGCCTTCGCGCTCGGATTGGAAAAGTTTCATTCGCGGCTTGGCATTACCTTTTTTGCCGAACCAGATTCGATTGTCTGAGCGCATTGCCTCGAATGTAGCTAACGACACTCCCCAGCATCGGCCCGGTGCGGGTTTGAAGACGACTCCCGTTGGCCCGGTGATTGGGTAGAACTGATCCTCGGTTGCATGGCCAGCTTGAGCCTGCAGGTCCGTAGAAGCCCACGGACCCCGCGGGTCACTATCAGGATTGTCATAGTCGTCCTGGCGGTCTGACCCCATCTCAACCGTGGCAATTCCCGCTTGTTTCCGGTTCTTGCGGAAGCACAACACGTAATCGTGCGCGGCGGCTAGATTCTTGCGCGCGTCAGGAGAAGTTCTCCTTTGCCAAACCGCTTGACAAACGAAGTGCTCCTGATCCTGCCCTCCAATTTCTTCCAGCATCGACTTTGCTCGATGGATCTCGTTATCATCTAGGGTCATCCAAAAAAGCCCTGATTCTGCGAGCAATTCCCATAGCAGCTTGAGCCGGGGCCACATCATGCAGCACCACTTGTCGTGACGGAGCATGTCTTCCGCGTTGATCGGGTTCGCCTTCAGCCACTCGCGCATGAGGGGGCTGTTGACGTTGTCGTTGTAGCTCCAGCCCTCGTTGCCGGTGTTGTAGGGCGGATCAATGAAGATGCAGTCGACCTTGCCCGCGTAGCGTGGCAACAGCGCCTTCAGCGCCTCGAGGTTGTCCCCGTGGATGATGAGATTGCCGCTCAGGTCTGGCTCGCCGACGGACTTGGACACGTCAGGCACGAGCGGGCGATACGGAACGGTCAAATGATGGTTCCGGACAAACTCTTTCCCCTTGAAATCCAGCTCTGGCATAGCTTCACTAGACAGCCGTCACGTATCTATTATACCACGGCCATATCAGTACCTAGTGCAAGTTCTGAGCAGTAGGTCCAAGTTGAGTTTGCCCGACGCATACGGCGATCCATCGTCTCACCGGAAGTTGCTCATTAAATGCAATTATCGGAGGGATGAGCAAGGCTTATCCACCGGCTGTGCACCGATCTTCTTCACTTGTTGTGGAGAACCTTGCGACATACGAGAATGGTGAATGGAGAATGGAGAATGGAGAATGGAG
>JAEVZK010000111.1 GCA_023392285.1 Armatimonadota bacterium | reverse complement strand
CTCGGAGAGGTTTATAAGAGACCGGGTGAGCCCTTCGCATAGCCCAAAAACGACTCCGGCTCCACTCAGCTCCGCCCACTTGTACTGTGAATCCTCTCGATGCGGGTTGATGAACGCATGAGCTTCGGGTTTCTCGTGGCCAATCGTGTGGTGGTCAGTCACCACTACGCGCATGCCGTATTCGCGCGCCGCTTTGATTTGCTCAATCGCGCTACTTCCGCAGTCGCAGGTAAGGAAGAGCTTCGCTCCAGCCTCGCGAGCGGCCTCGACCGCTGAGGTGTGGATGCCGTAGCCTTCTTTCATGCGGTGTGGCACGTGGGTTTCGACTTTGCACCCGATGACCTGCAGAAATCGGTGCAGAATGGATGCGCTTGTCACGCCGTCGACGTCGTAGTCACCGTGGATGTAGATGAGTTCGCCACGTTCTTTCGCGCCGAGGATCTCATTCTTGGCGATTTCGTAGTCTGGCAGGAGCGAGGGATCACCCAAATCGTCCAAGCACGGGTTGAGGAACTTGTGCGCCGCTTCCGGATCCAGCCATCCTCTGCCGACCAGGAGCGCCGCCACCAAAGAAGTCACCCCAAGCTGTTCTTGAAGTCGTTTCTCCATCTCTGGCTGTCGCGGCGGCACGGTCCATGGCTCTTCGATCAGGGTTGGCATGTGTGATTCGGTTCATGCCCCATTCAGGTTGCCCGAACTGGGGACAGTTATAGTGTATATCCCTCAAGACGGTTCACCCCTCCCATTCGGACCGGATCCGCAATATTAGAGCGAGAGGTCCGCTTTCGACACGAAGTCTTCGAGGGATTGATCAACCGGCTGTATTGGGAATTGGGCTTTCGTGTTCGCAAGCACGCTGTACTTTGGCCGCTGGGCGGGGGTTGGCCAATCGGCGGTGGCGATTGGCTCAATCTCGGCTCCGATCGGCAAGTTCTTAGACCGCTGGAACGCTTGGATTGCCCGAAGGGCGAACTCGTGCCAAGTCATGGCCTCGGGTCCCACCCCGTGATAGATGCCCGGGTGAGCGTTCGTCGTCATGAGATGCAGGATGAAATGCGCAAGCTCTCCCGTGTACGTTGGGCAACCCGTTTGATCCGCAACCACCCTAAGTTTCCGTCCTGCCTGCAAGGCCCGAATCATGGTTCGCGGAAAGCTATTCCCATACGCGCCATAGAGCCAGGAAGTGCGCACGATGATTGCGTGTGGATTGGCGGAGAGCACGGCTTCTTCTCCGTCGCGCTTGGATTCTCCATAAATTCCCAAGGGATGAGTTGGCGCATCCTCTCGGTATGGCTCCGAAGCTGCTCCATCGAAGACGAAGTCGGTGCTGATGTGGATGAGCTTCGCACCAAGGGCAGAAGCCGCGTTCGCCAAGTATCCTGGCGCGATTGCATTGAGCTCGAATGCGGACTGGCGTTCCGTTTCAGCCTTATCGACTGCGGTATAGGCCGCGCAGTTGATGATCCAGTCGGGGCGGCCAAACTCTCCGGCAGCCAGGCGCGCGATCGCCTCGGGATCGGTGATGTCGAGTTCTTCGCGGTCGAGGCCTTGAGATTCGGTGCCGGACTCAGCAAGCGCCCGCATGAGATCCGAGCCAAGCATCCCCTTTGCGCCGCACACTAGAACCATCAACCCTTTGTACCCGCGCCAGCGCATAATGCACTGTGCTTTCCCTCGAACTCATGCTTCGCTACGACCGTTGGGCCAACCTGCGGTGGCTCTCCTTCTTGGAAGCTCACGATGAATTGGTGCAAGAGCGAAGGGTGCTGGAGCATGTCTTGGGAGCTCACCGCATCTGGATCGAAAGGGTAAACGGCCATTCACCCAGTCAAATTCCGGCACCAGCCGCAACGCGTGAGGAGATCGAGCATATCTTCTCCGCTTGGGAAATCGAGCTACAGGAACCGAATAGAATGGTGCGGTATCGGAACTCGGCTGGGCGGGACTTCGAAATGGAGCGCGATGCCATCTTGGCGCATGCGGTCAATCACGGCACCTACCATCGAGGAGACATGCGTGGAATGCTGCGAGCGAAGGAACTCGAGCACACCGTCGAGACGGACCTGTTCCTGTTCCTACTTGAGCGTCAGCAGAACACCGACCACGATGATTCCGGCGCCCAGGCTTACGTTCCACGTGACCTTCTCCCGCAGAAAGACGAAGCCGAGCGCCATCGCAAGCACAAAGCTGAGCTTATCGATGGGCGCGACTCGGCTGACGGGTCCGAGTTGCAGAGCACGGAAGTAGCACAGCCAGGATAGCCCGGTTCCAAGCCCGGAAAGGGTGAGGAACGTCCAATTCTTTGTTGTTAACTCACCGAGCCGCAGCTCTCGCGTGGCCACCACGATGGCGACCGAGAAGAGGAGCACGACGCACACTCTGACGGCAAGCGCTAGGTTTGAAGGAACGCCCTCGACGCCTTTCTTGGCGAGAACAGCGGTCAGCGCTGCGAAGAAAGCTGATAGCAGAGCCCAAATGCGATAGTCCACAAAGTGGGGGACGAACGAAAGATGAGATTGATCGGTGGAATTCCTCCTCATCAATTCTTCATGCGCCCAGGAAGCAAGCGGCGGGGGAAAAGTCGTATTCTAGGACTGTTTCATGCATAAGTTCTTATCACGAGCTGTCATCGGCTCGCAAATTGCTGCGCTTGCAGTGGTTTGCTACGCTGGCCAGCTTGGTACTCCCGAAAAAAACCCTCTCATCGGCGCGAGAACACTCGCCCTTAGCCCGGACGGAAAGCGGCTCGCCTTCAGCTACCAAGGCGACATATGGGTCAGTTCCGCAGATGGCGGCCGAGCAATTCCGATCACCAACCACATCGAGCTCGATGACCGGCCGGTATGGTCGCCGGACGGGCAGTACATCGCCTTCGCCACCAACCGCGATGGAAACTACGAGATCTACATCGCTCCCGCAGACGGCGGAGAAACGCGCAGGCTCACCTACTTCTCGGGTTCGGACGTTCCGTACGATTGGTCGCCGGACGGGAAGAAGATTCTCACCGTCGGTGCCGTGGATAACCCGTCGAATGGTGTCTACGAGATCGACGTGGCGAGCGGCGCAATCAAGCAGCTTTTCCTCGATATGATGCCACTTGGCTATCCGCGCTACTCGCCCGACGGGAAGACAATCTTCTACGACCGCCAGAGCTCCTTCCCCTGGTTCCGACCCCGCTACCATGGATCGGGCGCCGCTCAGCTTTGGGCTTATAACATCGCGACCGGGGCGAAGACGGAGCTTGGCGACACCGGCTTTCAGCACCTCTGGCCGAATCCCACGCCTAAGGGCTTTCCCGTCCTCACCGTGACGGTGGGCGAGGTCACCCCCAGCAGTCACAAGATTGGTGAGAAGGTCACCAAGTTCGTGGACAGCGCGGAGCGCACGCCCAACGTGTACGCGATCGACGGCCCTGGCAAGCAGCGGCGGCTGACCAACTTCGTCGAGGAAGGCCCGCGATTCCTCACCGTGGCGACCAATGCGAATGTCGCCGCGTTCGAGCGCGACGGCGACATCTACGTCATGGAACTGGGGCAGGAGCCGAAGAAGATCTCGGTCTACGCCACTATCGACGACAAGACGACTCAGCAGGAGCGGCTCGTCCTGACCGATGGAGCGGATGGCATTACCCTTAGCCCCGACGGCTCAACATTCGTCTTCAGCCTGAAGAACGACCTGTGGTCGGTGCCGACCAAGAAAGGGAAGGGGCCTAACAAGGACGACGCGACTCAACTCACAACCTGGGAAGGCGTCGATCAACTGCCGACCTACACACCGGACGGCAAAGCCGTGTTCTACGTGAGTGATCGAGACGGCGGGGAACGGCTCTACCGCATGGAACTGGAGACGCGAAAGGTTACGCCGGTCACTACGGGTGACAACGACGTGCTCGAGACGCGCCTCACGCCCGACAAGAAGCTCCTCAGCTACTGGATGACCGGCCCAGAAGGGGGACTGTACACGGTTCCCGTCGAGGGCGGCAAGCCGACACTCGTGATGAAGGTGAAGGGCAACTACTATGCCGACTATTCGTGGTCGCCGGACATGCGCTATGTGGCCTATTCGGACACCCTCACCGGCAGCGGCTACTACTACTGGGATCAGGGCAGCAACATTTTCATCCTCGACACGAAGACCGGCGAGTCGAAGAACGTCACGTCGATCAACGCCTCCAACCGTGTGCCTCGGTGGTCGAGCGACGGCAAGTACCTCATGTTCATCAGCAATCGCGACTCGGGCGGTGGACGATCCAGGGCCGGCGCTGGCATCTACCTCCTGCCTCTCGTGCCGGAGGACATGCCCACTAGCGAGTTGGAGCTGAAGTACACGAAGCCCACGACTCCGGTGACGGTCACGATCGACTACACGGACATCGCGAACCGGGCGCGGCGCTTCATCTCCCAATCGCCCGATGGCGACTATCAGATGGACCCCGAGACTGGCGACATCCTGTTCATCAGCGGCGGCGATATCTGGCGCGCCGGATACGACGGGCAAGGCGCACGAGCCCTCACCAACGGCGGCGGCATCGGCGGTTTCGAGTTCCGCGCAGACGGAAAGGCGCTGTACTTCGTCAAGTCTGGCACCCTTGCCCAGCTTGAACTGCGCAACAACCAGACGCCAACCAACATTACGACCTTCCGAGCAGACTGGAAGCATGACCTCCGCAAGGAGCATGCAGCCGCCTACAACGAGTTCTGGCGATCCTACAACCGCTCGTTCTATGATCCGTACATGCATCGCCGCGACTGGGAAGCGCTGCGTACGCGCTACCAGAAGTTCCTGCCCAGCGTCGGCCACCGGAACGAGATGGCGACTGTCCTGAATATGCTCGTCGGCGAGCTCGAATCCTCCCACTCCGAGGTCTCTCCCGCCGCCGGCAATCCGCGAGGCGAGTCCAGCGCGAGCCTTGGCTTCCTCGTGGACTACAGCTATGACGGCCCGGGCATCAAGGTCAAGGAAGTGCCCGACCGCACTCCCGGCAGCTTCGCCAAGACCAAGATCAACCCAGGCGACATTGTCACCAAGATCAATGGCACCGACGTCCGCATGGATCAGGCCCTCTACCGAGACGTCCTTAACCAGCAGATCGGCCGTGACCTTAACATGACCGTTAAGAGCCCGGACGGCAAGACTCGCGAAGTCAAGTACCGTGCGATGAGCGGCGGCGAGCTGAGCGGCATCATGTTCAACAACCGCTTGGAGGCGCGCCGCAAATATGTCGAGGAGAAGTCGGGAGGCAAGCTCACCTACGTGCACATCGCGGGCATGGGTGAGGCCGAGCTGAACCGCTTTAACCAGCAGGTTTTCCAGTACGGACAGGGCAAGGCTGGCCTCATCATCGACGTGCGAAACAATGGCGGCGGCAACACAAGCGACCGCATTATCGACGTCTTGGAGCGACAGCCGAACGCGATCTACGTCCCCCGAGACGCCGATCCCCAGCTTGGGCCTGGTCAGGCGCTGAACGTCCCCATGGTCGTGATGATGGCGGAGACCAGCTTCTCCAACGCGGAGATGTTCCCGACAAGCATGAAGGCGCGCAAGCTGGCCACCCTCGTCGGCATGCCGACGCCGGGATACGTCATCTACACGGGCGGCTTCCAACTGGTGGACGGCACGAATGCCCGTATGCCGGGCACGGGAGTCTATCGCCTCGACGGCACTCCTCTTGAGGACAACGGCACCCAGCCCGACTATAAGGTCGACATCACTCCGGAGCAGTATTTCTCCGGCGTCGATCCCCAGCTCGACAAGGCCATCGAGGTCTTGATGAAGCAGGTGAAGTAGCTCCCGCTCTGGCTGCGGCTCCGGCCGCAGCCAGGGGCGTTCGGCGTTCGGCGATGGGGCAATGCGATTTGGTGAATTCGCTTTAGCTTACAAGGTCGGAGACCCTCCCCGGCGGCATCACCGCCGACCCTCCCGAGG
>JAEVZK010000086.1 GCA_023392285.1 Armatimonadota bacterium | reverse complement strand
AGCGGCCTCATCTTGGACTGGGGGGACTGACCCCCGCGAAATTCAAGCAGGGATTGCTTATGCAAACAGAAGAACAACAGGAGGCGATCCTAGGGGTCTAGGGTGGACCAGAAATGGGGACTAGTCATGATCATCATGGTCGCTTTCGCCTTCTCTGAATGGCCGATCGAGCGTGAAGTAAACCAGTGGCGAGCTTGGCACGGCTCAAATCAGGGCCAGAACCCAGGCGGGCAGGCAAATTATCCCAGAAACTACCCGCCAAACTGAGGCAAAGTGAGCTCCGCAGTCCACAGTTGCCAGTCGGTAGTCGGCAGTTTGTAGTCGCCGGCTAGCGCGTTAGCGATAGCTACGGTCTGCTCAACTTATCCCAAAGGTAGCGCATGATCGTGGTGAACACGTGCGGCCGACTCGTATCCTTGCCAATGCTGTGATCGTCCCGCGGATAGTACATGACGTCCACGAATTTATCATTGTCGATAAAGCGCTGCACCATTCTGGCGTCATCCTGGAAAAGCACGTTATCGTCTAGCATGCCGTGAATCATCAGAAGGTTGTCCTTTAATCCCGCGGCGTATGTGATCGGCGAGGTTTTCTCGAACAGCTTGTCCTTGTCATCTTTGACGAGGCCAAGTCGCCGCCGCGTATACCACTCGTTGTAGCTCTTCCAGTCACTGACTGCGGCCACTGCGACGCCTGTATCGTAGACGCCGGGCTTGGTGAGGAGGGTCATAAGAGTCAAATAGCCACCATAGCTCCATCCCCAGATGCCGATGCGGTCGCTGCGAACGTAAGGCAAGTCGGCAAGGAATTTATGGGCGGCGACCGCCTCATCGACGTCGATCAGACCCATTTTCTGGTAGTAGCCGCTATTAAATTCCCCGCCATATCCCCAGCTCGCGCGAAAGTCCACCACCAGCACCACCATATCAAGTTGCATGGCCGCATAATTTTCCATGAAGCCACCCCAGGCATCTTTGCCGCTGTTTGCGTAGATGTTCGAGACGAAGGCCGGGTGCTTCTTCTTCATGTCGAGGCCCGGCTTTGTGATCAGAATCCCATGAATGGTTGCTCCATCCGGCGCTTGGAACGTGACTTCCTTGAAGTTCGCCCACTTGATCTTGTCAAACTCCGGGAGCTGGCTGGTGGTTAGACGCTTAGTGACCGGCTCGACTGCGTAGAGTTCGGGATTGATCATCCGGTTGCTCGCCATCGTCGCCATCTGCTTGCCATCGTCGCTGACGAGGGGGCTATTTGTCTCGTCGAAATCCTTTCCTACAGAGAATCCGTTTGGCATGACGACGTGCTCGGTTGTGCTGCCATCCGGCTCGAGGATCATGATTTCTGCGGAAAGAGGCGAGTGGCTGAGCGTAGTCATCACGAGCCGATCGCTGTCTTTCGGGCGCATGAGGCTGGCGACATCAAAATTTTTCGCGAAGAGAGGCTTAAGATTCGAACCATCTGGATCGATCTGCATGACCGAACGGAAGGCAAACTTTTTATCGATAATATCAGTGCCGAAGACGATGTGTTTGGAGTCTCGTGTCCAGACGAGCGGCCGCCAGTCTGGAATATAGTTCTTTGGAGCAACCTCGTGATAGGCCTCGGTCTTCTTCAGCCCATCTGCGTTTACGACGGTAATCGTGTATTCCTTGAAGTCGTCCTTGATCCATCCGATCGCCAAGGACTTGCTGTCTGGAGACCACGTCAGACTTTTCATCCATCGGTAGGTGGGCATTCCCTCGACAAATTTGATCAGGCCGCCATCTGCGGGAATAATTCCTACTTGCTGATTAATGTCTTGATCGCCATTCCACTCGCGCTGAATGTTGATAACGGTGGCGCGATCCTTGCTGAAGTCCATCATCACGTGCTTTCCGGTCTTGCTCGAGTCGGACCAGCTTACGACGATGTTCTTCGAATCTGGGGACCATTCATAGCCGTCGATGTCGGTGTTCGGTTTACTGAGGAAGGTCAACTGCTTGACACGCCTAGTGCTCCGTTCCATTCGGTAGAGGTTGGCACCTCTCTTGTAGCTCAGGTACCGGCCATCGGGGCTGTAATCGATGCTTCCGATGCCCTCGTTTGAGTCGTAGAGCGCTTCCAGGTCAGAGCCGTCCGGCTTCATGATCCATACTCGTCCTTTGTAACTGAACGAGATCTCCTTCCCATCTGGAGACCACTTGTAACCGCCGGCACCGGGATCGTATAGAAGCTGCTCCTTCTTCGCCAATTCGTCTCTTGTGTCGTCCTGTCGCGGCAAATCGGCAATCGAGTCGCTCTTCAGGATCATCCGTGGAGTTCCGTTGGGAAAGTCCATCTCCCAGATATCCAGCTTCCGATCACCAGTCTTGTTCCAGCCAAACACAATCTTGGATCCGTCTGGAGACATTTGAGGGTTGGAGGGTGACCGTCCGTTGATGAGCGGATACTGGTAGAACCGCTCGAACGATATGCCGTTCATCTTGGGCAGATCCTGAGCAACGACGAAACTTGAGCTGACAGCCAGTAGCGTGACAATCGGGAGAAACTTATTAGCAGACATAACGAAGCGAGGCAAAGTAGCCTTTCCTTTCAACGGTGGACAGGTGACCCAAAGTTTCTGCGAACCTGCGATAATCCATTTTCAGAGTTATGCAGTCGCCAATCTTTGTTGTCTCTGGCCCACCCGCCGCCGGTAAGACTACCATCAGCCGTGCGCTGCTTCAAAACTTTGAGCGGGGACTGCACATTCCCGTTGACGATCTACGGGAATGGGTTGTAAAGGGCATCGCCCATCCGATCCAGTGGTCAGAGGAAACCACGCGCCAATTCACCCTGGCCGAGGAAGCGGCTGCTGATCTGGCGATTCGATACCAAGATGCTGGGTTTGCGGTGGCAATCGACCATTGTCAAGGGCCACCAACGCTCGATCAACTCGTCCAACAGCGCTTTGCGGGAAGGGCTGTCGTGAAGCTGGCAATCGTTTGCTCCCTTGATCTCAACCTTCATCGAAATGCAAGTCGTGGGGGCAAGTGGTTCGAGCCGGAAATCCTGATCAAGACGATTACGAAGTTGAACCGACTCTACCAGAACGAACCTATCAGTGATTCTGGTTGGGCCGTGATCGACAATTCTGGAAGCATCGAGGAGACGGTTGCCGCCATACAGGCCTTGTCCCCTTCCCTCTTCAAAGCGGATGCCACGAGGCATTCCTAGCTGTTCTGAGAGCCTCTAAATATTTCTTCCCACTCCGACAGAGACAGCGATTGAGGTCGAATAAGCTCATCTAGCTTCGCTTCGACGACCAGCGAGCGTTTGTAACCCATGGCGGCCAAGTTGTTCGCCAAGGTCTTTCGTGGCTGCTTAAATCCGCCGCGCACGAACGCAAAAAATTCTTCCGAATAGCTCACGGCACGAGGCACCAATTCAAGGACAACGCTGTCGACTTTGGGAGGGGGCAAGAACGCTCCTGCGGGCACGTCACAGACCTTGTTAACCTCAAACAGGGCTTGCAAATAGACTGAGAGCGAACCTCGTTCTCTTGATCCCGGTGCGGCTAAAATCCGAACGCCGACCTCCTTTTGCATCATGAGAACAGCCTTAGACCACGATTCTCTCGCCTCCGCTATCTTCTGCAAAAGAGGACCGGTGATGTAGTAAGGAAGGTTGGACACCACTCCGCGAGGCTCCGGCAAACTCTCGAGAATTTGATCGAAATCAACCTGAAGAGCGTCTCCGACGACGAGTCGAACGCGCGGCGCTGATTCAGCGAGCATTGCTCTCATGCGAACGTCGAGCTCAATTGCGACGAAGTCCTCAACTCGCTCAGAGAGGCCCTGAGACAGAACCCCCGGGCCGGGCCCGATTTCCAGGAGGCCCGCAAAACCTTCAAATCGATCTGCGATTCGAGAAACGACCTTAGAAGAAGAGAGGAAGTGCTGGCCGAGGCCCTTAGATGGAGAAAGCCCGTGGCGTTTGAGAAACGCCACGAGCTCTTTGGGTTGAGTTAGTCTCGGCCGGATAGGACGTGAACTTTAACCTTTCGCCTTCCCCACTGCATGGCCGCCGAATTCGAGGAGCCGACGCAGAGATCGATGCGATTGCCTTTGATGGCTCCACCGGTGTCGCTCGCAATGGCGAATCCGTAGCCTTCAACGTAAACGCGGGTCCCGAGAGGAATCACTCTTGGATCGACTGCGACATGCCCATAATCTGCACGGTATCCCATTGCAGTTCGGCCACTTCCGCCATTTTCATAAGGGCTGTTGGTATATGCGGTTGCGACCATTGTGAGCACCTTCGATCGACCAAACGAGTGTCGACTGGTTTGGAAGCCAGACTTACCCATCAGGAACAGTGTGTCGGTTGGCTCGGTGCGTTCTTCCTTGATCAGCTCCTTACCGACGGGCTTGCCGTCACGATAAATAATTCGATAGGTTCGCTTGACTTGTCCAGGTTTCCCATCATGGGCCTTGACTAAGCGACCTCGTCCAACCGAACGGCTGAACTCATAGGAGACACTCGGCTCAATCGTTTTCTTTTCGATCCGAATCTCTTCCTGTTTTTTAGTGTCGTCTTGCTTTTTCTTAGCTGCAAACGCCGGAAGGACGAGCAGTAAAAAAAGCAGACCGATACTCACTCGTAGTGAGCAGTTACGCATTTGGAACCTCCTCTTGCCTGGCTGCGAAGTGCGAGTATAACCGACCCGCACAATAATTTGTCAAGAACTTGTCAATTGCGCACCTTGGCGCACAATGTTTGATTCTCGGACGGGTTTTGCTTCGTCTTTAGGTGTTTTTATCAGGAGCCTCAAAAATTTGTGGCTATTTCTCGCCCCGCAATTTTCCCATGAAAACTGAGCAAGGAGATCCTTCCGCGGTCGAAATCAGGCTTCTTCCATCTCGCGAATAGCAGATGGCCTCGGCTTGCCCCTGGAAGCTCGTCGGTACGGAGAGCGGTTTTGACCTGAACCAGTCGTTGAACGATTTGTTCACGGCGAATTCCTGCGTGCCGAAGTATGTGCGGACGGCAACGTGCTTTCCATCCGGGGCTGCCGAAGCGGACGTGATCAACTTGCCTTGGTCGATGAAGGAGTCTATCTGCAAGGTCCCGATTTGCTTCAATCTGAAAGTCCCGCTCTTACGCGGAGCGGCGAGCCAAAAGATCTGGCTCGGGCCTTTACTGGTCTTGGTGATGATCGTCAAATTGCCCGTTCCCGGCTCGACGACAAGAGCCTCTGCGTTATGTGGCTTGTCCGGATAAGTCAAGCGAATCGTCAGGTCAGCGGAAATCGTCCTCGACCCGGCAAGAGGCTCGGGAACTCGGTAAACCACGACTTGCTTTCGGATACCTCCATTGTCGCCAATGTCGGCGAGATACACGTACGATTTCGCCCCAATTTCACAGATTTCCATGTCCTCCCAGTCGAAGGCTTGAGCATTTGAAACCCGGTACTCCGCCTCGACTTTGCCTTGAGAGTCAAATTCGAAAAACCGAGCTGAGTCCCCGCTATCATTGTGGGTGAAAAGGTGTCCTGGTCGCAGAACGCTGGCTCCGACTCCCGACGATTCATTGATGCGCTTGTCGGCAACCGTGGTAAACGTGCCGATTGTTCCCCACTGTCGACTGAGTGCAGCCGCTGTCAACCAAAGAAGTGCCGTCATCATATCGAATAGTATGATGACGTTCCCCTAAAGGAACGCTCTTCCCGATTAAGAACCATCGACACTTCAGAATGTCTTTCCTCGCAACATGGCTCTCCAGAAGGCTGTGGTATCTGATGCTGCAGTTGATGAGGCTGTCGTGGCTTAAACGATTCCGCCACCACTTCATGAGGCTGGTGCCGAATCGGGTGCGGGAACGAATGCTTCGCCAAGATGCTTTTGCTCGCCGTCACGGCCTGGCGGTGCTCCGATTGGCCATTCTGATTCTGCTTGGCAGCGTATTGTTGACCAGCGCTTATTTTGCTGCCCTTTGGCTGCAGGAGTCAGGGATTCTCTCGCCTCCTGCAGCCGGCAAACCTCAGTCTTGGAGCAGCCTATCAGCCGCCCGCTTGATTCGATCGTTCTTCGACGTCAAAGTTTGAGCCTTCTTGATCACATCTTGATTGGCTGCCTTGTTCCATCGAGCCAATGCGTTGATGGCGTTGATCACCGCTTGCGAGGGTGACTTGTCATTCACCAGAGCTCGCAGAGCTTCGGTCGCGGTCTTGTCCTCAGGGAGACGTCCGAGTGCACTCGCGGCATCAGCCTGTCGTAGGGTGTCCACGCTCTTTAGCTGGCCGATAAAGAACGGTCTCAGAGCTGGTCTTTCCAGAATGGAGAGCGGGAACAGCGTACGAAACGCCGGAAATTGGGAGTTATCCCGCTCGACGATGGAAGCGGCTTTCAAGAGGAGATCGTCGGAAATTCCGTCGACCTTGCATAGCTGCCTCAGAGCCTCATAGCGATCTGGTGCGCAAGGCGCAAATTCCATGATCGGCAAAAGCTCCGACTGCTCCCAATGTAGGGCAGGGATCTCTCGCAAGAAATCGTGGTCAGGATCAAATATAACCGCGTCTGGTTTCACTCCGTTGACGGGAATGACAAAGGTCTGTTCGACGGAGTCGAGGGTTACTGGCATTGATTGATAACGGCCCTGAGAAATCCACCCGACCTTTGTTGTAACATCGCTATAGACGGGGGTGCCGTCAGAGGTGTCTTGTACCTGCTTAACCGTTAACTTGGCGTTTCCGTCATCCGCCATCGTCCACGTGTAGTCGAGTACCGGATGGCCGGGCTTGTCGATCCATTGAGCCCAAAATGGTTCGCAGTTTTTCCCGCTTGCCTCCGTCATTGCGCGGCGAAGTTGAGCGCTTTCGACTGGTGTGTGCTGCCACATGGCCAAGTAACTGTGCAAGCCTTTGAAGAATCCCTCATCACCCATCCATCTGCGCAGTGTATGCAGGATAGTCCCACCCTTTGGGTAAGTATGACTATCGAACATTGCATCCGCATTGGGATACATTTTCGTCGAAAGCGGCCGCTTATATCTCCCTGCTTCCCGTAGATAACTGCTAATGTTATCGGCGATCTCCCAATCATAGCCGTTCTTTCCGCGGGAATGATCGAAATACATGTCCTGCATGTAAGTCGCGAAACTCTCATTTAAGAAGATGTCTCCCCAATCTTTACACGTCACGAAGTCGCCAAACCATTGATGACCTAGCTCATGAGAGTTGACGCTATCCATAAGATAGTAGCCTTCTTTGGAGTCGGTAAGAGCGGTTTGCCCGAGAGTAGTCGCCGACACATTTTCCATGCCGCCACTAAAATCGTACATCGCATTTTGCGCATACTTGGGCCAAGGGTATTTGACTCCAAGAATTTTTGAGTAAAAGCTCAACATGTCCTTGGTATGGCCAAAGGAGTAGTCGATATACTTCCCTTGCCCCCTCGGAACGACATACCAGATGTCAACCCCTTCCCAGTTATCTTTCTTGATGTCGAATGGGCCACCGCAAAGGCTGAGCAGATAAGTAGCATGGGGTAAGTCCATCTTCCAGGTAAACGTCCGGCGCTGCTTATCTGAGGAGAGTTTATTACTCTGCAAGGTGCCATTGCCGATCACGTCCCAATCAGCTGGAACCGTACAGCGTGTTTCGCTCGTGGTCAAGTCATTTGGGTAATCCCAGGTGGGACACCAATTACTCGTCGATTCGCTCTCACCTTGAGTCCAAAAGCCGACGCGTGTCGCGCTAGTCGATGGATCATTAGGCCGAGGAACAATCCAGTGCCAGCCTCCAATGCCGCCAAATGGAGACGCCTTGCTATCCACGAGCTTATAGTCAAAACTCACCTTCATCGGAGTTCGCTGCTTCACTGGGGGAATGGTGATTGTAATATCTTTTTCTTTTCGGTCGTACTTCACTTCTCGACCGTCTATAGAAACCTTGCTTATCTGAATGGCAGTTCCTGCCATGAAATGGAGTTTGGTAGTTCCGACGAGAAGGGGTTCTATCGTGTTAACCGCGCGACCAGTTAAGGTTTTGTTGGGATAATCAACGTCGACGTCGACCGTGAGATTTTGGAGGTCGTAAGTTCGATCTGGGGCGTAGTGCAGACTTGCACGTGGAGGCAGAAACGGATTTTGTGCTTGAGAAAGAAGGGCCAGAATGACCAGAGATGCGCTCACAGGTTCGATTATACGCCTGCATTCATCAAATTACCATCGGATTGGCTGATCTATCTGGCACGGACAATGTGAGCCCCAATTTACTTGGCTAACAAGTGCAATCTTGCTGGATCATGCTGAAGTCTTTCTTCATAGCCGTTCTTTGCTCCAACCTTGTCCATGGTCGCTAACCAGTCATTCCAAGGATAGATTTTCAGATCGGGAGTCGGTCCACTCATGCCAGTAATTCCTATTTCTTGCAGGTAAGGAATATCTGCCTTCAGACCCTGAGATTGTTTACAGTAGATCACGTATCCGGGCTCGCTACTATGGGCGGCATCCGCTTCCGACATGTAACGTATCGTCCAAGCAGTTGTTAGGACCTCATAGAGGATCGACGGACAATGTACGCCCCGGTCAGTGAAGTAAAGATGAAACGAGCCAATTTATTCATCTGTTTTCCTCCTCAGGAATCCAAAAAGCTTGGGATGGAACGTAACCACGTCTTACTTTTACTTTCACCGAATTGTCTTCGAATAAGCCGATCCCTCGGTGGTTCACATAGGGATTGGCGCAATGAAAGTTTCGGAAATCGCAGTTAGCATCAACAACTGTGACCGCTCGATTTTGGTAAGGGCCAGCTATAATTGGTGGGTTATCCAGGCCTTCGTATTTCCCGTGAGGAGGCCGATGTACCTTAGCCGGATGAAAAAGCGGAACTCAGGTTGAGTTCCGCTTTTAACTAGCTCGCGAAGGTGAACCCTATTCTTCGTCGTCGAAGTCTTCCTCAGCGGCCATATCGGCCAATGACGGGAAGTTCAGCGCGCCCAGCACGTCGTCATCGAAGTTTTCTGCCTCGACGAGAGCGGTGAGAGACTGCTCGGCCCATGCCGGTCCTCGCTGGACATCCAGAGATACATCTCGATACTGCTTGACGCCAGTCCCAGCAGGGATCAGTCGCCCAATGATGACGTTCTCCTTCAGGCCGACGAGCTGGTCCTTCTTTCCTCTCACAGCCGCTTCAGTCAAGACGCGAGTCGTCTTCTGGAAGGAAGCTGCGGACAGGAATGAATCTGTTGCCAACGAAGCCTCGGTGATGCCGAGCAGGATCCAAGTGGCTGTCGATTCTTTGGGATCACGTTCCACGTTTTCACCAGTGATCGGGTCAACGTACTTGATCTTCTTGCCCTGTTGCAGAAGCTCCCGCACTCGATCGTTCGCCTTTTGGTAAGTGAATCGGTCGACGATTTGGCCAGGAAGGAATGGGGTGTCCCCCGGCTCCTTGACCTGGCGCTTTCGCAGCATTTGGCGAATGATAACCTCGATATGCTTATCGTTGATGTCAACGCCTTGGCTCTTATAAACGCTTTGCAGATTTTCGACAAAGTAGTCGTAAACCGCATTGGCACCAGCAAGTTCGAGCACTTCGTGCGGATCACGGGGGCCTTCGGTGAGGGGGTCTCCCTTGATGACCTTGCTTCCCTGCTTCACCGGCAATTTGCCGAGCGGTGGGACCAAGATCGGGTAGAAGATCGTCACCTTCTCAGCGTCAGCCTTTCGAATGAGCGAAACCACTGCCGTGGTCAGCTTCTGTCCGATCGCTTTACTGAGTCCGCCTTCATACTCACCGTTCTCAGCTTTCGGCCAAGTCTCTTGGACGTCGCCGACATAGGCTTCTTTGATGGGTGCAAGAGTCGGAACCGTTGCTTCAACGATCACCCAGCGGCCAAACTGCGATTCACGGATGTCTCGCACAATTCCCGTGACGGGGCAGATGATCGCCTTACCACGAGGTTGCCGACGAGCCTCGAAGATTTCTTCGACGCGGACGATACCAGAAGACTCACCTGTCCAAGCGTAGAAGAACGTCTTACGAGAACGTTCCCATAGCTTCTTGGAGTCATTATCGGCCTTGACAAGCGCCTTGGCCGCCGCCTTGGTCTGGCGTTCGGTCTTTCGCTTAGCCTTCGCGTCGTCCACAGGGGCGACCGGCTCCTCTTGGTTGATGGTCAGGCCGTCCTTAGACTGGAAGAAGCTCTTAACCACTGCTTCCTGATTTTCAAGCAGCTTAGTCGGATCGAATTGTTTAAGGTCAGTCTCGGTAGCGGTGGCAAAGTCCTCCATGAACTGGCGGATGAACTTACCCGTCTTGTACTGGTTCGTACGAGCGATCGTGGCCGAGCCCGCAACACCACCGGTGTGGAACGTTCGCATCGTCAACTGCGTACCAGGCTCACCGATCGACTGAGCGGCAATAATTCCGACGGCGACGCCCACTTCGACGAGTCTTCCCGAGGAAAGGTCGGTGCCATAGCACTTGGAGCAGATTCCCTGAACCAGTTCGCAAGTGAGCGGAGAGCGGATCGTCACGCTGAGGTAACCGTGCTCATCGAGTTCGAAGCCAAGCTTGGTATAGGCTTCCCCAACCTTCTCCTTCGCTTCGTCCGTTTCGGCGTCGTTGTATTCGGCAACAAATCGATTTTCGATTTCCGTGATACGTTTGGCCGCTTCGCGGGAGATCGGACTCTGGAATTCAGTGAGTGCTTCGTCGGTATCTGGGTCAGTAATGACACAGAGCGCGACTCGCCCAACAATTCGGTCGGTGATGTGCTCGATCGCTTCACCTTCATCCAAGATTCTGTGCGCTTGAATACCGTCCGTGGTGCCGCAGTCTTCCGCTTTGACGATCACATCCTGCGCGACGTCGCAGAGGCGTCGCGTCAGGTAGCCCGCGTCAGCGGTTCGGAGTGCGGTGTCGGCAAGACCCTTTCGTGCACCGTGAGTGGTGACGAAGTATTCGAGCATGTTCAGGCCCTTATGGAAGGAGCTTTTGACCGGAAGTTCATAGATAACTTCGTTGAACTGGTTGAACATGAGGCCGCGCATTCCGGCGAGCTGAGCCAGCTGCTTCACCGAGCCACGAGCGCCTGATACGGTCGTGATCGAGAGCGGATTGAACTGCTGGAGACCGTTGACGATTTCCTTACCGATTTCGTCGTACGTGTCGGTCCAGAGCTTAACCAGCGTCTGGGTCATTTCGTTGTAGGTGAGCATGCCCCGACGGAACTGCTGGGTCACCTTGGTTGATCGCTCGTCAGCATCGCGGATCATTTCTTCGCGTCGCTCAGGCGGATCCATGTCGGTAATTGCAACCGAGAGGCCATAGCGGGTTGCCCACTTAAAGCCAAGATCCTTCATATCGTCGAGCAGCTTGATCGTTGCGCCCATGCCAGCTCGGCGATGGCAGATCAAGATAAGCTCCGATAGCGCCTTCTTGTTCAGCTCGATCTTAAGCATTTCATCGCTGTTCTTCAACGGGAACGGCAGGATCGTGTTCATCACAAGCTGACCTGGAGTCGCGGTCACGACGATCGTTTCGAATTCTTGCTCGAGAGGCACGAGTTCTTCGACATCCTCATCATCCTCGTTCTTGGTTACCTCCCGTCGGTATTCCTTTCCGGTCACCGGGTCCCGGAAATCGACCTCTTCATCAGGTCGGAAGACCGGACGCTTAAGTCGAACTTTGATCGGAACGTTGAGATCGAGCCGGTCGGCTGCAATCGCCGAATCGACGAGGTAAATAACTTCTTCGGCTCCGTTATAAATTCGCGGAGGCGGGTTATTCTCCGGATCGGCGGCATAAGCTTCTTCAGCCGCTTTTAGATCCGCACGGCCTTGGTGGGATACAAAGGTCAGCGCGTAATTACCAAGGATAATGTCTTGAACGGGGGCGCAGGTGGGCCGGCCATCTGCGGGTGAGAATAGATTCTGAGTAGACAGCATGAGAACACGAGCTTCTGCCTGTGCCTGAGTGCTGAGCGGTACGTGTACCGCCATTTGGTCTCCATCGAAGTCCGCGTTATACGCGTGGCACACCAGCGGGTGAACCTGAATCGCTTTTCCGTCAACTAGGATGGGCTCAAACGCCTGGATTCCCAGTCGGTGCAGCGTAGGTGCACGGTTCAGAAGGATTGGGTGCTCTTTAATCACTTCTTCCAGACCATCCCAAACCGCTGGATGCATTCGGTCGATCATCCTCTTTGCGGTCTTAATGTTCTGCGTGATCTTCTTCTCAACGAGAGACTTCATCACGAACGGCTTGAACAGTTCCAGCGCCATCTCTTTCGGCAACCCGGCCTGGTGTAGCGTGAGGGGCGGACCGACGACGATAACCGAACGACCCGAGTAGTCAACGCGCTTACCCAGAAGGTTTTTACGGAAGCGACCTTCCTTACCCTTAAGCATGTCGCTGAGGGACTTGAGAGGACGAGAGTTCGATCCCACGACGGGTCGCGCACGGCGACCATTGTCGATGAGAGCGTCGACAGCCTCTTGAAGCAATCGCTTCTCGTGATTGATGATCGACTCCGGCGCGTGGATCTCAATGATCTTTTTCAACCGATTGTTGCGGTTGATGATGCGGCGATAGAGATCGTTAAGGTCCGAGGTGGCGAAGCGTCCACCGTCAAGCTGCACCATCGGGCGGAGCTCGGGCGAGATCACAGGAACCACATCGAGGATCATCCAATCCGGCCTGGATCGGCTCGAGATAAGTGCCTCCACCACTTCAAGCCGCTTGATCGCGCGAGCGCGTCGCTGACTCTGGGTCTGCAGAATTTCGAGGCGCAACTCGCGAGCGAGTCGCTCCAAATCGACCTGATTCAGCAGCTCTTTGATGGCATCCGCGCCAATATTTGCGCGGACGAGCGCTCGCAGGTCCTTCTCCATGCGATAGCCCACCGAATCGAGCAACTTTACAACGGCGCGGTAGCGGTCTTCATCGATCAAGCCCTTGGGAGCCAGAGTATCGAGGATCTTTACTGCGTCGTCGAGATCTTTGAGTCGGTCATCGGCATCGCGGTATTCAGCCTTGATTCGGTCGTTGACCGCTTTTGCTCGATCACGGGCAAAGGCATCATCGTACTCATCGCGATTGTTGTTCAGGTCATCGACAAATCGGGTGAAAGACTCTTCTTCCAACTCCCGCATCTCCTGCATAATGCGGATCTTCTCGACTTCCACACCCTTACGGATTTCCGGCAGGAGTTCGCGAATCTGCTCGGAATCGACATCGATGATGATGAAGCTGGCGAAGTAGATGACTCGCTCCAGCAATCGTGGCGACAGATCGAGGATCAGGGACAGCGGCGATGGCACACCCTTGAGGTACCAAATGTGGCAGACCGGAGCCGCAAGCTCCACGTGCCCCATCCATTCTCGACGCACTTTGCTTCGGGTTACTTCCACGCCGCAGCGCTCGCAAGTAATTCCCTTGTACTTGATTTTCTTGTAACGTCCGCAGGCGCATTCCCAGTCTTTCACTGGGCCAAAGATGCGCTCGCAGAAGAGACCGTCACGTTCTGGTTTGAACGTGCGATAATTGATTGTTTCCGGCTTCTTTACCTCGCCGTGGGACCAGCTCAGAACGTCTTCCGAGCTTGCGATTCCAATACGAATTTTATCAAAAAGGCTGACGTCTGCCATAACTTATAGGTTCGCGTGGGAGGCTCCCTTAAAGTGACGAAAGCTGTCGAGACTCAAGTCTTGACAGCAGATCAACTCTGAAAAGCTGGGAAAGGGAGGGCATACCGCGCGAAGAATCACTATACCCGATTTGCTGGCCCAGCAACTTCATCAGTTTTTTCAAGCGGGTCAACAGTTTCAACTACAAGGACTCGGCGCGTGCGACCGATCATGTACTTGTGCCTATTGCAAAAAATGCGAATAGCGCGAGGGAGAGAGCCTTGGCTAGCTTAGAAAAGCTGAAGCCCAAACCCTCCCGAAGCGATCTGCTTTATCAGAATATTTTACTGAAGCATCAACGTTCAGCAGATCATATCTTTGCCTATCTTATGCTCATCCAATATGGGCTGGCAATTTCGTGGGCGCTCATCAACTATCCCCGAAGTTATGTGGGGTCGGGCAGCAGCCTGCATCCCCAGGTCTGGATCGCCATCATCCTCGGCGGAGTCATTTCCATTCCGAATGTGGCACTCATCACATTCTGGCACTCGAAATATCAATCTCGTTGGTCGATTTCGATATGCCAGGCGATCATGTCCTGCCTGCTCATTTCGATCAGCGGTGGGCGCAGCGAAACTCACTTTCACATATTTGGTTCTCTGGCTTTCATCGCCTTATACCGAGACTATCGCCTTCTTTATCCGGCGGTCGGAATCATCCTCGGAGATCATATCGTGCGAGGCATCTACTTTCCTGCAAGTCTGTACGGCGTGACTTCGGGCGCCGAATGGCGTTTTGTCGAACACGGAGCGTGGCTCCTGCTTGAGACTGCCATCCTCACTGCTGCCTGCCTCAAAGGCATACGAGAAATAAGAGAGATTGCGAGTCAACAAGTTGAACTAGAAGATGCTCGTGGGGCGATTGAAAGGCAGGTAGAAGAACGGACGGCCGAATTGCAGGCAAGCAAAGCTCGAACTGCCGCCATCCTTGAGAACGCTCTCGATGCTATCGTCACTTTCACCCGGGACGGTGAGATCGTGGAATTCAACCCTGCCGCCGAACAAATGTTTGGCTGCAAGAAAGACGACGTGCTGGGCACCCAGTGGTTAGACCTCATCCTCCCTCTTGAGCAACGACCGGCCTATGGCGAAGTCCTAGTTCAGTTTCTGACCACTGGCAAATGTGAAGCCGGCAATGCACGCGTGGAGTTCACCGCGCATCGACGCAACCTGCAGCCCTTTCCTGCGGAGCTCTATATCACCCCCGTGAAGGTCAAAGGACAACAGCTTCTTACTGCATACGCGCGAGACCTGGGAGAGAAGAAACGACTGGAAGCCGAGCTGTCGCACTCTCAGAAGATACAAACGGTGGGCCAGCTCGCCACCGGGATCGCCCACGAGATCAACACGCCGAATCAATACATCGGCGACAATCTCTATTTTCTAAAGGAGAGCTTTGACGGTGTGAACCGCGCGGTTGGCGCTATGTCCGAGTACATCGAGCGTTTGCCAGCGTCCGGCGACTCCCGTGCCAGGCTTGAGGAAATATTACGCGAGGCGGATTTGGATTTCGTTAAGGCGGAAATTCCCCGTGCTATCGAGCAGGCTCTAGAAGGAGTCGAGCGAGTGGCCACGATCGTCTCCGCGATGAAGACCTTCTCGCACCCGGGACAGCTCAGCCAAACGCACGTGAACATCAACAAAATTGCCGAGAGCACGGTGGAAGTGACGCGAAACGAGTGGAAGTACGTTGCCTCCATCGACCTTCAACTCGACCCGGAACTGCCTGCGTTCTTAGGCTATCCGAGCGAACTCGGGCAAGTATTCCTGAACATGATCATTAATGCTGTTCATGCCATCCAAGAGAAATTTGGCTCTGAACCGGGTGGAAAAGTGATCATCAAAACTCAGCTTGCCGAGGATCACATCATCGTGTCCATTGCTGACAACGGCGCAGGAATTCCCGCTGCTGCCAAGGCCCACATTTTCGAAGCTTTTTATACGACCAAAGAAGTTGGAATCGGGACCGGCCAAGGATTGGCTATCTCGAAATCCGTGATTGAGGAGCGGCACGGAGGCCACATTTCAGTGGTGTCGCTCGAAGGCAAGGGCACCACATTTGTCATTAAGCTGCCGATCAGCAGCGCTGGAAGAGAAGCCGCATGAAACAACTGCTATTTGTAGACGACGAGATCCGCGTATTAGATGGATTGCGAAGAATGCTCCGCGCGAAGCGAGACCATTGGGAGTGCCATTTTGCCGGTAGCGTTGCGGAAGCGCTAGCCCTCGTAAGTTCGATCTCACTCGACGCGATTGTTTCGGATATCAACATGCCGGGGCAAAATGGACTTCAACTCTTGCACATGCTCAAGAGCAGCGAAGAGACGAAGATGATCCCCGTCCTGATGCTCACCGGCAACAGCGATCAGGACGTAAAGCGGCAGGCGCTCACCATCGGCGCGACGGACTTCCTGAACAAGCCCTTCGATTTCGTCGAATTAATTGCGCGGCTTCAGAACGCGATTTCACTCAAGGAGTTTCAGGATGAAATCCGCCGCCAGAACGCGCTATTGGAGGAACGAATCGCCGATCGGACGCGCGAGTTGGAAGTCAGTCGCAAAGATATCATCATTCGCTTGGCAAAGGCTGCCGAAACGCGCGACATGAATACCGGCCACCATATCGTTCGCGTTGGGATCATTTCTCAGCTCATTTCGGACCGCATGGGTTATCCGGCGAAATTCGGAGAGCAAATGCTGCTTACCGCACCGCTGCACGACGTCGGCAAGATCGCGATTAGCGACAACATCCTCCGTAAACCTGGTCCCCTCAACGAGAACGAACGGTCGGCCATGCAGGAGCACTGTGCAGTTGGAGCCGATATTCTGACCGAGGATCTCACGTCGATCTTCGATCGAATGGGGGTTGCTTGGATTGACGAGCCAACCAAGAACAACTTGCTCGAAGTCGCAGCTCAGATCGCCATGTACCATCACGAACACTGGGATGGCAGCGGATACCCCAAAGGTCTGGCAGGTGAAGAGATTCCGCTGGAAGCTCGAATCGTGGCAGTCGCAGACGTCTATGATGCCCTTCGCTCCACAAGGCCATACAAGCGGGGATTTGAGCCAGCAGTGGCTCTAAAAGTAATCTGCGAATCGGCGGGTCGCCAATTCGATCCGAGAGTGGTCGAAGCATTCGAGGCGATCCACGCAGAGGTCGAGGAACGACTCTTACCCCTGCGCGAGCCGGATCTCTATGTCGCCGCCTAAGGGCGGCGAACTTCGACTGACCAATCCACGATATCGAGATCAGGATCGGGAGTGTCGCCAGTCACTTCCACATTCTGGTAGTCGGCGTTTGTGTAGGTACGGCTGATGTTCAGCGGAATCCGAACATATTCATTGATTTCGCTCGGCAAAGTGCTGTCACCGAGTGCGTCCCAAACCTTGTTGGCGGGCTGCTGGTAAGGCGGATTCGTCTCGGTTAGGAAGTTGATCTGAACTGATTGAAGGGTGCTGGGATCGATACCAGTGGGCGTGATCTGGGAGAGATCGATTTCAAACGAGATCGTGTCCCCGGTTTGTCCCGGATCAGTATAGGTAATGGGAATCCCGGTCGTCACAAAGTCGTGAAGGTCTTGAGAAATGAACTTGTTGACCGTGTAGGGTGCAGCCTGTGAAAGGTTATAGTACACGTAGTGGGTTACCCCTCCGGCCACGAATCCGTTTCCCCAAGGCGGAGCAATCACCGGTTCGGGGCCGGTTGTCGTTGGAAACAGATCCTGTGAAGGGTTGAAGGCCACGAAGTAGTGGTAAGGCACGCCTCCATCTCCGGGTGCCGTGCCGTTTCGAATGCGTCCGGCGACTCTCATCGTGATGATCAGGCGCGTGTTGTTCCCTACTGGGTTGTCGGGGAATTTCGCGCACCCTGCTGCGAGAACCGGTAGGAGCAGCGCTAGATAACGCCTTCGGAATAGTAAAGAATTCGATGACAGGATTCGCATGTGACGGTTTTTTCCTCCTTCAGCGCTTCAATCGTTCGCTCCGGCAAAGTCGTTCCGCATCCTCCGCAAGTCTGCGTCTTCTTGTCGACTTCGGCCATTCCCACTCCGCCGTGCTTTTGACGTATGGCATCATATCTTGCCATCAGAGTGGGGGAAACATCCTTGGCCAATTCTGGGCGCTTGGCCGATTTTTCTTTGAATTCAAGTTCAAGGCGAGACTTCTCTTCCAAAGCCGCCTTCTGAGTCGTGACAAGAATTCGCTTTCGGGAAACAATTTGATCCGCAAACTTATCTTCTTCTGCCTTTGCCGCTGGTAAAGCTTCCATGATCTTCAGCAACTGATCATCGATCTCGGCTCGCGCCGATTTGAGATTCGCGATCTCTTTTTCGATGAGCTCGACTTCTCGCGGATTGACCACTTTGCCGCCGTACAGGTCCTTCTCGTGGCGACGCTGCTTCTCTTCTAACCCGCCTTGCTGTAGCTCGAGATCGTTAAACTCGCGCTGAAGCCTCTTTGCTTCGCAATTCTCAGCTCGCGACTCCAAGATTTTGATCTCACTTGCTAGTTTTTGGCCAGTATCTAGGGCCGCTGCTCGCTTGCGAATTTCCAGGATCGCGGAATCAACAAGAAAGAGCTTGTGGAGCTTTTGTAGCTCGGCAGATGCCATGCCTATATTATGCCTGCGACAAGCCTAATAAAGCGGATCGAACGTGCCTTCCGGCACTCTCGTCATAACGCTATGTCTCTTCTGAAGAACACTTTGGTGGTTGGCGGAATCGCCACTGCGGCGACCACTGTCGCCGCTCTCGTTTTCAGCCGCGCCGAGAAGAAGCCGGCTACTGCGGCGATCAACGCCGTCAGCCACATCGCTTGGGGCGATACCGCATTCAAACACGAAAAGCCGTCGATAAAGCACACCGCGACAGGAGGCGTCCTAAATGGGGCCGCGATGATGATGTGGTCGGGTCTGCTGCAACTGGTCCTACCTAAGAAGCGACGGAATTTGCCGGAAACGCTCGCCAAGAGTGCTGCCGTCGCCACGGCTGCCTATGTGGTCGATTATCACGTGGTGCCGCAGCGACTTACACCAGGATTCGAAGAAAAGCTTTCAAAGAAGGCGCTGTTTGGCATCTATGCGGTTATGGCGATTAGCATGGCTGCCGCGAGCATCTCCCGCGAGGGCTAACTTGCTTCCTTCTTGGATCGGGCAATAGCCACCGCTGAGCCCCCAATCGCGATCAGTCCAAGTCCGGACCAGAAGACGATTGGAGATAGTTCGGGAATGTCGAAGGCAATTGCCCCCGGATGCGTCTCCTCAAAGCTGTGGCCCGCTAGAAAGGCAAGTTTGACTCCAACCCAACCCACCAAGAGGTAGGCGACATGATCGAACACGGGATAGCGATCCAAGAGCTTAACGAAGAGGTTGGCCGCTAGCCGCAGAAGGATGATCCCGATCATCGCACCAACATAGACAACCCAAATCTTGTCTTGCTTGTTGTTGATGAACGCAACACCAGCAAGCACCGAATCAATGGCAAATGCAATATCTGTTAGCTCGACTGCGAAGACGGTCTGCCAAAACCCAGCCCCGACCGGCTTCGTCTTGCCGTCTGCTTTGCTCGATTGGATGAAATGTTTGACCGGCAGATAGAGCAGATAGAGCGCTCCCACGCCTTGTAGCCACCATTGCTGGAGAACGACGGACGCAAACAAGATTGCTACGAGTCGAAAGATGAATGCTCCGCCCAAGCCGTAGAGGAGAGCCTTCTTGCGCTGAGCCTCCGGCAAGTGCTTCACCATAATTGCAAGCACGAGAGCGTTGTCCGCCGATAAGAGCGCCTCGAGCACCACAAGTGCTCCAACGCCTGCTAGATCTCCTACTTGAAATGTTTGGCCCCACATAATTTTGGTCGGAAAACGAATTGTGCCACAACCGCATCAAAGCGTGGGCTTGCACCACTCGCCCGGATTCAACCGTATATCACTTGGAAAATGCCGACTTACGTGTACCAGTGCAACCGATGCAACGACACCTTTGAAGTAGAACAAAGAATGTCTGAAGACGCTCTGACCGATTGCCCATGTGGCAGCAAAGGCACCTTGAAGCGCGTGATACAGCCCGTAGGTGTCCTGTTCAAGGGAGCCGGTTTTCATATCAACGATTACGCAGGCAAATCGGAACCCGCTGCAACTAAGGCTGAAGATGCTAAGCCGTCCGCATCCCCCACGACTCCCGAAAAAGCTGACACTACTCCGAA
>JAEVZK010000079.1 GCA_023392285.1 Armatimonadota bacterium | reverse complement strand
GTCAAAATGATCTCGACCCCAGTGCAAATGATTTCGACCCCTGTGTAAATGATTTCGGCATTTGTGGAAATGATTTCGCCCCCTGTGCAAATGATTTCTTCACCTGTGGAAACGATTTCGACCCCTGTCAAAACAATTTCGACACCGGTGAAATCCGACTCCCTTCCGAGCAAGTTGGTTTGATCGGACGATGGTCGAAACTTGTGTTATCCTAAGAAGGACATGATTCTTACATCCATATCGATCGCCCTGGCTGCGATGATGAGCGACGACGTGCGCCAGTGACGGGTATGGCCTACGAGATGACCTCTGGGCCTGGAGGCGGAGGAATTTAATGTCGATACTTGCGCTCGCTAGTTTGTTGATTGCGACCCCCTCGAAACTTCCCTTGATCGAATTCAAGGGGGGCGACGACCGGGCGTTCGTGTCCTTCATCGCGGAGCGCACCGGCGGGTCGGTGCTGCTGCTTGCGGAGAGCGGCCGAACTTGGCCCGCATTCAAATTTGAGGCGCAGCCGAACGCATCGGAGGAGATGCGATTGATCCGTTCTCGCTCCGGAATCTCACGGCTCAATTCGGATCACGCGGGGATCACGGCCCCCGCCTGGCCCTGGGCCTTCTACTTCGGCTCGCAGCGCATGGAATATCAGGCGTCGTTCAAAGAGACTGGAGACTTGGAAGTCAAGGACGGCAAGATTTCCCTCACCCCCGAAAAGCCGGTGGCCCTGAACGAGAAGGGCTTTGCCGGGCATCCGTTGAACGTGCATTGGTTCCTCAACGGCGCGAGGCTGATTGGGGTTTTGCGCGACGTGAACGCCGAAACCTTCGACTCGATGCTGGCCTCCGCACTTGGCGCTCGGGTGGTGAAGGCGAAAGGGCAAACTTCGCTGACCTTGGAGGGAGGAGAGTACAAACGGCTGGGGATCGGTTTGTGCGATGAAGGATTGGGAGAGCATCAGGGCGGTTTGATCTACCAAGAGGACTTGAACTACATTCGAGCGGTGCTGGACGCCATGTCACCGGCATCCGTTGAGAAGGCGATGAAAGAATGGAACAAGTCGCTTTTCGATGCAGTGCCTTTGACGGAACAGATTAGAAGTCTGGGAATGGCCCACGTTTGGCGACGGTTTGGGCTGGATGGCGATCCAAAGAAGGAACCTTCACGTAAAGCTTGGGAACAAATTGAGAGCCAACTTGACGTTTCCTCTATGTCCGTCGTTTTCCTAGGAAATGGAACGATGGGGGTGGCATTTTTCACCAAAGATGGCAAGACTATCCGCGTTTTCTAGGGAGTGCGAATAAACAGACAACAATCTACTGGTTTTCACCCATCAAGTCTCTGCCATCAGCTAAAATAAGCCATGCCACGCGGAGCGGACACGGTCGTTAACAACTCGAATTCTTCTACTGGTGAGCGTGATCGCGCGCTCGACATGGCGCTGAGCCAAATTGAAAAATCTTTCGGCAAGGGCGCGATCATGCGCATGGGGGAGGGCGGCCACGAGCCGATCGAGGCGATCAGCACCGGCTCGCTGAGCCTGGATACTGCGCTCGGGATCGGCGGCATTCCGAAGGGGCGGATCACGGAAATTTATGGCCCGGAAAGCGGCGGTAAGACGACGCTCGCGCTTCATTGCGTGGCGGAAGCTCAGCGCAAGGGCGGACTCGCTCTTTATATCGACGCTGAGCACGCGATGGACACGGAATACGCGCGCACCCTCGGCGTGGACGTCGACAAGCTGTATATCGCTCAGCCGAGCAACGGCGAAGAGGGCCTTGAGATTGCGGACGCAATGATTCGCTCGGGCGCGCTCGATATCGTGGTCATCGACTCTGTGGCGGCGCTCGTGCCCAAAGCGGAAATCGAAGGCGAAATGGGGGACAGCTTCGTCGGCACTCAGGCTCGGATGATGAGCCAAGCCTTGCGAAAGCTCGGTGGCTCGCTCAACAAATCCCGGACGGCGGCCATCTTCATCAACCAACTCCGCGAGAAGATTGGGGTCATGTACGGCAATCCTGAGACGACTCCGGGCGGTCGCGCGCTGAAGTTCTGGGCCTCGGTTCGGCTTGAGGTGCGCAAAGGCGACGCGATCAAGGTCGGCACCGATCAGATTGGCGCGCGCACGAAGGTGAAGATCGTGAAGAACAAGGTGGCCCCGCCCTTTAAGACCGCCGAGTTCGATATGATCTTTGGCCGAGGCATCAGTAAAGCGGGCGACGTGCTCGACCTCGCAACGGCGCAAGGAATTATCAGCCGGGCCGGCACTTACTATAACTATGGGGAAACTCGGCTGGGCCAAGGCCGCGACAATGCGCGCAGCTATCTGGAGGAGAATCCAGAGATCTTTTCCGAGATCGATGAGAAAATGCGGGCGGGCCTGAAAGCTTCCGCTCCTGCGGAAGCGGAATAAGTGCGGCAGGAGGGCGGTCCAAAGAAGCTCAAGCCGGGCGATACGCTGCATGGAATTGTGGTGAAATCGCTTGGCGGGCGGCGCTTTCTGGTGCGCAGCAAAATGGCGCCGCGCGATTGGAAGGTGGAGCTACACACCCAGCGGCCGGAGCTCGTCGATGAAGGTGCGTCTGGCTCCTTCTGGATTGTTCGGGTTTCGCCGATCAAGAAGGAGATCCTCGTGAGCGATGGAGACTTTGGCCGTCTACCGATCAGTGAGGCGATGGCGACGCGTTATCTCGCGGGTCTTCGGGCGGTCCTTGGGGAGGAAGAACTCACGAGCGACAGCTTAGCAGACCTTCGTTCGATGGTGGAGCGGACGGAATCCCGCAAAGCCGCGGACTGGCTGACCGTGTGGCAGGCTCTCGGCGAACCGGAGCCCGGCTGGGCGAAAGAGCTCCTGATCGAGATCGACAAGGTGAAAGTCGCGCGAAAAGAGAAGCCGGAGGAGCTTGGAACGGCGTTAGAGGAACTTCAGGCGAAGTATGGCGATCAATTACGGGCCGCACTTCGGCGGCTATGATCGATGCAGTTGGATGAGGCGTTGGCGATGGCGGCTCTTGGTGGGGCGTCGAAGGGTGCCTTGCTGGTTTGCGAATTTTGCGACACTCGCGGACCGGATCAGCTCTACCGCAAGTACGGGGTTTATCGAATCGGCGACGAATTGGTCTATCGCCTGATCAACTTCGACCTGAGCTGGATAGTTAAGTCACCCTCGCACGTGACTAGCGCTACGCTCGCCGAGGAAGCTAATTTCGTCCAGACTCGGCCGTTTCACGACGAAATTTGGTCCGCTTTCGAGACCGCGCGTATCGACTTCGGCGGCATCGATTTCAGCCTGCAAGATGGGCGGATGCGAGGTTGGGAGATCAATACTAATCCTGGACTACTTCACGCTCCAACAAAGTATCGGCCTGGCCATTGGCCAAATCTGAACTCCAGCCTGTCTGCGTCGGCTGTCGCAATTGAAAAGCTGCTCGTGCATTCTTCGGAGAGCATCCCGCTGAAACTAACGAGCGGCGCCTTGCCGGCTTCGGCCTAACTGCTCAGCCAAGAGCGTTGCTTCGTGCTCCTTGCGTAGAATCTAGTTGTGGAATTTGCAACCATCCCTGAGGCGCTCGAGGAGCTGAAGCGCGGACGCATGATCGTCGTGGTCGACGATCCAGATCGCGAGAACGAGGGCGATCTCATCATGGCGGGGGAGATGTGCACGCCCGAGGCGATGAACTTCATGATCAAGTACGGCCGGGGCGTGCCCTTCATCCCGACGACCGCCGAGCGGCTAGCGGAGCTGCAGATTCCGATGATGACGAAGCAGAACACCGCGCGTCTCGGCACCGCGATGGCGGAGACTGTGGATGCACTCCACGGCACGACCACTGGCGTCAGCTCTTATGATCGCGCGAAGACGGTGGAAGTATTCGTTCGAGACGATGCGAAGCCGAGCGACTTGGGTAGGCCGGGCCATATCATTCCGCTTCGCGCCGAGAAAGGCGGCGTGCTCAAGCGCGCGGGGCACACGGAAGCCTCAGTCGATCTTTGCGAGCTCGCCGGATTCAAACCCGTTGCCGTTGGGTGCGAGATCCTGAATGAAGACGGCACCATGATGCGGCTGGACGATCTGCTGAAGTTCAGCGAACAGCATGGGTTAAAGCTCATCACCATCGCTGACCTCATCGCTTATCGACGCAAGAATGAGAAGCTGGTCCGACGGGTGGCGGGTCCCATCGACTTTCCTACCAAGTTCGGGCATTTCCAGCTTTACGGTTACGAGACGAACGTCGAACCCAATCCCTATGTCGCAATTGTGAAGGGTGATGTCGCCACTCCCGAGCCGGTGCTCGTTCGCATCCACTCGTCGTGCCTGACTGGCGACCTACTCGGCTCGCTTCGTTGCGATTGCGGCGATCAGTTGCAGATGGCACTTGAGAAGATCGAGGAAGCCGGCCAGGGCGTCGTGCTGTACATCGCCCAGGAAGGTCGCGGAATTGGATTGTTGCCGAAGCTGCAGGCTTATGAACTCCAGGATCAAGGCCTTGACACCGTCCAGGCGAACGTGGCGCTGGGGTTCAAGGCCGATCTGCGCGACTACGGATTGGGCGCACAGGTGCTTGCGGATTTAGGATTGCACAAGCTGCGACTGATGACGAACAATCCGAAGAAGGTTTCGGGGCTACAAGGCTACGGTCTTGAGATCGTCGAGCACGTGCCGCTCATCGCCGACCCCGCCACCCCGCGTGCGAAGTACCTGGAGACGAAACGCGACAAGATGGGGCATATGCTGCCGTAAGGCCGTTTGTCGTAGCGCATTCCTTCCGGCTAAGTGGTCGGAAATAGTGACGATAACGGCAATTCTAAGCTATAATCTCTTGGTTGAGATAAGGCTCAATGGCAAATTTGCCGGCGGATCCTCGACATGGGTCGAAGAAGCGCCGGTTTTTTTGCGCCGACCCAAGGAGAAAAACGATGCCAACGTTGGTTGTGGTGGGTGCCCAGTGGGGCGATGAAGCGAAGGGCAAGCTGGTGGACGCTCTGGGAGCCGAGGCGGCGATGGTGGTGCGCTATGCCGGCGGTAATAATGCCGGGCACACCGTCATCACAAGCGGGAAGACGTACAAATTCCAGTTGATTCCAGCCGCGATTCTGCATCCGGGAACCGTCTCGGTTCTCGGCAGCGGAATGGTAATCGATCCAAAAGGATTGCTTGACGAGTACGACCGAACGGTTGCTCAGGCAGGAAACGCTTTGGGAGACTTAAAGATCTCGGCGGCCGCGCACGTGGTTTTTCCTTATCACCGGATGCTCGACAAGCTCCAAGAGGAGGCGCGCGGGGAGAATAAGATTGGAACGACGTCTCGCGGAATCGGTCCGGCTTATGAGGATAAAGTGGCGCGGATCGGCATTCGGATGAGCGAATTTGTGCATCCAGAACGGTTCGAGCAACGCCTGCGAGAGGTATTGGCAGTCAAGAACAAACTTTTGCAGATGTTCGGTGAACAGCCGCTGGACTTCAATCAGCTTTACCATGAATTTTGCGGCTACGCAGATCGCATTCGTCCTTGGGTAACTGACACCGAGGCGCTGATTCAGGAGGCGGTTTACGGAGGGAAAAAGGTGCTCTTCGAAGGTGCACAGGGCACTTTCCTCGATCTGGATTCGGGCACTTACCCCTACGTGACGAGCAGCCATCCGGTCAGCGGTGGCGCTTGCCTCGGCACGGGCATCGGACCTCGCGCGATTGACTCTGTGCTTGGCGTTTGCAAAGCTTATACGACTCGCGTCGGCTCGGGGCCTTTCCCTTCCGAATTACATGGCGACATGGGGGAACTCATTCGACAGAAGGCGCAAGAGTTTGGCACCGTCACTGGGCGCGACCGACGATGCGGTTGGCTCGATCTTGTTGTGCTGAAGCATTCATGCCGAATCAATTCTCTGAGCGGACTCGTGCTGACGAGGCTCGATATTCTAAGTGATTTGGAAGAGATTCAGGTGGTGACGTCTTACACGCTCGACGGCAAACGAATTGAGCACCTGCCGAGCGACATTCACGACTTTGCGCGCGTCGAACCACAACTGGAGAGTGTCCCCACCTGGACGGGCAGTCTGTGCGGCATCCGACGCTTCGAAGATCTTCCCGAGGGTGCACAGAACTACGTGCGTTTCATCGAGGAGCACACCGGAACTCCCGTGGCGATCGTAAGTGTCGGACCCGATCGCGATGAAACGATCCTTGTACGTCCGGAATTGATCTGGTCCGATCCATGTCGCTGATCGAAGCGAGGGGATTGGCCAAGGATTACCGGACGGGGAATAACCTTGTCCATGCCTTAAGGGGCGTCGATTTCAAAGTTGAAGCGGGTGAATTCGTCGGGATCATGGGACCTTCCGGATCGGGCAAGACCACTTTCATGAACTTACTCGGCTTGCTAGATCGGCCGACGCGGGGGACGCTTCTGCTCGAAGACGTCGACGTAGGAACGCTGTCCCCACGCGAATCCGCGCGTCTGCGAAACCAGCATCTTGGGTTTGTGTTTCAAACGTTTAACCTGCTCCCACGCGCGACTGCGCTTGAGAACATAAAGCTGCCGCTAACTTATTCGTCCGTCCTCGGGGATGCAGTGGCTGCGTTGGAACGGGTTGGGCTCTCTGATCGGGCGACACATCGCCCAACAGAGTTAAGCGGTGGCCAGCAGCAGCGAGTGGCGATTGCCCGGGCAATCGTCAACGAGCCCAAGATTCTCCTTTGCGATGAACCAACCGGAAATTTAGATTCTCGAACCGGGGAGGAGATCATGGCCCTCTTCCAAGTACTTAACCAGAGCGGGATGACGATCATTCTCGTGACCCACGAGCACGACATCGCGCTTCACTGCCAGCGAATTGTTACGTTCAAAGATGGCCTCATCCGATCCGATGAGCGGGTGAGGAATCCGCTCAAAGCCTCAGAGGTTCTGGAGTCTTTGCCCGTCCTAGAATAAACTCGGGGTACCGGAGGAGATTGTGATGCGTTCTACTTGCATGAAAGGTTGGATGGGTTGGCTGATATTGTTATGCGCGAGTGTCGCGCTATTTGGATGCTCAGGCAGTGGCGGAGGGACAAGCGGGGGCGGTTCAGGAACAGTTACCGGCTTTATCCAAGACATCAATGGACGGTCGGTAATCGGCGCGACGGTTCAGATCGGCGGGATTACGACGACCTCGAATTCGGGCGGTGCTTATGTGCTCAACAACGTGCCTGCCGGCGATCGCCTGATTAAAGCGAGCGTCACACAGGACGGAATCCTCTATTTCGGCGAGAACACGGTTCAGGTGTTCGATGAGACCGAGTCCAGAAGCACAACTGTGACGGTTGTGCGCAACTCTCAACGCGCGACTCTGCAGGGCACGGTGTACGACCGGGACGGATTCGTGGTGGAAGGGGCAAAGGTGTTCGCGGCATCCGGCGAGCTGACCAGCACCTACGACATTACGGACCGCAACGGCCACTACTCGATCACGACGTTGTACGGAGGGTCTCCTTACGCGGTCGTAGCGAGCGCGCTCGGCTACAACTCCGATCGAGACACGATTACCGTCTCCCCTGGCACCTCTCAGTCTGCCGACTTCACTCTGGCAAACGTCACCGATCCGGTGATGACGGCGGTCACTGATCTGTCGTGGACAGCATTCACGACGCCAGCACCTGCCTTCCGCGGAGGCGAAGCGGTGGACTACAACGTGCTGAAGAACATGATCAAGCCTGAGCGCACGAAGTTGACTTCTTCCGATCATCAGGCGCACTATACGAGCGGCGGCAACTACGTCGAAGTTGATCTTTACTGGACTCCGACTGTTTCGACTACGAATCTCCTTGGCTACGGTATTTATCGAGGCCAGGGCGACACGAGTTCCTATACCGACGTGGACTTCTGGCGCGACCCGCTTGCCGTCGCCTACGCCGATCTCGATCCTCAATTCACCGAGAACCAGACGTGGTCTTACGCGATCACTTCCCTCAACACGAGCTATCCGGATGGTGCGAATAGCGAAAGCCCCAAATCGAACCGGGTAGTCGCGCACACTTTGAACGATCTGGAGCTGAATTCGCCGCTCCAAGGACCGCTCACCTTCCGCTGGTTTTTGGTCACGGGAGCTGACAGCTACAGCGTGTATTTGTATGACACGTTTCCTGCGGTCAATGTAACTCCGGTGTGGAGCGGAAGTTCGGTTACGAACGCGAAAGTCTACGATGGCGGGGCGCTTCAGTCCGGCCGACGTTACTACTACTTCGTATCTGCCAACGGATTCGGCGGCAACAGCTACTCGCTCAGTTACGTCGACTCTTTCATCGCCCCGTAGCGGATTACGGCGAGTAAGCGTCCTAATGATAAGTCGCCGTCTTTCCAATGATGATTGGGAAGACGGCAAAACATCCGCCACAATGAGACGCTCTCGCAAGACCCCTATCCTGAAGAACACACTTCTGACGCTGCTCAGCGTTGCGGCTCTTCTAGTATTTGGCTTTTTCGCTCGTGAGATTGCAGACCTCGACCCGTTTGCCCGGTTCCGGCATCACGATCAAGGCGAAGCGGTCAACGCAACTCTCAGCAATGTCAGGGTTCAGAGCTTCGAAGGTTCGCGGCTGGTCGGGCGCGCCGATGTGGACCAGGTCACGGTCGCTCAAAGTGGTCAAATCTATCGGCTCACCGGCGTGAAGAACGGGCTTTACCGCACAAAAGAAGGGGAGTTCAAGTTCGAAGCGCCGATTGCGACTTGGAATGTTCCAGGAAAGGTCTTGCAGGCGAGCGACGGCGGGAGGATCACCAATGCAGACATGAATTTGCGAGTTCCCTCCTTTGCCTTCAGCGCCCGAACGAATCGAATCAGCGTTCCTGGCGAAGTGACGGGAACGCTGCGCGGCGGTGCTTTCACGGCGGTTGCGATCGGGTACGACATTTCAACCCGGGACTTTAGCACCGGCCCGGTTCGATGGAGGGGCGAGTTATCCTTGCTGCAGGATCAAACGGAAAAGCCGCGTCCTTGGGATATCCGGGGCGACAATTCGAGCGGCAAGGGAGATCTGTTTACAGCGATTAATGGCGTGGCCACCGACGGCGACATCATTTTGATGGCTGACAAGATCGTGCAGAACAAACGCACCGACGTGGTGACCGCTACCGGCAATGTCCGCTATTTTTCCGCCAAAGCGAACATGGTTTGCGAACAAGCCGTGATCGAGCGAAAAATCAAGAAGGCCGTGCTGACCGGAAATGTGAAAATGTTCGTGAAGGCGAAGGATCATCAAGTGCTATCGACTCAAGATGGCATTCCAAATTATTCTCCAATCAGTCCAGCAAAGCTCGCGAAAAAGGATCCCGAAGCGCCTGGACAAACTGCCGAGCAGAAGAAGCTTGATGACGAGCTGCGCTCAGCCGACAACATGAAGAACTATCCGACCATTTGCTATTCCCAAAAGGTGGTCTATTACTACAAACGCGGTGAACGACGCGCGGAAATTACGGGCGATCCCCAGGCACGACAGGAACTCGACGGAAATCGATGGCGACAGGTCTGGACGAACAAAGCCTATTATGACGGCGAGAAAGAAACGCTTCGGATGGTTTCAAGCGAGGGCAAAATGGATACGAGGATGATCAACTCGATTGGAGACGATTTCGTCACCGAGTACCTCGTGACCTCGACCGTCGACGGGAGCAACGACTTCGAGTCGGGCAAGATGAAAGGGTTCCTGTTCGATTATTCCGACGAGGTGCCCACCGAAGACGGGGGCAAGACGAACAACGGGTCAGGCGGCGGCGGTTCGAATGACGATCGACATGGCGGAGGCGGCGGTGGCGGCAAGCAGACACCACCCCCCGGAATTCGCACGAGGCTCTAGAAGCCCCAGTTGCGATCGCCGTAGATCGTCTGAATGTACTCTAATTGACCAATATGCCACCTCGTGTGGTCGGCAGGAAAGTTGAGCGAAACCGGGAGAGGAACTTCGGACATTCCGAAGGGCGGCACAAAAGGTCGCAGAAGGTCGCTTTCGGTGAGACTCTCAAGCGCATCCAAGAATTCACTCGAACTGTTCTCGAACATCTGAAGAGCCTCTTTTGCACCAGAGACGCGGTTCTCATTGGTTCGAAAGTGAGCGTCGGCATCGCGCGTATTTTCGATGGCGAATCGGTTCCCGAGGATCATTTGAGTGATGTTGTGAATTGACTCGGCGCAATGAGCCACGATCTCGATGGGAGTTCGGGCAGTGGGCGAAGGCGACCAATCACGCCGGTCGGCAGCTATGCGATCAAAGGCCCCGAGAAACTGAGACTTGGTCTGCAAAAAGACATCGCGTGCGGCACTTGCTTCTTGAATCACAGCCAATTATGAACACTTCCTAACTAAGTTGTTCAAACAGCCATATCGCACAACTTAATTTCGACTGCATTCCGCTGTTCGCGGTCCTCTCTCGCGTGACCAGCGTGAGCTCGTTCACCTCGGTATCGAAGCCGATTTCAGCTCGGGAAACATTGTTTACCGCGATCGCGTGCAAACCTTTCTTATCGAGTTTGGCGCGGGCATAATCGAGGCTTTCGTCGGGCTCCGCCGCAAATCCGATGACTTTACCATTCGTCTGGGCGGCGATGCTTGCGATGATGTCCGGATTAGGAATGAGTTCTAAGCTCAAGTTGTCATCCGAGCGACGGAGCTTTCCCACTGCGGGTGACTTAGGTCGATAGTCAGCCACCGCAGCAGCTCCCACGATCAGATCAGCCCGCGCAGCGAAGGCACGGCACTCTGCCATCATCTGCTCGGCGGTAACTACCTGGACGACGTTCGCGTCGAGCGGGTAAGCCACATGAACGGGACCACTTACCACGTGGACCTCTTTCGCTCCCATAAGCAGAGCCGCCTTGGCCAAAGCTGCCCCCATTTTGCCACTCGATCGGTTACCGATGAAGCGAACCTCATCAATTGGCTCTCGAGTGGGACCACTGGTGATGAGCACGACCTTTCCGCTGAGCACTTGGCTGCGTCTACCGATGATTGAAACTGCTGCGACAATCTCCTCGATCGAGGCAAGTTTCCCCTGACCGTGCTCCCCGCAAGCCACGTCGCCTTCTGATGGTTCCACCACGAGGGCTGCTCTGCGCCGTAATATCTCTAAATTCTGGCGGTTCGCATCGTTTGCGAACATCTGCGGGTTCATCGCCGGTGCCAGAACCCATGGAGCTCGAGTCGCCAGGCAGAGCGTCGTAAGCATGTCATCGCCCCCGCCATGCGCCAGCTTGGCTAAGGTGTTCGCGGTAGCTGGAGCGATCACCACGAGGTCGGCCCACCGTGCCCAATCGATGTGCGCCATGCGTCCGGCGACTGGCTCCTCGAATGTGTCGCTCAGGCAGACATTGCCAGTCAAAGTCTCGAAGAGAGCGGGGAACACGAAATTCTTAGCCGCGGCGGTCAGGCAAACCCGCACGTCGTGGCCGGCCCTCATAAGTTCACGGGAGAGATCGGCTGCTCGATAGGCGGCGATGCTGCCACAGACGCCTAGGACAATGTTCACTTAGCGGTGTCCTGAACTCGCGTCTCCCGAATCACCGTCACTTTGATCTGTCCCGGATACTCCAATTCGTTCTCAATGCGTTTCGCCACTTCAGCGGCCATGCGGGCAGCCCCGAGGTCGTCGACCTCCGAGGGCTTCACGATCATTCGTATCTCCCGGCCTGCTTGTACTGCATAAGATCGGTCGACTCCTGGGAAGCTGTTCGCAAGAGATTCGAGAGCGGTCAGCCGCTTGATGTAGTTTTCAAGGCTTTCACGTCGCGCTCCTGGTCGAGCCGCAGAAATCGAGTCGGCGATGATCACTAGCTTCGCCTCGGGAGATTCTGGATCGATGTCGTGGTGGTGTGCTCCCACCGCATGAAGTATCTGATCCCTTTCACCAAAGCCGCGAAGAAATTCCATTCCGGTCAAGGCGTGGGGACCTTCCCATTCGGGTCCGAGTGCTTTTCCGATATCGTGGAGCAATCCGGCTCGCTTTGAAATTTCGACGTTCAATCCAAGTTCCGCAGCCAACATCCCCGCAAGTCGCGACACTTCTACAGAGTGATCGAGGACGTTTTGCGCATAACTCGTCCGGAATCGAAGACGACCGAGCATCTCGATAACTCGGGGGGATAGACCGTGAACGTTTGCGCGCTCTAGTGCCCGCTCTCCCGCATCACGGATCATTCGATCGACTTCGGCACCCGCCTTTTCATGCAGCTCCTCAATTCTTGAAGGGTGAATCCGCCCGTCGATCATCAGGTTCATCAGAGTCAGACGCGCCGTTTCTCGTCGCACCGGATCGAAGCTCGAGATGACCACTGCTTCGGGGGTTTCATCGACGATCAAGTCCACGCCGGTCACCTGCTCGAAAGCGCGAATGTTTCTTCCTTCGCGCCCGATAATTCTTCCCTTCATGTCCTCACCGGGCAATTCGACCACCGCCAAGGTCGCTTCGGTCACATAGTCGACGACCGACCGCTGAATGGTATCCAAAACGACTTGTTTGGCCCTGCGATCCGCCTCCTTGATGATCTGTTCTTCAAGGTCTCGGGCCTTCTTGGCAGCAACTGAGCGAAACTCTTCTTCCACCTGCTTGAGAAGGAGCGCCTTTGCCTCGTCCCGCTTCAGCTTCGCCACGCGCTCAAGTTCGGAGTTGATGGAATTGGCTTTCTTTTCCAATTCTTCGCCTCGGGCAGCAAGCTTCTTTTGCTCAAACACAAGAGCAACTTCGCGATCCTCCAGCTGAGAGCGCCGCCGCTCCACTAGTTCGTCTCGGGTGTGCAGCTTTTCCTCGTGCTTTGCGAGTTGCGCGCGTTTCTCGCGGAACTCGTCTTCAAGCCGCTCTCGCACACGAAGGCCCTCTTCTTTAGCCGAAATGGTTGCCTCATTCAGGCGTAACTCAGCCTCTTTCTCCAGCTTGCGCTGCAGAAACTCTGCTTCTTCACGTTCGTGACGCGCCGCTTTGACAACCGGGCGGATCCAAAGGAAATAAGCTCCAGCCGTCAAGATCGCGGCAATTCCAACGCCCCAAAATAGGGACAACAGAACCGTCGCCATACTTCACCTTCACCCGGGAAAGAGTTATTCTGGACAAAAGTGATCGAGCGCGGACTCGATCGAGTTTTCGTCGAATCCACGCGCGTAGAGGAAGCGGCCCGCTTTACTGCGATCAGCGCGATCGCCGTACTTTGCCTGAAGACAAGACAGCGCTCGAGCGGTGTCATCAGCCCATCCGGCAAGCCCTTCCTCGATCACCTCGTCCGGAACGCCTCGCCTTTCGAGCTCGGCTTTCAATTTTTCTCTGCCCACCGAATCTTTCCCGGACTTCGATTCGATGAACCTTTGTGTCGTTGCTTTGTCGTTAAGGAACTTGCGTTCCGTTAGATAGGATACAACTTCTTCTACGCTTTCCCGGGAAAAACTTTTGCTTAAAAGCCTTTGGCGCAGTGCCTCTGTAAAATAGCTGCGTCGGGACAGCAGCGCGTAAGCCGCGGCTAATACCTCAGGCTGAACTGACATGCCACTGAGTCTACTTTTCCCAGATATGGGGTGTTTGGACGGCGCACTGACGTGCAAAAAAGGGCCGGAATTTCATCCGGCCCAATTTCAATTCACCCTAAGGATTACTTAGATGCGCGTCGGCGTCGAATGAGGGCGAGAGCACCCAATCCGAGAGCAGCCATGCTGGCCGGTTCAGGAACCGGAGTGAACTCCGCGTGGATGTGATACCCGTTGGTCGGAGTCGACGTCACCGACATCGAAACGATCGTCAACGTGGCACCCGCAGCGATTGGACCGTAAGAGCCAAAGGCTGAAGTTGTGCTCGCGGAGACACCCTCGTCGCCGAGGTAATTCGTCGCCAGGTTAGTGGGATCGAATGTTCCGCTATACACTGCGGTGAAGCTATTGATCGTAGCGTTGTCGAGCGCGTTGGTTGTGGTGTCCAATCGAGCCGCCGTACCCAACGTGTTGGTGATCGAGTAGGTGATGTAGCGGATGCCAGGGCCACCTGAAGTGCCAGGAAATGCTTTGTTGGTGCCAAAGACACTCGGAATACCATCGCGGAACAACCGCTGAGCCATAGTGGCTTCCGTGTTGTCCCAAGTATGAGAAAAGTCAAAAGTTTGCGCGCCGGCAGCGCCGACTACTAACAAACCAGCTAGGATAGCCGTGTATTTCATGTAAGTTCCTCTCCAAATGCTGACGAGAACGTCAACTGCAACATTGTACAACAAATTCGAGGGTTTAAGGAAGAAAAACTTCGAACTGTTATTCCTAACAGGTGCATCTGCTGGGAACCTCAAAATACCGACACGCTCCCAAGTATTTGGGGCAACTTCTAGTGGAATCTAGAAGAGAACTGGTCGGGGCGACACGATTCGAACGTGCGACCTCTTCCACCCCATGGAAGCGCGCTACCAAACTGCGCCACGCCCCGCCGACCGAAGAGCCATTGTACCCATCACAAGCAGTGCGACAACGATTTACTATACGCGTATAGTATTCTGAACGAGTCTAATGAGCGATCTAGTAGAGCACAAGGAGCAAAAGGGCGGTAACGGCGTGATGCCAGATGGCGAAACCGCCGTTCTGGCAAAGAAAAAATTTCCCGTGGGGATCGTTGTCGTAGCTGTCGTGGTCTTGGCGGGAATCATTTACGGCGTGCGAGCCTACACCTTTGGACAGAACCATGCAACGACCGACGACGCGTACATCACGAGCGATGTCGTTCCTATCACCCCAAGAGAAACGGGGAACGTAGTCAACATTCTCGTGGATGACAATCAGAAGGTGAAGAAGGGCGATCTGCTTGTTCAACTCGACGCGACGACCTATCAAGCGGATTATGATCAGGCGCTGGCGAATCTAGAGTTGGCGAAGGCCCAAGCACGAAGCGCAGGAGCCTCGACCAACCTCACTCAACAAACGAGTCAAGCCGGGGTGGCCCAGGCTCAGGGCGGGCTTGCAGTGACCGGCTCCGACATCGCCACTGCGCAGGAAAATGTGGCCAAGGCGGAGGCAGAAGTTAACACGGCTCAAGCCACCTATTCCTCGGTCAAAGCTCAGGCAGCCGCGGCTCAGGAAGCTATTACTGCGGCCATCGGCGGTAAGAAGCGCCTTGGCGACGCGGTGAACGCGGCAGCGGCAACCCTGAATTCGGCGCAAGCCGCGGTAAGAGTTGCCCAGGCAAATCTGAAAAATGTTCAAGCCACCGCTTCAAATGCCGCCCGCGATGCGCAGAGATATCGAACTCTTGCTAACGAAGGAGCGATTGCCGTTTCGCAAGCGGAGAGTAAGGAAACGGCCTCAGCCAATGCCCAAGCGGCGGTCGAGGCAGCTCAGCAGCAGGTGTCCGCGGCAGATGCGACCGTCGCGCAGATGACGGCTAATTTGAATTCGGCTCGACAACAGTTCGCGGATGCGGATTCTGCGATCGCTCAAGCTCGCGCGAACGCAACCGCAGCCAAGCGCGCGGCGACTGCACAAGCGGCGAGGATTGGGGAAGCCAATACTGGCGTGAATGTCGCCCAGCAAGGTGTCGCGGCAGCCAAAGCACGCCAAACCCAAGCCCTTGGAGCGCTTCAGGCCGCCCAGACGGTTCCCCAGCAGGTTTCGATCAGCCGAGCGAACGAGGCGACCGCACTCGCGAAGGTCAAGCAGGCAGCAGCGGCAGTGGAAAATGCGAGGATTGCTCTCGAACGAACGAAAATTCGAGCTCCCATTGATGGCAAGGTCAGCCGGCGCTCCGTTCAGCTCGGCCAGCAAGTCTCGACGGCGCAGCCCCTGCTTTACCTGATTCCAGATGAAAAGCCTTGGATCGTCGCCAATTTCAAGGAGACCCAAACCGGCGACCTACATCCTGGCCAAAAAGTAGAGGTCGATGTGGACGCCATTCCCGGTGAGACCTTTCTGGGCACCGTGGATTCAGTGTCGGCGGGGACGGGTGCCACGTTTGCCTTGCTGCCGCCAGATAATGCCACGGGCAATTTCACCAAAGTGGTGCAGCGAGTTCCGGTCAAAATCTTCCTCGATCCCAATCAGAAGAACTTGGATAAGCTGAGAGCTGGGTTGTCGGTAAATGTCACAGTCACCCTGCACTAGCATCAGTCAAGCGGACCTGGACAAGAGCCCAGCGTATCAGCTGTGGCTGGTAACGAACGCTTGGCAGAGGCGAGCGCGGCGGGCGTTGGAGCCATTGGGTCTTACGCACACCCAGTTTATTATTCTGGTCAGCATCGATCTGCTCTCGGGAGGGGCGGAACCGGTCACGCAAGCGCAGGTGTCGCGCTTTGCAGCCATCGATGAAAATATGACCTCGCAATTGATGCGGACGCTAGAAC
>JAEVZK010000107.1 GCA_023392285.1 Armatimonadota bacterium | reverse complement strand
ATATTAGGGTGGATCAAGCCAGCCCCTCCAAGCTCCACCCATTTTCCGTTGAAGAGTTTAGGGGTGGAAATCGCGTAGTCCACCCCAGGCTCGACAAATGGAAAGAAATCTGGCCGGAACCTGACTTTGACTTCTTCACCAAACATAGCTCGGGCGAACACTCCGAGCGTGCCCTTCAGATGGGCCATCGAGATGCCTTCGTCAACCATAAAAGCATCTACCTGATGGAATGTATGGTTATGCGTCCGGTCCACTGCCTCATTGCGAAAGGTCTTGCCTACGGTAAACACTCTCAGCGGCGGTTTCTGGCTTTCGAACACGCGGCCCTGCAGGGCGGTCATCTGAGTGCGCAAGAGATGCTCATCATCAAGGTAGAACGTGTCTTGCTCGTCCATCGCCGGATGATCTTTAGGATAGTTAAGTGCGTCAAAGTTGTACTTAACGCTCTCTAGTTCAGGTCCTTCCATGTACACGAACCCCATGCCACCGAGCACCTTCTTAATCTTGTTCATGGCCTGCTGAAGCACGTGTTCGTTCCCGATCGGACGAGAGCTGCCGGGCATCGTGACGTCGATGCGCTCCTTTTCGAACTGCGCCGCTTGCTCCGCCTTCTTCACTGTCTGGGTCCGGTCTTCGATGGCGAGAGCCACTCGAGTTTTCGCTTCATTGACGCGCGCCCCAAACCGACCTCGGTCTTCCGGCGCTAGGGATCCGATCTGTCTCGTTAGGTTCGTGATCTGGCCATTTTTTCCGAGATACATGATCTCGATCTCTTTCAAGTTGGCGGTTGAAGATGCGCTCTCAATAGCGGCTAATGCCTGACTTTCTAGCGATTCGACAGATTCCATGGAAGAAAAGCAGGTTACCCGTGCGCAAAAGGGGAAATCGGATCAGGTATATTAGGCGGTTGAGGCCGGAGCCATGCGGTTTGCCGTTGTCCGGAGGCCCCTCCAGAGATAACATCTCTTAGTTTAGGGGGAGCCTGCGCAGAGCGGCCAACAGAATGCGAAAGCCTCAGCAGATTGGAGCAAATACTTTACAAATGCCGCTTGAAACGACTCGAAAGCAAGAAGTGATCAAAGACAACGCCACCAAAGATGGCGATACAGGCTCTCCTGAGGTGCAGATTGCCCTCATGCAAGCACGTATTCTTCAGATTACCGACCATCTCCGACGAAACAAGAAGGATTTTCACTCGCGCCGCGGGCTGATGATTCTCGTCGGAAAGCGTCGCCGCCTGGAAGGCTATCTGCGACGAACCGATATCGAGAGATACCGTGCACTGATCAAGAAGCTCGGCATCCGCGAAGTAAAGCCCCGTTAACCAGGTATTAGGTGTTGAGGTCTTGGGGTATTGGACCCCGACGTCCACGGATCGAGGAGATCAATACCTCAACACCTTGAAGCCGAATACCTCCACATGCATTGGAGGCAAAAAATGATACATTCTCACGAGTTTGAGGTTGGCGGAAAGACCATCTCTCTCGAATCCGGCCGTGTAGCAAATCAAGCTGGCGGCGCCGTTCTTCTCGGCATGGGCGAAACCGTAATCCTCGGCGTCGCTACGATGTCCGAAAATCCCCGCGAAGGCATTGATTTCTTACCGCTGGTCTGCGACTACGAAGAGCGCAAATATGCCGTCGGAAAGATTCCCGGCGGGTTCGTCAAACGAGGCGGCCGACCTTCCGAGAAAGCAACACTCGTCAGCCGCTTGATGGATCGTCCGATCCGCCCATGTTTCCCCAAGGGCCTTCGCCACGACATTCAAGTCATCGCCATGCCCTTTGCGGTCGATCAGGGCTGTCCGCCCGACGTCCTCGCCATTATCGCTGGTGGCGCTGCCCTTGCCGTCAGTGATATTCCAGCGACGAAGATCATCGCGGGTGTCCGGGTGGGACGATTGGACGGCGAATTCGTCCTTTTTCCGTCAATCGCTGAGCAGAAAATTTCCGATCTCGACCTGGTAGTTGCTGGCCACAAGGATGCAATTTCCATGGTCGAAGCCGGAGCCACCGAAGTTTCCGAAGAGGACATGGCAAAGGCGCTTGCCTTCGCTCATGAAGCGATCCGGCTCATCGCCACCGAAATCGAAAAATTTGCGAAAGAGGCAGGCAAAGAAAAGCGCAAAGTTGAACTGCACGAGATTGACGAAAATCTGAAGAAGACCATCAAGAAAGATTACGGAAAGGAGATTGCGAAGAGCTTGATCCAGTCCGACAAGGCAGTCCGTGAATCGGCGCTCGACGATATGAAGAAGGATATCGTCGCCAAGCTCAAGCCGAAGTATGAGGGGCAGCCCGAAATGCTCGCACAGCTCAGCGAAGCGGTGGACAGCGTCGTGAAAGGCACCGTCCGAGAACTCATCATCGATAAAGATCAGCGCCCAGACGGTCGCAAGCTCGATCAGATTAGACCACTCGAAGCAATCGCCGGACTTCTGCCGAAGGTTCACGGTTCAGGTCTTTTCACCCGAGGCCAAACTCAGGTGATGACCGTTGCCACCTTGGGATTGCCGAATGAGGCGCAGACCATGGATGGCATCGAGGAAGTTGAGAACAAGCGCTATATGCACTTTTATAACTTCCCTGCTTATTCAGTTGGTGAAGTTCGACCTTCCAGGGGCCCCGGACGAAGAGAGATCGGACATGGCGCGCTCGCCGAGCGTGCGTTGCTGCCGATGATTCCGCTCGATGATCCCGACTTTCCGTACACGCTTCTGCTCCAAAGCGAAGTGCTCGAGAGCAACGGCTCCACATCCATGGCCTCTGTCTGCGGCTCTACGCTCGCCCTCATGGATGCTGGCATCAAGATCAAAGCGCCAGTTGCGGGCATCGCCATGGGCCTCATGAGCGACGGGAAAACGTTCAAAGTCCTTACCGATATCATCGGCATGGAAGACTTCTGCGGCGACATGGACTTCAAAGTTGCCGGTACTCGAAACGGAATCACGGCACTCCAGTTGGACACCAAGCTGGAAGGACTTCCGGAGGATGTCCTCACCCGAGCCCTTGCTCAAGCAAAGACGGCTCGATTCCAGATTCTCGACGTGATCGAGGAAGCGATCTCCGCGCCTCGCGAGAACGTTGCCGATTCCGCTCCCCAAGTCACCACGATCAAGATCAATCCCGAAAAGATTGGCGCGGTGATTGGACCGGGCGGTGCAGTGATCAAGAAGATCACGGCAGAAACCGGAGCTTCGATCGATATTCAGCAAGATGGCACCGTCCTGGTCGGAGGCAACAACACCGATCAAGTGCGCAGCGCGATCGAGTGGATTAAGGGCCTAACCGAGGAAGTTGCGGTCGGCACCGAATTCCAAAATGCCACCATCACCCGCTTGATGGGCCGCGGTGCGATGGTCGAATACATGCCGGGCAAAGAAGGTTTGATTCCCACAGATCACCTGGTTCCGGGTGGTACCCGACGTCCAGACGATGTCGTTCAACTTGGCGAAAAAGTTAACGTCAAGGTTTTTGAAGTGGACTCGCAGGGCCGCATCAACCTGACAGCCCTCGGCATTGCTCAGACGCACCCAAATATGGGTGAGAACGAAGGAGCGACTCCGCCCGCCAGCACAGGTGGCGGGGGAAGAGACCGAGGTGGACGAGGCGGCGACCGGAATGGCCGCGATCGAGGACGTGGTGATCGAGGAGATCGCGGCGGACGAGATCGAGACCGGGGTGGGCGAGATCGTGACCGCGACCGAGGACCTCGTGAAGAGCGTAGCGGCAACCGTGAAGGCGGCGACACCGTCGCAGCTGAGCGAGATGAGCGCGCGCCCGAAGTTCCAGATGCGTTCCCGAAGCGCGAACGCGGCGATGACGACGAGAGCGTAAACGCTCGATTCCGGCCCCGGCGTTAGTCCGGCAGAAGAGTCATGATCAAAAGCAGGGGCTTCGCCCCTGCTTTTTTCCTCTCAGTAAAGCCTGCGCGGCGTTCTCCGCGTGCGAACCGGCCCGGATGCTGGCGGCGTCTCCCCCGGTGCAATTGGGGTTCTGCAATGGACAAGCCGCTCGCGATAATCATTGAAGATGCAGATCGAGCGCATTCCAAAAATTTGCGCTACGCTCACCGCATTCTCCCAGTTGTGCGGATTGATCTTGCCGTCGAGGCATTTGCGTCCTTCACTGTCCCATCTCGCACAGTCTCTGCATTCCATTCGTCTTTCCAGATATGAGCCAGTTCCTAAGTTGTATGGCTTTGTTCGTAGGCCAAGTTCAGGCAGCGCCGACGTTAACCTACTTCGAAGAAAACTTCATCATCAGAAACGGCTCAGTTAAAGTCATCGCTCCGCTGAAGCTGCTCTCCACCTCGCCGAAGCTTGTTTCCCCGTTTCGTAAGGATAACACCTTTGCCGTTTGGGACGACCGTGGATTATCGATTCGCCATGCGGGAAACTTGCGAAGCACCACCTTTCCAGATTTTTTGACCTCCCCCAAGGCTTTCACCCGGGCAGAAATCAAGAAGAACATCGCCGACTTAGCGGCGGGACATCTCCACCGCCGAGCGTCCGCCTTGTCTGGCGCGCAACGCATCGGAGATCACGTCTACTTCCTGGTGCGCTGGGATAGGCGCGGATCGCCAGCATACGAGGGGCTTTTTCGCATCAACCTGCGTGACAAGCCTCCCGTACCTCAATTCATAGCCCGTGCCCATGCGCTCTCAGGGTCCACCCATGCCATCGACGAGAACCTGTTCGTGTGGCATGGCAACCTCGCCTATTTTGCCAGCCGGCCCGACCGTTGGGGGTTGGTCGAATTACCGAAAGAGGGTAACCATCTCAGGTTCACCACCCTTGGCAACACGCTCCTGACGATTCACCGAACCGATCAGCAACAGGTGGTGTTTACCGAAACAACGGTTTACGACACTACCATCGCGGGAAGCCTCAGCATGGACAATCTCCGGCGCAAGATTCTTTGTGAGGGCAGAACAAGGATGCGATTTGCCGACCAGAGCTCGACCGACTTCGTCGTTCTCTCAACCTCAGACGGCGCGGTCCTTCAAAACACCTGGTCGGGAATTCAGACGCGCCTACCATCCAATTCTTCGCTCCGCGTAACCGCAGAGGGTGTCGTCGTTTGGAGCCCGATTTCAAGCCCAACTCAGGCATGGCTGCTCGACCGAGAGCGCCTGGCAACCCTCGCCACTTGGCGGCGAGGTGGCCAGGAGAAGCCCAGGTCGGAGTGAACCTGGGCTTTGGTCTTTTACGAGGCTCGAGCGATCTCCTCGTCAGCCGGATGCAGGAGTGCCGCAGCGATCAGCTCTTGTGCGGTCCGTCCCATTTCGGGCGAGCAAGAATGGCCAAGGTGAACCTTGATGCCAGCTGTCGCTGCAACCCGCGTGTTCAGCCATGAGGCGATCTTCGCAATCAAGCGCTTTCGAACGAGCAGCACGTTGCTGCCGGTCGACGGGAGAATAACGCCGAATCCGCTGACGCCGTTATGTGCGACCACGTCGAGCCGTCGAACATTGGACTTGAAGAATTCAGCCGCATCCGCCATGAAGTCGGTGACCGATTGCTCCCCGTAAAACGCTCGCATGCCCTCAAGACCTTCGAATTCGACGAGCACCAGGGCGACATGCCCGTTCGCAGCCGAAGCGCGATGAATCTCTTCTGTGAGGCGAGATACGAAATAGGTTTCGGTATATGCGCCTGTCTCAGGATTGATGATGTCGTAATCCACCGAGCCGGTCTGACGTCGCAGCATCCGATCTTTATCTTCCTCCGTGCTCAAGATCTTTCTGAGCTTGGAGAGCGACTGTCGCAAGATGTGGCTGACGTAGTTGCACGAGATCCCGAGCTTCGCCGCAATCTCCGTTTGATTCATCGAATCAAAATGGAAATGATATAGAACCTGCCGCTCCAACTCCCGAAGCTGTTTCATCGCGTGCTCGAGGACGACGCGATCTTCGACGCTAAGCTGCTCTGGGCAGAACTGAGCCGCATCGAGCTTCTCGACCTCGCTCGTGCCATCGTCTTCGCCTTGTGCCGCAGCATCGAGGGAAGCGACTCGAAGCATCTCACCAGTCTGGAAAACTTCTTTCACCGCCGTCTCCGTGACTCCGATTTCGTCGGCGATTTCTCGCTCGGTTGGAACGCGGCCCAACGACTGGTGCAGCAGCCCTGCCGCCTTATTCACCTTGTGGCGCAGCTCCTGCAGCCAGGCGGGATGGCGAATCGTCTGAGCACGATCTCGCAGGTAATGCTTGATCTCTCCCGCAACAAGGTATGTCGCGTACGTGTTGAAGCGAACCCCCGCCTCGGGATCGAACTTGCCCAACGCATTCAATAGACCAATAAAGCCAACCTGCACGAGATCCTCAAAGGGCTCGATTCCGGCAAACCGCCTCGCAGTTCGCTCGACCATGTTGGCGTACTGGACCATAATCAGGTCCTTCAGATCAGCCGATGGCTTCTGAAGGTATCTCATGACCAGACCTTCTGCATCTTGATGCAGACTCAAAAATTCAGACATTCATCACTCCGTTGATTTGTCTTTCCTGGGCGGCAATCCGTGCCGCCCGTGAAACTGATTGTTGTGGCGTCGTTACTTGACGCTGTTAACTAACTTGAAGATTGGCGTCATAATCGAGATCGCAATAAAGCCCACGACCACGCCAAGGAAGATAATGAGCATTGGCTCGATCATGCTGGTCAAGCCTTTAACCGTGGTTTCAACCTCTTGATCGTAAAAGTCGCCCACTTTCACGAGCATCTCCGACAATCGACCCGACTCCTCACCGATATCGATCATCGTGGTCACCATATTGGGGAACAAGCCCGAGCTTGCGAGCGGCGCAGAAAGCTTGTTTCCTTCCCGTATACTCATCCGAGTTGCGTCGATCGCTTCGGTCAAAACTCGGTTGCCCAAAGTCTCGCCGACAATTTCAAGGCTTCGCATCATCGGAACACCCGAGTTGATCAGCGTTCCAAAGGTTCGGCTGAAACGAGCAACACTCATTTTGAGCGCGAGTTCACCGACGATCGGCAGCTTTAGCTTTACCAGGTCGAATTGGTAGCGTCCCTTCGGAGTCTTTGCGTAGGTCTTCATCCCGAAGAAGGCAGCAATGCCAGCAAGGATGATCATCCACCAGTGCCCCTGCATGAAGTCGCCGAGAGCGAAGAGTGCCGCCGTGACCGGTGGCATCTCCACGTCCATACCGTTGAAGATCTCTTTGAACTTCGGCAGAACGAATGAGAACAAGGCAAACAGCATGATCTGCGAGAAACAGAGCACCAGGACGGGATACATCATCGCGCTCTTGATCTTTGACTTGATCTCGTTCTCGTACTCTAGGAAGCCTGCGAGGCGGTCCAGAATCGTGTCGAGAATGCCTCCCAATTCGGCGGCCCTGATCATGTTAACGTACAGCTTATTGAAGATCCGGGGATGCTTTGCCAGCGCCTCATTGAGCTGCATACCGCCCTTGACGTCTGCAGCGACCACTTCCAGAGTCTCCTTCAGAGCAGGATCTTTCATCTGGCCTTGAAGTATTTCAAGGCACCGAAGAATGGGAATGCCCGCGTCGATCATCGTCGCGAACTGGCGCGAGAAGACAACAAGACTCTTAGGCTTGAACTTCTTTTTGCCGAAGCTCTTCATCGAAGACTTCGATGCTTTCTTGAGCTCGGTACAGGTGAGCGATTGCTCTCTCAGCTTTGAGAGAACCAATCGTTCATCGTCGGCCTCGATGGTTGATTTGACCGTCTTTCCCGATGGGTCGATGGCTGTGTAGGCGTATAGCGGCATCCGTTGCGTTTTCCCCGGCGGAGATCTGACGCCTTCCTGGCGCATTCCCTCCACACAAGAGAATTCTCGGTTTCCCATCTTCGGGAACCAACGCAAAATAACAGGATTAGAGTTTTTTGTTTTTCTTGCCGATAAGGGAATCTCGTCTAAACACGAGCCGGAGCGAACGCCGATAACGCATCATCAACGACTCGCTTCTCTTCGGGAGTGAGACTGACGATCGGAAGCCGCACACCCTCGCAATCGAAGCCGCGTTGAGACAGCGCATACTTGATCGGCGCCGGACTTGGTGCCGAGAAAATTGCCTTGAACACGGGAATGAGCTTCTGATGGATCGCGAGAGCCCGTTTGGGATCGGTCGGAAAAGCTTCGATCATCTCCTTCAGTTCCCTACCAACCACGTGGGCAGCCACGCTCACTAGGCCTACGCCGCCGACGCTCAGGATTGGAAGAGTCAGGCCATCATCTCCGGAATACACGCGAAAGCCCTTTGGAGCCTGACTGGCGACATCACCAATTTGGCCGATGTTGCCGCTCGCTTCTTTCACCGCGACGATGTTCTCAAGCTCCGCAAGTCGGAGCAGCGTTGCGGTTTCAAGGTTGATCGATGATCGGGGCATGATGTTGTAAAGCATTACTGGCAGATGTGTCTCCGCCGCCACCGTGGAGAAGTGCGCATACAATCCTGCCTGTCCAGGCTTGTTGTAATACGGATTGACGAGCATGATTCCATGAGCGCCAGCCCTTTCTGCTTCGCGAGTTAGGCCAATAGACTCCTTAGTGTTATAGGTGCCAGTTCCCATCACGATCGCAGCTCGATCCCCTACTTCCTCCAAGACTGCGGAGAGCACCCTGAATTTTTCATCATGCTCCATCGTCGGGGACTCCCCGGTAGTGCCGTTGATGACCAATCCATCATTCTTCTGCTCCTCTACGAGGTACCGCGCAATTCTGCGAACCCCACCGTAATTCACGGATCCGTCGGCGTTGAACGGAGTCAACATCGCGGTTAGTAGAGTTCCCCAATCCTTCGGTCCGAAAAACGCGCCCATGAAGACAGTGTACTTCTCCGATACCACCGCGTGAACCCGGGTGCCGGTGCGCAGGTCATACAGTCCGTGATTTGCTTACTTCTCGCGGGCGTTCTGCATCAGGAGCGGCTCCCGTCTCACATCGATGATCGTAACTTCAAGATGGCGATCAAAGTCACTCTCGATGGCGAGTTGATCAAGTTCCCCGACACGCAGCCGATGATGGTGGCGAACAGCATTCTCGTGCCCATGCGAGGCGTTTTCGAGAACATGGGCGCAGACCTGAAGTGGGATCAGGGTACGAGCACGGTGACCGCTATGCGTGGCGATCACACGGTGCAGCTTGTGCTCGGGAAAAATCGAGCACAGGTCGACGGGAAAGAGGTCGCTCTCGACCAGCCCGCGATTTCCGTGAAGGGCCGCACGATGGTGCCCCTGCGCTTTCTTGGCCAATCGTTGGGAGTAGGCGTAGATTGGCTGAAGGCTGACCGCACGGTTGCGTTGACGACCAAGTAGTCACTCTTCATCATCTTCCGTGACAAACCTCGAAAGCTTTACACATGCCGAGAGTTCCGCCACGACAGAACTCAAATTACGTGCGTCGCTACGCATCTGATAGAAGTAGATTCGCGCCAACATGTCTTCCTTGCCATTTTCGAAGTTGCACTCCCATAGATGGCAGCGATGGTCTAAGGAATGGGAGCAAGGATCTTGACTACTGTAATTGACCGAAACTGGAGGTACTCCCTCCTGCCCTGCGGTCTTACCAGCGGGAACTTCACGACGTCGGAAGAAGCCGATGATTCTGATCAATGCTGTCTCACCCTCTTTCCAGAAATCAGACCTGTTCCGGCTGTCCCCCTTTGGAGGGTAGGCAAGCCAGCCTAGCGGCAGAGGCAACACCAGCGAGTTGCACGCACACAAGGTCCAGCGAGTGCCTTCGGGAGGCGGGCCGAAGGTATGCACGAGCCAATCTTTGGAGCCGGATATGACCTGTGCTTGAGACTGATTCGATGTAATGTCTTCGACTTTCTTTTCGCCCAGGCGAGGACATCCTGGTGCGACCGGCACCGGGGAGGCGATGTACCTGCGGTGCGTAATTTTGCGGTTCCAACCCCCTTCTGAAGAGCGCCATTCCTCCACATCGAACGGGTTGAGGTACAGCGAGACGTTGAACACTTCGTAAGCGGTGCCCTGCCAAGTTTCTCTCCAACCGCCAGCAAAGGTTTCGCCGCGCCATTCCTCAACAATCCGAGAAGTCCCATCGAGAATGCTGAAGATCGCGTCAACAGCTTCTCCAGCATCCAAGAAGTGGCCGTGCCATTCACTCGTGTAAACCACATAATTTTGATCTTCTTGAGGAGCCGCTGTGAAAGTTATCGTGATAAGAGAAGGCTCCTTCACGACAGCGACTTTGATCTCGCTTCCCGCTGTTGAAACAAGCACGTCGTCCACCGACATAGACTTCCTCTCCAACCGGTCTAATAGGTCCAACATCTGATCGTCCACGATTTCGAATCCTTCTTGATTTAGATCTTCTGGCAGTGCTGTCAAGTCTGGAGGAACAGTATAATCGATAAGCTTTTTAACCGGCATTTGCTGCAAGTTCGCTGTTCGTCCCCGCTCGTCAGTTGCGATGAGGTGCGGCTCCAGTACGTCGATTACAGATCCTGCTCGTAGTCGGATTGCTCCATCAACTTTGCTGGCACGGTTAACCCTGCGGTTTCGAGGTAGGCACGGATCATTGTGGCGATCGTTCGGTCCATAGCGAAATTTCGGTAAACGAGCGAGAACTTGGAAAAGTGAAGATGCGGGAATTGGTTGCCTTCCCAGATGACGATCTCTCCACCGGGCAAACATCCGTAATCGAAGGCGATGAACTGAAGTTCTAAGGCTTCAGCCGCCCTCAAAAGTGTCGCTTCAAAAGGGTCAGGATTCGAAATGTAAGCGATTTCCTCCTCGCGACTCTCCAAGTCTGCAACCCTAGCGCTCCCGTGAGTCTTCCAATCCCAAGAAATCTGGAGATGATGTGAGACCACGTGCCTGCCAGCCACGATAGCACGAAATTTTCGGTGCTTACCGTCACCCGACCTGACGCCCACGAACTCCGAAACCACCGGCTCATAGAAGTTGCTGAGCTCGAGACTGTCCAGTTTGGAAGGTTCGTTGATCAGCTCGAATCTTCCCTGGTGAACGTGATCTTCACGAACAATAGCCGGAAATGAGAACTCTTCAAGTGCGTGAGGATTCTCGAGAGATACCGCCCTGGGCATCTTCACCCCTATCTCGTGCAGCCTACGATAACTTTCAACTTTCCCTAGATTCCGATGCTTTGTCACCGGATTGAACATCGGAATTCCCCTCGTTTCGCATTCTTGCTCTAAGGCCAGAGCAGCCCTGGCAAGCGGAGGCGAGATCAGGTGAACCGGGTCTTGCAGCCAGAAAACCACGAGCTTGTACCGACTCTCGTCTGGAAGCTGAAACGGAAGCTGACAAAGATCGAAATGAACTCCCAATTGCGGGTGGTGCACCCGAAGCCATTGCAAAACTATATCGTAGTAGTGTGGCCCGGCCGCCTGCGCGCGCACGATCAGAATTTCAGAACTCAAACCCGCACCGTGGAACAGTCTCCATCTTCACATCGAGCGACAAAGTAATCCGCGACAGCTTGATGCAGTGCTGGCTTTTCACTGCTCCACCGCCAAAGCCCTTCCTCCGTTCTAGCAATATCGACATCGGGATCAAAGTCGTGCTCCCGGAGGATCAGGTGCCTTTCCCGGCCCTTCCGACCTCCCCAGGTGCCGTGCCAAAGATGGCCAATCTGCGCTTCCATAAAGCCGACCCGTCCGGCCACCTCTTCTCGAAACGGTTCCGCCCATCCGAGATATCTGCGGAGCTGTGCTTCACCTAGCGAGTGGAGCGACTCCAATGCGCCAGGGTATCCCGTCGCGGCCGCAACCAGCGCCGAGTCCCCTCCACCTACGATGCAAAAAGGATAAAGGCCGTGTCGCTCGATGACGGGCCTCTGAATGCCCCAAACGTAGCCAGAGCACGGCGCGAGGCCACGTCGAGTAGTTCTGCCGAAGACCTGCTCAAAACCTTCCGTCGATGCAGCTCCAACAGTTGACGGGGTATCGGGCGTATGGGGTGGAGCGTTGATGTGACGAACCGTTGAAAAAGGCTGAATGGCCACCTTGTCGTCGAGCATCCGCTCCAATTGCGGCAAGTAAGCGTCATCCTGTGGCAGGAGTACGTCCGAATCGATCACGAGAATCTTCTCTACTTCGGGTGGAAGCTTTGTGATGGCGAGATTGAGCAGTGCTTCCTTTTGCCACATTCGATCACCTTGTCGCACCTGCAACACGATCTCTGCATCCCCATGCGCTAGTTCAAAGGGATTGCAGTCGAAGGCAAGCTCCGCAACAATCAACGGCAGGCAAAGTCGGCTTCTGAACAGCTCGAAATTTTGTTTGCGAATGCGGACTCCGGCGGGATTGAACAGGCATGTCACCGCCCAAAGCTGGCTCAACGCTTTCGCACCAGCGTTAGACCATCTCCCTGCTCAAAAGAGAACACGTCATAAGATCCTGAAGTTCGGAGCTGATCCATAAAATGGCAAACCGTGTGCTCATAAGGTTCTCCGTAGATTCTGGACCAGCGTGTCCTCACGCTGTCGTGGAACAGAGCCACCGCACCCGAGGGAAACTTCGGCTCGAATGCTCTGAAATCGTATTCAGCCTGCTCAGAGGTGTGGAGTCCATCCACAAGCAGCAGGCCAACCTCGTCCAGACGCCCATAGTGTTCAGATTGGACGAACTGTTGGGTCGTCATCCGAACATGGCGGATATTCGAAATGCCGAACGATTGAAAATGATGAGCGACTTCGTCAGGTTGTTTCCAGAAGTCATCGACCAAAGAAGGATCGATGAAAACAACTTCCCCGCCCCCACTGTCCTGCAGTGCCTTCCCGATCACAATCGGAGCGAATCCGCGCCAAGAACCAATGACGACGGCGGTGGACGGTCGTTCAACTCTCGCCAATCCATAATACAGCCATCCGAGTCCCAGATCGAGTTCCTCGGGCCGCTGCGCATGGCCCATCAGATGCATGGCCGGATGGAGATAAAGTTGTCGGATCCATTCTGTCACTGCAACACAATTTACTCTCCCGAGTTGTTGCTTTACCCAGACTCGTCTTGGCATTCTGGTCCGTCACCCCGTCGAGTCGGTAAACTCCGTCTAATGGCAATTCTCGTCGATAAGAACACGAAGGTGATTGTTTGCGGAATGACTGGGCGCGAGGGCTCATTCCATACCGAACAGATGATCGCCTATGGCACTCAGGTTGTTGGCGGCGTCACCCCTGGTAAAGGCGGAACGACCCACCTCGGAGTTCCCGTATTCGATTCGGCTCATGAAGCAGTCGCGAAGACTGGCGCAAACGCCGCCGTGGTCTTTGTCCCACCTCCATTTGCCGCCGATTCCGTCCTGGAGTGCGAGGCGGCGGGCATCCCGTTCGTTTCCTTGATCACTGAAGGCGTACCGGTTCAAGATTCGCTGAGAATGGTCAACCGCATTCGTTCGAACGGCGTTACTCAACTCCTTGGCGGAAACTGCGCAGGCATCATCTCGCCCGGCCAATGCAAGATGGGCATCATGCCCGGCCATATCTTCAAGCAGGGCAACGTCGGTTTGGTCTCCCGCTCCGGCACCCTTACCTACGAAATTGTTTGGGAGATGACCCGCGCGGATATCGGACAAACCACCTGCGTCGGCATCGGCGGCGATCCTCTGCCCGGCTTGCGGTTCATCGACATCATGAGAATGTTTGAGGAAGATCCGGCAACCAAGGCAGTGGTGATGATCGGTGAGATCGGCGGTAGCGACGAAGAAACCGCCTGCGAATACATCAAGACGATGTCAAAGCCAGTCGTGGGCTTCATTTCGGGCCGTACCGCTCCTCCTGGCAAGCGCATGGGTCATGCCGGCGCCATCATCTCCGGCAACACCGGAACCCCCGAAAGCAAGGTTCGTGCCTTTGAAGAGGCCGGCGTTCCGGTTGCGGATCGCACCAGCGACATTCCAAGACTGGTCAAGCAAGAGCTATCGAAGATTACGGCTGGCGTCTAAGGGCCGCAAGGCCCGAACGTTACCGTCGTCGCAAAGCCTCCTCGACGAGGCCAATGATTTCGTCGTTGCTCGGCTTGCGCCCGGTCTCCCTTTTGGAAAAGATTGCCTTTCCATCAAGATAAACCTCGTATCGTCCCCCTGAAGATGAGGTTAATACAACGTCGATTTTACCCGCCCGGCTAAAGTGATTCTTGAGAGCGGCGGCCAGACTGGTCGCCATGTCGACATACCCTCAAGAGTTGCAGTAGAGAATTTCGATTACCATATCCTTTTCCTTCTACGTAAATTGCTGTGTTTTCCTCAAGCAGCGTGGAACAGGTCCCCCTGCTCCCGCATCTCACTTCGGCGAAAAGCATGAACGAAGTCGAGTACGGTTGAGGCGATTAGCCCGGAGGGCTGTAGCCTCGGCGACATGCCGAGTGGTTCATCTCTCAAGACACTCCTGCGTAGCCCCTTCCTCCATCCGCTCGCCATATCTCGATGGGGACTCACAAAGGCACGGACGATGTCGAGCACCGTCGTGGTGATGAACAGAGGCAAGCTTAGTTTTTTCGAGTTCTGGTAGTGCTTTTAGGTGGCCCATCGATCGTAGCGAGCGGCGGATACCATCGGGACATGGGCTCTGGCTAATTCAGAGAATTTGGAGAGTTCTCCCCAGGGAAAATGAAAGGCTGAGTGCCCGTCATCCCGACTGGCGCGCCGCCGCCCGCTCGTTCACACAGTTCCGTCATCCCGACTGGAGCGACGCCCTGCGGCGCGGAATGGAGGGACCTGGCCGTGCAAGTGCGTGTTCGTAGGCTCACCGCGGCGGAGCGTTCTCACCACATTCCCGTGTCCATCATAGATAGGATACGTCACGGCCGTCACGGACGACGAGCCGTAAGCATCGGTCGTCTTCTCGATCCGGTCGATGCCTCGTGCGCCGAGACCGTAGCGGGTGACATCCACCTGATCGGCGGTGCCTACCCTGTGCGTGTAGTCGTCCACCTCCATTTGTCTATCCACTCTTACCTAAGGAGCACAAGAGCTAGAACTAGCGCCGCCGAGATACCCAGCAGTTGGTCACCCTTTCGCAAGTATCTATGAGCGACCAAGATGAGGATCAATCCAATGATGAGCCAAATTTGTGTTGCCGATGGAACAAGCTGAGAAAGCAGCCGCAGAACAATAACGACGCTGGCGAATATCCCTATTGCTACCAATAGTCGATCTCTTTCACGTACGCCAACGGGTATGAGAAGCATTAGCGCTAAAAGGCTCGCGAGGGTGAGTCCTGATGATTGCTGCAGATCAAGCGCTCTTAAAGCCCTTGGCGTAACTGACACAACAGTACAGGCGCTTAGTGCAAGAAGTCGCCAAAACGTTAGTCGATCCATTTTAGCTAAGGTTTGAAATATCAGTGAAGTCGTCATCTAAACTGCACATCGCAAGAAACAAACCTATGATTGCCGCATAGGTTCCTATCGTCGCGATGGCTGAGGCAGCAACATTTCCACTACCCGCGGATATTCCATAATAAGGCGCTAGCGCTTGCAAGAGGCCACCGAACACAGAAGAACCGATGAGCGTCCTTAAGAGCGGATTCATACCCACTCCCGGTTTACTGTTGTCCATCGGCAGGGCAAACCATGTAAAAATAAAGGCTAAACCAGAAGCAGCCGTAACCTTAGCAGCCAATGAGACTTTGGATAAGGCGACAATTATAGAACATAGCGCAAACATTTCTGTCAGGTCGCCCACTATCGATCTCGCGATAGTCCATTCATCGGTTTTGCCACTTTCGTCGACCCGATTAACCGGGTTGTTTCTACAATACGACAACCAATTTAGGCCCTGCATCCGATCGTCTTCGCTCACAAACCGTCCCGTGCTTGATTCGTAATATCTCGCACGCATGTAGATCAGGCCGGACTCGTCGTCTTGCACGTGGCCGAGGTTGGCGCAGTAGCGGCCCTTCGACTCCAAAGGGCCGCCCGAATTGCGGACTTCACCCCATGCGCCGAAGATTCGCTCGGCGGTTAACGAGTAGCCGGTACCGCTCCTGCTTAACGTGCGAACCATATTCCCATGCCCATCATAGATAGGATACGACACATTCGTGACCGGTGAGGAGCCGTAGGCGTCGATTGTCTTCTCGATCCGGTCGATGCCTCGTGCGCCGAGGCCGTAGCGGGTGACGTCCACCTGATCGGCGGTGTGGACGTGGTGGGTGTGTCTTCTTTTTAAATTGTTCTGAGGCTAACCTGGCTATTAAGCAAAAGCTTCCGTCTCTTGCTGGCATTAGTCACTTAGACGTCCAAAGCCTTATTCCCCTAATCTCTGGCGAACCAGCGCACGATTGTCGATTTCATAAATCTGGTCAAGACTCTCTAAGAGGATCGCCAGAAGGCTTACTAAGCCTTCAGAGCGCTTCGGCGGTGAATCGAAAACGATTGATTCTAAACTGCTCAAAATCCCACGTAAATCTAGGCAGTCGACGGCTTTTTGCAACTCCAATATTGCAATAGAATCGCCTTTCAGGGCAGAAAGCGTTCCAACTAGTAGCTCTTGATGCTGTTGAAGTAGTTCGAAGCCAGTTTCCCACCTCCATTCGCATGCTGACTCGAAATAGTATCGACGCCACCCGGAACTCATCCTCGCCAACTGAGCTAGCGATTCGGCACCTTTAAGATATTCAATTCGGGTTCTGAACTCGGCAAGCAGATCTAAATTTATTGGTCTCTGCACCCTTTCCTCAAAGCGGTCCACTGCGGCCAACAAGCCAAACACGTCTTGGTCGGAAAGGTCAATTCCTTCGTTAACAAAAGAATTTATTGCAAGGAAACCTGCTTCGACACCTTCTTGTATCCATATAGATCGTATTGCATCGCTATCGGAATGTTCAATCCGTGTATTTAATGCTGACGTTAACAGCATCCACGCAATTATAGAGTTTCGCCCGGAATGTAAAATCAGGTTGTTGAGCGCCGCTCGTTCGCTTGCGCAAAATTTATCTTGCAAACCAATCCCACGGCGTTTCGCCATCTTGCATAGCAAGAAGTTTAAGCATAATTTTTACACAACCTATTCCCAATTGCGCTGCCACGCCGGAGGCCATGCTCATTGACCCGAGCCCCATCTTAATTTCGCCAATCTTCTGTTCCATGTAACTAGCTCCCCCCATGCAACTTGCTACTTCCTCATCAGCCGCTCCTTCCTTCATCAAAGATTCGCCAGCACGCTGAGCCGCTGTTGAAGCCTTCTTTAGCTCAGAAACAATCTGCAGGAGCCGCCGACGCGTGTCTGCTGTTCCAGCTCCCCAGCCAGAACTACTAAAAATTTGCCAAGCTCTTTCCAAGAGTTGTTCAACATCTTGATATGACCTGCCGCTCGCATCACTTCGCTCGACTGGCATATTTCCGCAGTACACGAACCACGAACTTCCTTGTAGTCCCGAATCCTCGCTCACAAACCGACCCATACCGGGCTCGTAGTACCTCGCCCGCATGTAGATCAGACCGGATTCGTCGTCTTGCACATGCCCGAGGTTGGAGCAGTACTTGCCTTTCGACTCTGACGTGCCGCCAGAGTTGCGGACTTCGCCCCACGTGCCGAAGATGCGCTCGGTGGAGACGGCGTAGCCGGAGCCGCTCCTACTTAGCGTTCTCACCATATTGCCGTGCCCATCATAGATAGGATACGACACGCTGGTGACGGCCGAGCCGTAAGCGTCGGTCATCTTCTCGACCCGGTCGATGCCTCTGGCTCCTGAGTTGTGGTGGGTGACGTCGTCCTGCAGTGGAGGCGTCAAAAGTTGTTTCGTGATTGATCATATCTCGATTTTAGTTTCATCGACCAAGCTCATATGAAGCCTCGCTTTCTTCAGGTAGTGCTTAATCGCAAAGATCTGAATCAGCGCACACGTTAACGTTAATATCAAGTGGAAAACCGGGTCAGGATTGATTCCAACCAAGCCAATTGGAAGTAGGGCGGTTACTGCTGCCACGAGGCACAGCCAATCGGTTGGCAAATTGCCGATCTTCATCCAAATGGCCCCCAGCACTATACAGAGGAACGATAAGACTGATGCAAGATTCTCCACTACTTACCTACCTCGTTAGTCTCGAAATCACTTACTAGTTCGGCAATCAGTAGCAATGAGTAGCCTGTACAGAAGCCAATGACCAGCCGAGCTTGTCCGGGAGCTTTCTGACCCGCCTCCGCGGCGGTCACGACAACATCAATAAGTTTAGAGATGCCAAACGACGCCATCGCACCCAGCATGGTGCCAAAGAAGAACTTTCCATCTCCGCCCATCCAATCTGGCTTTGCTGCTGAGTTCGATAAGGCGTAGAACCAGATAGCAGTCTTCGCCATTGTGCCCGCACTTTTGGCGCTCAACTCTCCGCAAGCAAGCATTACACCAATGGTTACGAAAATTACGAATCCACCGACTGCGGCCCACAATGCGGTGAATTGTCGCATAGCTGACGCAAAATCGCTGCCACTTTCGTCTATGTAGTCAACCGGATTGTTGCGACAATACGTATACCAATTTATTCCTTGAACTTTGCTATCCTCGCTCAAAAATCTCCCTGACGCAGGTTCGTAGTATCTTGCGCGCATGTAGATCAGGCCGGATTCGTCGTCCTGCACGTGCCCGAGGTTAGCGCAGTATTTGCCCTTCGAGTCTGAAGGCCCGGAGCCGTTTCGAACTTCACCCCACGCGCCGAAGATGCGCTCGGCGGTGACCGAGTAACCGGAGCCGTTGCGGGAGAGGGTTCTCACCATATTGCCGTGCCCATCAACGATAGGATACGACACGGTGGTCACCGGCGAGGAGCCGTAAGCGTCGGTTGTCTTCTCAATCTGGTCGATGCCTCTGGCTCCAAGGCCGTAGCGGGTGACGTCCACCTGATCGGCGCCGCCGACGTGATGCGTGTAGTCATCCTCCATCGCCATCTGCCCGTCGTAGAAGTAGCGGGTGGTGGGCTTGTTCGTGCTCGTGATCACGTCATAGTAGCCCGACGACTCCGAATCCTGCGTTTCCCCAGAAGGAGGATTCCAGCTTAGCGTCAGATCTTCGATCTTCTGCGTGCGCATGCCATCGGCCCGTTAGACGTATCTCGCCCCCGAAGTCGAGTTGCAGCACGAAACCATCCGGTTCAGAGCGTCCCAAGTCATCCGCACCGCCCCCGTGCTCACATAGCGATTTCGCCAAGTGCGATTGCCGAGGATGTCGTTCTCGTAGGTATTGCTAGACGAATCCCCGGTCATGCGGTTCAGATTGTCGACGGTGCTCGCGTCGTTCCGGTTCCCGGCTGCGTCGTACGTCCACGTCGGCGTGGTGTCCCAGGTTCCGTTGCCATCGTCATCGTAGCGAGCTTGAGTTAAGTAGTCGAGATCCGCGTCGTATGCGTAATCCTCCTGGTGCTCGGGAGTCGACCCGTAGGCGGTGGGATCGCTTGAATCTTGGGTGTAGAACTTGTTCGTCAGCTTTAAGCCGCGGTTACTGCCGCTCATCTCATAGGTTGAGCTATTGCGGAAGATCGCCTCGGGGGTGGAGTAGGCCGTGCTCGCCCAGTTCTGCCAGCCGTAATCGAGCTGGGTCAACCTGCCGCCCGCATCGTAGCGGTAGAGGGCGATCGCCCGGTGATCGGCGGGAACGCTGTAGTCCTGGCCGCTCTGGGGCGTCTGGGCGAAGGCGGCCATCTTGAGGGCTCCGCTCGACATGTAGGCGTAATGAAACTCCTCGTCAGTCGGATCGCCGGAGCTATCCAGCTTGTTCAGGGTCTGGAACACGCGGCTGGGACCGGTAGGGTCTCCGACCGTCTGGTAGTCGTAATAGCCCCACTTGACGGTGCCATTGGGGGTTGTGTACGTCGCCACTTGGCGGCTTCCTTCGTCGTTATAGGTGTAGGACGTGGAGTAGCTGTTGCTGCTGGCGTCGGTCTCGGTGATCGCCGAGACTTGGCCAAGCCCTGCGCCGGAGCTGGCGTAGGTGAAATCCTGCGTTTCCCCGCTGAGGTTGTCGACCACTTCGGTCACTTGGCCATTGATCAGGCCACTCGTGCCGTAGGTGTAGGTGACCACCGGCTGGGCCGGGGTGGTGTCCGTACGGGTGACCGAATGAGTTACCAGGCGTTCGGTGGTAGGTGAAGAAGCGAACGCCAATGGGCAGAGGGCGTTAAGCAGCAGAGCCACCAGCGCGATATGGAACACTCCGCACTCTCTGCTCACGGTTCTATTCTAGTCCTTTTGTGCTGCATTGGGTTGCGTCTACCATCAGCCTCAAAATGCCAATGAGTGCAACATTTGAGAAGTTCGAACTGCACCTCCATGTTTCTTGATAGGATTTCTTCCAGGATTATTGCCCATCATGCCTTTCCGCCGAAGAAGATTTAACGTGACGAACCCAAACCGCTGCGCCGACTAGTGCTATAAGGACGCTAACCACTGCGAGTGCTGTGTGCCCCTGAAATAGGAAGACACTCATAAACAGGAAAGGTAGCACGGTTGCTAACGCAGACATATAAACTGATACCGGAGGGTAGGAAAACCTTATCCACCCAATGAAACCGATTACCATTACGACTAAGAAACCGAAGAGAACTGAAACCACATGATTCACAATTCACCCACCGTGTCAGCAATAATGTAACTGAGAACTAACATCGAATAAGCAAAGTTGAGAGCCACTACGCTTGCTGCGAGAGTCTTCATCCCGGCACTCGACTCAGCTATAACAGCTTCAAGGTGGATCTTTTGGAGGAAGTAACTGGCCGTTTCACCTACAATGGTAAGAGCAACGGAACTGACAACGCTGGAACTGCTTGTATTTTCGTTTGTGAGCAGGCTAACGGTGAACGCTATATTCGCCATTGTTGCACACGAGTAAGCAGCGGCTATTTCTGTTGGGCTGGTGCCGGCGATCATCAATCCGATTGCCAGCATCATGAACCCGCCACCAACGAGGCCGAAAAACCATGTCAAACCCAACAACGTACCGGAACAACCTGATGGGTCGCAAAGTGCGGTGGGACAACTATTTCCAAAAGCAAACCAGTTGTATCCACTTTTTCGAACATCTTGACTCAAGAATCTTCCAAGGCCCGGCTCGTAGTATCTCGCACGCATGTAGATGAGGCCGGACTCGTCGTCCTGCACGTGGCCGAGGTCGGCGCAGTAGCGGCCTTTCGAGTCTGAGGGACCGGAGCCGTTGCGGACTTCGCCCCATGCGCCGAAGATGCGCTCGGCGGAGACGGCGTAGCCGGAGCCGTTGCGGGAGAGGGTTCTCACCATATTGCCGTGCCCATCATAGATAGGATACGACACATTCGTGACCGGTGATGAGCCGTAGGCGTCGGTTGTCTTCTCGATCCGGTCGATGCCTCTAGCTCCGAGGCCGTAGCGGGTGACGTCCACCTGGTCGGCGGTACCGACATGGTGGGTGTAGTCATCCTCCATCGCCATCTGCCCGTCGTAGAAGTATCGCGTGGTCGGAAGGTTCGTAGCCGTCACGACATCGTAATAGCCACTCGTGTGAAGGAGATCGGTCCAAGTCCAAGAGAGATTGAAGCCCTCCACCTTCTGAGTCCGCATCCCATCGGCCCGATACACGTACCGCGCACCCGTCGACGTGTTGACCGCCTTCGTCATCCGGTTCAGCGCATCCCACTCATACTTCACCCCGGCCGTGCTCGAGAAGGCTCTGCAGCCAGCGCTCAATCTGCCCGCTCGTTGGAATCTCGTCATGCCACAGGATATAAGAGTCTGCCGTGAGCAAGTGATCATACATGTCCCGTATTTCGCAATCAATACATGCTCTGTAGGCAGACGTTAAGCTATCGCGATTCGTCAAATGCGCACTTCGGCTTTCGACGTCGCCCTCTAGCAATCTCTTAGCGATTGTTTGCGCGCTCAACAATATATCGGCATCGGTCATTGACTAACGATGTCCTCCAACCAGTGCCAAAACCTAGGATCAAATTGTTTAACGTCCACGTTGTATATGCCGCCCGCATTTCCGGAAAAAATTCCAAAAAACCGAGTTCCGTTCTCCACAATGCTCATCTTGATCGCGAAAGTCTCACCGCTTGATCGCCGCCCGCCACAAACCTAATAACAGTACTGCCCACTGCCGTGGCGTATGTGCCACCTCCCTCCCCCACCAATACCTCACTTCCCATTACCAACATTTTAAGCAGGTAACTCGATACTGACTGCACCAGAGTCGAAAGCCCACTATCTCCGGCCATCATAGCAGCGACTCCAGCGCTAGCTTCGAATTCGGCACCAGCAAGTGTGGTGCCCGCCACCGAAGCCGCGGCTGCGCCTGGAAGAATAGGGCCCTCGTCGAGGCCCCTCAGATCCGTCATGGTCACTGGATTGTCGCGGCAATAAAGGTACCAATTCGTTCCACTCAGATTGCTGTCCTTTGATTCAAACCGTCCCGCCCTCGGCTCGTAATATCTCGCCCGCATGTAAATTAGCCCAGACTCATCATCTTGTACATGTCCGAGGTTGGCGCAATACCTGTTCTTCGGATCGCCAGAGCTTGAACCAGATAGAACGCCTCCCCACGCGCCGAAGATGCGCTGGTTGCCTAAGACGTAGCTTGAACCGTTCCGAGAAAGGGTGGCGACCATGTTGCCGTGTCCATCGTATACAGGGAAGGAGACCGTTGTGCCAGAACTCGTCGTTGCGGCGATGTAGTCGATCCCCCGCGCACCTAGACCGTAGCCAGTGACGGTCGAGGAGGACGAAGTCGTTTCGGCCTCCTCCATTTGCATCTGGCCGTCGTAGTAGTAAGCATCGTCCGTGCTCGGACCGTCCTTTTTGGTCCGCATTCCGTCAGCCCGGTACGTGTAATTCGTGGTGTTGCTGCCGGAGGTGTAGGAGGCCATCCGGTTCAAAGCATCCCACGTCATCCATTGGCCCGAGCCAATCGCGGTGGTGTTGCCGAGGATATCGTAAGTCCGGCTCGTGCCGCCGATGGTGGTGGCACGGTTGAGATTGTCCACTACGCTGGCGTCGTTGCGGTTTCCCGCCGCGTCGTAGGTCCAGTTCGTTGTCGTGGAGCCTCCATCGTAGGACGCAGAGGTCAGATAGTCAAGGTCGGCGTCATAGCCATATTCTTCCTCGTGGTCCAGCGAGTACTGGGTCGCATCGGAGGAGTCTTGGAGATAGAAGCTATTCATCAGTTGGGTCGGCTGGCAGATACGAAGCGGCAACAAAAAAGCACGGGACCCCTAGAAAAGTCGCAACCAAACTCAACCATGATGGAATGTGCAACAGGATTGCTACCATGCTAAGGGCCAAACAAAGGTACCCGCTCGCTACTAGCGCTAAATAGCGGCTCCTACAAGGCGAACGGTCGCCCTTAGCGCGCGGCCTAAATGCTAGTCCACTGCTAAGCAAGAGAAGGATAAGCGCTAAGGCTTTCAAATAAATGCTCATCCTAATCTGAATCAAAATCAATTGAAGCGATGTAGGCGAGCGTTATTAGTGAGTATAGCGAAACAGCAAAGACGGCGGTTGCGGCCATGCTCTTGCCTCCCAGTGAAGCACCCCCCAGAATTGCCATCATGGCTGGAAAATAGAGACCTCCAATTGCAGAGCCTGCCAGTAGACTGCCAGCCGCTGACCCAATAGCAAGTTCTGCCGATTGATGACTGGCTAACGCTCCAAAAGCAGCCAAGCCGAGGACTGTCATCCCAAATCCCGTAGCTGCCAATTTAGATGCGTCCCTAATCTGAGCTGGCCCGCCGTACATAGCACGAACTAAAGCAACTGCCATTAACAAGATGCCGAGCCCGTAAAGAGCTCCGGCAAAAAGAATGGTTACATAAGAGATGTTATTGAATTCTTTGCCGGATTGGTCTATCGCGTTCACTGGGTTGTCACCGCAGTAGTTGAACCAATTCGAACCATGACGATTCGAGTCTTCGCTCACAAACCGTCCTCTGCCCGGCTCATAGTATCTCGCGCGCATATAGATCAAGCCAGACTCGTCGTCTTGCACGTGGCCGAGGTTGGCGCAATACTTGCCCTTTGAGTCTGAGGGACCGGAGCCGTTTCGAACTTCGCCCCATGCGCCGAAGATGCGTTCGGCGGAAACCGCGTAGCCGGAGCCGCTTCTTGCTAGAGTGCGAACCATATTCCCGTGTCCATCATAGATACGATACGACACATTCGTGACCGGTGATGAGCCGTAGGCGTCGGTCGTCTTCTCAATCCGCTCGATGCGCTCGCGCCGAGGCCATAGCGAACGTGTCTACCCGGTGAAACAAACCAGGACCAGAAGTGGTGCAATCATCCATCGCGACATGATCCTCGACTCGTCCCAGTCGTATTCCTCTCCTGCTGCCTAAGCAGCGGATACGATCTTGCAGAACTCCGCCGGATCGAGACTCGCGCCCCCCACCAGCCCTCCATCGATGTTGGGCTGCGAGAATAGTTCTCGTGCATTGGATGCCTTAACACTTCCACCGTAAAGGATTCGCAAATTCTCGCTATCTTCTGCGCCAACCTTCTCCGCCAGTAGAGATCGGATCATCTTGCAGACCCTCTCCGCCTCGGCAGTATCGCACGTCTTCCCGGTTCCAATCGCCCAAACCGGCTCGTAAGCCACAACAAGGCCATAGAGTTCGGCTGCGTCGAGCTCATTCAAAGCCCCCACGATCTGCCTCTCAATCACCTCATCGGTCTTCCCCGCCGTCCTTTCTTCATCGTTTTCCCCCACGCAAAGAATGGGTGTCAACGAGTAATAGATAAGAGCGCAGATCTTCTTATTGATCGTCAACTCTGACTCGCAAAAATATCCTAGAGTCGCTGGATCCGTCTCCAACTTCCCAAAGCGTCCACGCGTTTCCGAATGGCCGACTATGCAGTAGGTGCATCCCGCGTCGGAGAGCATCGCCGCACTCACTTGCCCTGTGAAGGCACCCTTCTGCTCCCAAAATACGTCTTGTCCGCCCAACTTGATATGAGTATCACGAAGCAGTTCCCGCACTCGCGCAATGGAAAGGTAGCTGGGGCAAACGGCCACATCGACCTCACCCTTCAGATCCACCATCTTGACGAAAGCTTCCACCGATGCCGCGGATTCGCGGATCGTGTTGTTCATCTTCCAATTCCCAACCACCAGGCGCGTTCTCATGCTGTCTATACTAACCGCGATTGATCGTCGGTTGCACCTCGATGTGAATGTTTCCTCTCACCGCGTTCGTCACGATGCAGTAGGCATCCGCCTTGTGAGCCATGTCTTCCGCCATTTTCACCTGATCATCGCCAGCGTCGCTCGCGAGCGTAATCACGGGTTTAATTGTTATTCCGATGTACTTGAAAGAAGGGCCGTTTTGTTCCACTTGCCCGACCGCCTCCACCGAAAGCGAAGAAACCGGCAGTTTGCGGTTCGCGGCGATGATTCCAAAGGTGATGGTGTAGCAGCTTGCGATCGCGCTGGTAAGCAGCTCTTCCGGATTGGTCGCTCCTCCCGGACCTTGGAACTCCGGCGGTACCGCGATCGGGAGGCTGGCACCGCTATGTTCCGCCGTCCACTTGCCCTTGCCATCCCGACCGCCTTCCCACTCGACCTGAATCGGATATTCATGAATGTTTGCCATGGCAAGAGGATACATCAGGATGGGTAGGAGGACCCGAGTCGAGCTCAGCCGCCCCGTAGAATGGTTGCCATGCTTGGCGCACTTTTCTCATTGGTTGCTCTGCAGGGACCCCTCTTCGATTCTTCCTTCGAGTTGGTAGGCAATCGAATCTACTTCCCCGCCACCGTGAACGGGCATGCCGCCAGCGCGATCCTCGATACCGGAGCAGGCGCAACCGTCATGGATCTCGGCTTGGCCGACAACTGGAAGCTGGAGGGTGCGGGAAAAATCGAAGCCAGCGGCGCTGGACCGAATACCATTACCGGGCGCTTCCTCCAGAACTCGAATATCGCCTTCGGCTCGATCACTCACCCGGTCACGATCGCGATACCGCTAACATCACTTGCCGTCGCGGAGGGCCGACGCCTTGAGGTGATCCTCGGCAAAGATTTCCTTGACAAGTACGTGGTGAGCATCGATTACCCACACCGCCGACTTTCCGTATATCCGGGTGACATGATGGTGAAGATGAATGGTGAGGTCGTCCCCATCACCTTTGTCTCCAATCATCCTCATGCCAAGATGAACCTGACCGTTGACGGCAAGGAAAGAATGGTGGACGTGATGATCGACAGCGGTGCCTCGAGCGGCACTCTCTCCAAAAAATATCTCACCGCAAATCCGGTTTCGCCAAAGCTGGTCACAACCCCTAGGACCGTGGTGGGCGGCGGGGTCGGTGGATTCGACGAAGGGTATTTTACTCGCGCAGACCGTCTGCAAATCGGAAGCATTTCATTTACACACTTCCCAATCGTTCTGAGCGACGCTAAAGGAGGACAACTCGGCCCTCAATCGAACTGTGACTTCCTGCTCGGCGGAGACATTTTGACCCGTATGCGTGTGCTCGTGGACTACCCGCACAAGCGCCTTGTGTTCGAGGCCACTCCTGAAGTAGCCAAACCCTTTGAAGCTGACAAGAGCGGAATGAGCCTCTTCGCGTTCGAGAATGACCTCCGGCGATATAAAGTCGTGCGGATGCTGCCTGGCGGTGCCGCTGAGACCGCTGGACTCCAGATCGGCGATGAGATCGTCAACGTCAACGGCAAGGCAGCAAGCACATGGAGCTTGCAAGAACTTCGAAAGGAATTTCGCTCTCCATCCGTCAAGAGCTGGAACCTACAAATCCTGCGCGATGGGAAACCGATGTCAGTTGAGGTGGTCGCTAAAAGCGTGATCTAGTGAGCTTTCCGCTCGGTTAGGCTGAACCAATTACCGAAAGGATCGCTGAAGATCGCCTCGGTGCCGTAGAAGCGCTCGGTCGGCTCTTGGTCGAATTTGACGCCCTTGGCAACGAGCTCTTTGTAAGTGGCGAGGCAGTCATCGCATTCGAGAACCCCAACCCCCATTTTGCCAAGGGCAAGGAGTTCCTTAAGCTTCTCAGCAGCCTCACTACCGAGGGAAGAATCGCTCTCGTCCCCCACCTTCATCAGGATGAGTTCGAAGTCGGGAGCACTGGGAGCGGTGACGGTAAGCCACCGAAACGTCTCGCCCATCATCGCATCGGTGTGAACCTTGAATCCCAGTTTGTTCACATAGAAATCGAAGGCGACTTCCTGATCGAGAACGTAAATGGTTCCATGGCTGAGACGATTAATCATGAGTTTTAAGATAGCCGATCCGCAGCCATAAAAACGTAAGAACTCTGCGCCGGTTCTGGGCGCTACTTCTTGACTTCGGAGAATCCTGTGCCCGGCATCAGGCGTGACGGCCGACCGTTGCCGCCGCTTCCCGGCTTACCCTTGAAGCCGTAGAATCCGACACCCTCGATCACTGCCGGAGCGCCAATAGTTTTCACCTCATCGGTTGGGTGATATTTCGCTTCCAGTTCGTCTCTCGCCTTCGTAATTTCCGGCAGGATTGGGCTGCCCTTGCACAAGTCGGGGTCGGGCACCTCTACAACCGCTTCTGCGCCGGACTGCCCCACCATCACGAGATAATAGTCGCCATCCTTCTTGTGCTGGATCGACTTAAGGGTGCCTTTCAATCGAAAGGTGCTACGCTCAAACTCACCAACTCGCGAATTGGTGTAGTTCTCAAGATCTTTCGATCCCTCCGGCATCTTGGTAGCGATCAGCTCTTCCACGGTAATGTCTTTGGGAGCCTTGTCGATTTCCGCTGCATCGGGGTCGTTTGCATGCTTGATCGACACTCGGCTCGCTCCGTGTCCCTTGGCGGCCGGTTTGTTGGTGTTGGCTACGGGTTCGCGATTTGGGCTGCCACAACCCGTCAAAAGGAGAGAAACTCCAAGGATGCCGATAAATGCGAAGTCGTAGCGCATGCATTTATTGTATTCAAAGTGGCGACAAAAAATATGAAGAGAGCATTTACCCTGATTGAACTACTGGTGGTCATCGCCATCATCGCCATTCTCGCAGCCCTCCTCTTTCCAGTTTTTAGTCGCGCAAAGGAGGCAGCTAAGAAAACGTCTTGCCTCGCCAATCTCCGACAAATTGGCACGGCAGTGACTCTATACTTGGGCGATTTTG
>JAEVZK010000020.1 GCA_023392285.1 Armatimonadota bacterium | reverse complement strand
TTTCGGTGCCGATGCTTCTGATCATCATGATCGGCGGCATCGACTTGTCGATAGGAGCGATCGTCGCCCTTGCGTCCGTTGTGTTGGGACTGAGCTACGAGCGCTGGGGGAGCGCTCCGGCTGGCGCACTGCTGGCGATCTTGACGGGTCTGGGGCTGGGTTTTGCCAACGGCTGGTTCGTGGCAAAGATTAAGGTGCATCCACTCATCGTCACTCTTGCCACGATGGCGGCTTTCCGGGGAATCGCCGAGGGGATTTCCCTCGCTCGGCCGATTTCTGGCTACCCAGCCGGTTTTCTCACATTAAGCTCGGGCAGACTGCTCGGAGTTCCCTACCCGGCGCTCGTCTTCATCGTGATGGCGGCGGGAAGCTGGTTTATTCTGCGCTGGACGCACCTTGGGCGCTGGATCGTTGCCATTGGCACGGAGGAGACGGTTGCACGGTTTTCTAAAATTCCAGTCGACCGGGTGAAGTTGCTGCTGTACAGCTTTAGCGGCTTGGCGTGCGGCCTTGCGGCCACGCTTCTGGTTGCGCGGAACAACACGGCGAAAGCCGATCTGGGCATGGGTCTGGAACTGGAGGCAATCACGGCGGTTGTGCTGGGCGGCGCGAGCATCGAAGGCGGCAAGGGCAGCGTTTCCGGGGTCGTCCTTGCTCTTTTGCTCATTCATGAGCTGCGGGAGTTTGTGAGCTGGCATTGGAAGCAGAGTGAGCTCAACCTGATCGTGCTGGGAGTGCTCCTGATCGCCGCGTTGCTGATCGAGCGCGCCTTGGATCGGTCTGGCACCCAATCGGCTTGATCCTTTGTTTGGGAGAAAGTGTTCGGTGTTTTTGGGCTCACCTTCGCGAAAGCCCGTGATGCATTACACTGAGATCACATGAAAGGTGTCTCGCTCGTCCTGACGTTTTTTGCCCTCGCTTGCTTGATCGGCTGCTCGAATTCTCCTGCCAGTTCTGGAACCGAAGCGGCCGGTGATAACCCCGCGACTTCGGGCAAGAAAATCACGGTCTGTCTGCTGCCTAAGAAGAAGGGTGTGCCCTACTTCACCAGCTGCTCCGAGGGTGCACAAGAGGCCGCGAAGGAGCTTGGGAACGTCGAGCTGATTTATGACGGGCCAACGAGTGGCGACGCCGCCGACGCAGTGAAGCTGATCGATCAATGGACGGCGCAGGGAGTCGATGTGATCGCGGTTTCCCCAAATGATCCGGCGGTTCTTGGACCAGCGATGAAAAGAGCGGAAGACGCAGGCGTCAAGGTGATCACTTGGGATGCGGATGCCGCCCCTGATACTCGAGAGTTTTTTGTCAATCAGGCCACCGCAAAGGATATTGGCGATGCGTTGGTCGACACCATGGCGAAGGATTTGGGAGGAGATTCGGCGAGCGGCGATGTAGCGATTGTCACGGCCTCGCTGACGGCTGCCAATCAGAACGAGTGGATCAAGTACATGAAAGAGGAGCTGAAGAAATATCCCAAGCTCAACCTTGTCGATGTCAAACCGTCCAACGAAGACCAAAAGCTTGCGTTTTCGGTGACGCAGGATTTGATGAAGGCTTATCCCAACCTAAAGGGCATCTTTGCCATCAGCTCGGTGTCGTTCCCAGGAGCGGCGGAGGCGATCAAGCAGGCTGGGAAGACCGGGCAGGTGATGGTGACGGGACTTGCGACGCCGAATGACATGAGAAGCTATGTCGAGGGTGGAGTCGTGAAGTCGGTGATCCTCTGGAACACGAAAGACCTCGGATATTTGACTGTGTATACCGCACGCGCTCTGGTTGACGGAGACCTCAAGAGCGGTTCTACGACCCTAAAAGCTGGCCGCTTGGGAGAAAAGAAGGTGGAGGGAGACAACGTGATGCTGGGCGGAACGATCACATTTACCAAGGAGAATATCGGTAAGTACAACTTCTGACCAATCTGTTTATCCACACGATCCGGACGGAGCCTGACCTGGTTGAAGTTGGATTGAGCCGAGGCTCTCAATGAAGAAACTTCGGAACTCTACCAGTGATCTTTCGCGTCATCAATATGGAAGAACCAAAATGGCAGAATGGCAATCTGCTACAATGGAGACTCAGAAGTGGCAAGAACCCAGACAGGAGACGAGATTAAACGCATAGACGCCCTGGGGCGCTTGACCCTTGGCAAGGACCTGGCGAACGAGCAGTACCGGGTCGAGCGCAGCGACGACGGAACAATCACCCTTGTTCCAGTGGTGGTCATCCCGAAGCGGGAGATGTGGCTATGGCAGAACAAGGAGGCGCTGGGTGCCGTGCAGGAGGGACTCGCGCAGTCCGCCCGAGGAGAAATCAGGCACCTCGGCAGCTTCGCCCAGTACGCCGACGACCAGGTCGACGAGTGATGCCCTTTCGGCTCGAATTCACGCCTCGAGCCGAGGAAGACTTGCAGGACCTGGAGTTCGACGAGGAGAAGAAGGACCTCGACAAGCTCAAGAAGGTCCGGAAATGCCTGGGGCTACTCGAAAACAACCCGAGGCATCCAGGCCTGCACACACATGAGCACGAGTTCCTCAAGGGGGCGAACGGCGAGAAGGTTTTTGAAGCTTGCGTGGAGAACGACACGCCCACCGCCTGGCGCGTTTTCTGGCATTACGGACCAGGCAGGGGCATCATTAAAGTCGTGGCGATAACGCCGCATCCGTGACGCAGACAGACAGTTCCCGAGCCGCGTACTCCCAAGCATTGTTACAGCCACAGGCGGAGGAGTTTCTGAATAAGCAGATTGATTTACATTTGTGGGTTCGGCAAGACCGGTCTAGGAATTCAACTCTCAAACGGCCGAGTACTGGCGGCTCAGCGATTGTGAACTGGTTGCGTGCTCCAGATTGCGGTAGAACTCCTCCACCGTGTCCGAGAGCTTGACGGCATCGAAGTGTACGAAGTCGCCGAAGTTGGCGGCGAGCTTGAGCCATTGCTTAAAGCGCAGCACCATGCTGCGGCTGGGGAAATCAGAGTAGAAGGCGGTCCATCTTTCAAGTCTGCGCATCAAATCGGGCCAGTCGTTTTCGCTTTCGACACACTTGGTAGGCAGACCAAGTTCCGCGGCAATGAGTCGAGGCAGGCGTGGATTCGCCATGGCGCAACGCCCCAGCATGAAATGCTTGCATCCGGTTTCATCTTGGCAACGTCGGAACTCATCTAAGTTCCAGATGTCGCCGTTCGCCACCAGGGGCACGTCGAGATTTTTGCGGATTCTTCCGAGCGGTGCATAGAAGACGGGCGGCAGATACCCTTGCATGCGTGTGCGAGCGTGAATCGTAATCCAGGTCGCGCCTCCTTCGGCCGCCATCTGCGCGTTTTCTTCTGCGGTCTCAGTTGAATCCCAGCCTAAGCGTAACTTCGCGGAGACTGGAATTTCGGTCGGGACGGCTTGTCGAACTGCAGAAACGATTTCTCTTATCCGGCAGGGCGAGCGCAGGATCGAAGCTCCCCCGTCATGGCGGTTCACGGTCTTTGCAGGGCAGCCGAAGTTGATGTCGATCGCGGTTGCGCCTGCCTTCAAGGCGTTCAGTGCAGACAGCGCCATGCGTTCCGGATCACCCCCAAGGATCTGAACCTGAACCGGCAGACCAGTGGGGGTCAAGCAGTTGTTTGCGACTTCGGGAACATGCTTTGGAAAGGCTTTGGGTGGCAAGACGTCGGAGCTGACCCGGATGAACTCGGAGACGCAGAAGGAGAAGCCGCCCAATTCCCCCATCAGCGCGCGCATCGGAGCGTCCGTTATTCCTTCCATCGGGGCTAGGATTAGGTTGGGCTCCAGCGGGTTCAGCACGACTTTATTCTAACGACCGACGAAAGGTTGTTGTGGCGATGAAGGGTCCCTGCTTCGCGCTATGATGAATCACGATAGAAGGCGATTCCTACTTGAAGAACAGCGTCTCCCCAACTCCACGGGAGAATTTGGCCATCCGGGGGCTCTGGCTGGTATTCATCGTCTGAACCTTCGGGGTGATGGCTTTGTACAGTTCACTTGCCGTCAGATAGCCGTCCTTGTTCTCGTCCGAGGCAGGATCCGCAAGTGCGTCGAGGAGAGCCTTTGTGAAGTAGCCGTGGCCATTCTTCTCCTTCGCCGGTTCGAAGCGGCTGCTTGCGGTGATGATCTGCTTCGCATCGAAATAGGCTTGGTGCTCGATTCCGAAGGTGTTTGGCGGGTAGACGTTGCCCTTCGCAGCGGCTATGCCGGAGAAGCATGCATCGACCAGGAACAGAACGTGCTTGGCGGGGATATCGCGGGCAAGTTGGGCGATTTCATCCATCGGCACGCAGGTGTTGCGATAGGGGGCGATGTTGTCGAGATTGGTGAAATCTACTGAAGCATCCGTCGGCAACAGGAATCCGACCTGGCCACCTTCGGGCGCGGTGACGGTTTGCCCGTGGCCAGACCAGAAGACCACCACTCGATCATTGGGTTGAACCACATTGGCGTCGGTCAAGCGGTTCAGCGCTTTCATCACCGCGGCCTTCGTGGCGGCAGCATCCGTGAGGAGGACGACGTCTTTGAATCCGTAATTCTCCTTCAGCACCTTCGCCAATGCTTCAGCGTCGGCAGTCGCGGCGCTTAAGGCGGGAATGTTTTTCCCGCTCTTGCCGGTGTATTTATCAACCCCCACGATGACGGCAAAGTTATTAGAATAGATCTTGCTCTTGTCGAGAGTGTCCCCGGCAGGGACGTAGCACACGGTCTTGATCGCGGTCACGCGCTTGTCTCCATCCTGAACGGTCACTCGAATACGGTTGGGGCCTTCGCTAAGTTGGAGATTTTGGGAAATGCTGACGACGCCTGGCGCCACCTTGACTGCTTGAGCTTTGCCAACCTTCTCCGACGGGTCCGCATCGCGCGTCTCGATGAGATCGCGGCTGTCGCTCGGGGTGAGCGTGACCGGCGCGGTCGGATGGCCAGCTACGTCTATCGACCATTTGGGCTGAGAGGTGAGGCCATTGACTTCGGCAGTGATTTCCAGTGTGGGCGACGACACGATCGGCGATCCTTCCCCCGGGTTCGCGAATTCGATTGACAGCCCGTCCTTTACGACCTTAGCCTCTTCTCCCTGGGGAGTTGGCTCGGGCTCGGTGGGGGTCACAGCGGTAACGCCCGCGGTCTTCCCGGCAACGGCGAATAAGTAGTTGTCGCCGACCTTGGTAGCGGTCGTTGCCTTGATACTGCCTTGCGATGTCTGCTCGACCGCCTTCTCGCGCCTTTGAACGTCCCACACTCGCATCTTGCCGTCGGGCGCGGAGGTTCCAACGAGCTTGCCATCCGGAGTGATGCTGACGCAGAGGCTCATGTTGACCGAGTTCGGGTCATTGATCCGAAGCAGGCGGCGTCCGCTTCGATCATAGAGCATCACGAACTCGTACTCGCGGGGCATGCCTCCTAGCTGGCGATAAAAGTTGTAACCCCCAATCGCAAAGAGGGAGCCATCGGGCGTACAAGAGGCAGACCTGATCTGCTGAAATTCGTCTTCCGGCTTAGCATCGAACTTGATTTTGGCGGGGAGGAATTTCTCCTTCACGATCTGGCCTGTCGCAGCATCGCTGGTCTTCATATTGCGATCCGCCCCAAGGCTGACAATCGTGCGTCCGCTTGGCTCGAAGGCCATGGCGAGGATTGCCTTACCGTGCGCTTTATAGGAAGTAATTTGGCTGCCGTCGATCGCATTGAAGACGCGGATAGTCCCGTCATCTCCTCCGCAGGCGAGCCGCGTTCCATCTCCATTGAATGCCAGGGTTCCCGGCTTGCCTCCGGTGGACGCGACCACCTTGACCTGCTTCAAACCTTCGGTCTTCCAAAGCACCACCTGCTGGTCCTGTCCCCACGATGCGAGTTCGTCGCCGATTGGCGAGAACGCGACGGCGGATTTGCCGGCCTTGTGGGCAGGCGCTGAACCGAGAACGGAGCCTGCGGCCACGTTGTGCAGCGAGATCACTCCCTTCTCGTCGATCGATGCAAGCAAGGCACCATCTCGGCTGAATGCCACCGACGTCGGCTTCACGGTATCGTCAAAGCTCTTGGAGAGTCCGGCATTTAGGGTGAAGAAATCCGACTGTTGGTTACGGGCGATCGCAACTCCGGCGAGGATGGCGAGCGCGAGGGCGGCAGGTAGAAAAAATTTCATTGGAACGCTTCCTGCTCTTATCTTGAAACAAAAAAGAGCCGGTTTTCACGAAGAAAACCGGCTCGATGGGCGTTTAGACCTTATCGGAAGAAAACGCGAAGGCCGAAGTCGAGGCTAGTTACGGTGTCCGAATTGCCGCTGACCTTGAAGAACGTGAGTTCAGCAAAGAGAGCTGCGTTCGGGCGAACGTAGTAGTTGACGCCGCCACCAGCGCGGAGTGCGCTATCGCTGTTGTTGCCGCTATCCGTGAAGTAGATACCAGCGAGAACGTACGGTACCAGCTGACCTTGAATGTCGAACTCGTATCGTGCGCCGACGAAAATGTTTGTGGCAGTCGGGCTGTCGTTTACCTTGCTGAAACCAAGCGATGCTTGGCCAACCAGGTTGTTGGTGATGTAATAACCAACCGAGCCGTTGATGCTGTAAGCATTGGAACCACCGACCGACGTGTAGTTACCGAAGAAGCCGAATTCCTTCGCTCCTTGTACAGGTCGAATGATGTCCTCTTGTGCAGACGCAACACCGGCGACGCAAGCCAACGCTGCTGCCAGGATTAGTTTCTTATCCATGAAAGTTTTGTTCCTCCAGAACCCCGCAGGGAGTCAGCGTCATATAAGCATGTTTTTCAGGTTATTGTCAAGCTAATCGTAGGTCTTAGTGGTGAATTTGTCAAAAACTCACAACTGCAAGCCGTTGCTCCACCCTGAGCGAATGCGTACGCACGAGCCTTCCTTTGCATCGATTCCACTATTAGGGACGGATGATTTCGCATCAAGTTTCTGCGGGAATCTTCGCGACCGTGTCGCACGTATGCCCTTAACATGCGTTTTCCGCTCGTGCTTACCATTGCTTGCCTTTCTTGCCTCGCCCTTGGTGGAGATGTTCAAAGGGGAGCGCCTCTGCCCCGCAAAGGATTTTTTGGAGTGCAGGCGGCTCCGTATTCGGGTGGAGTCAAAGTGGCGCGGATCGTGGCAGGGGGCACCGCAGAAGCGATGGGGCTCAAAGCTGATGACATTCTGATCTCCCTAAATGGGCAGAAGATCGACGATCCGACGGAATTTGTGTCGGTGGTACGCACGCTCGATGCGGGTGCCAAGGTGAATGTCCGCTTCAAGCGCGCTGACAAAGAGTCTTCCTCTACCGGCACGATGGCAGAACGCCCGAAAGTGACCGAGCCAGAGCTGGACGTGATTTACGATCAGGTGGTCAGCCAAGGGAAACGCATTCGAGTGATCCTTACCAAGCCGAAGGGTGATGGCAAATTCCCGGCCCTGTTCCTCATCGGTGGGATCGGAACCTATAGCGTGGATGCGCCATTTGCCTCGATGCCCTACGGAAATGTCATTGGACCGATCGCGCATGCCGGGTTTGCCACGATTCGGATCGATAAGCCCGGGATGGGAGACAGCGAAGGTCCGGCCTACAAAGATCTCAAATTCTCGGTGGAACAGGATGCGTACCTCCAGGCGCTTCGCTTGGCGAAGACGCTGCCGTTCATCGACAGTAAGCGAATCGCAATCTTCGGCCATAGCATGGGCGGTTGCTTTGGCCCGCTCGTTGCCGCTGAAGAGCCGGTGAAGGCGCTTATCGTCAACGGCACACTCATCAAATCGTTCACCGAGTACATGCTGGAGAACACTCGACGCCAAAGCGAGCTCGCAGGAGCAGACGAAAACGAGTTAGATCAAGCTCAGAAGCAGCTAAGCACCACCCTGCACTTTCTCTTTGGCGAGAGCATGACTCCGGCTCAGATCGCGACCAAGCGCCCGGAGTTGGCGCAATTTGTGAAGGAAACCTTCCCGGATGGAGAGACTTATTCGGGAGTGGGCATCCCTTTCTTTCGTGAACTTGCGAACACCAACCTCGCCAAAGGTTGGCGCGACTCTCGTTGCGACGTTCTCTCGATCTACTCGGAGAACGACTTTCTTTCGGGGCGAGACGATCACGAACGCATCGCCGCTTACGTGAATAAGCTGCGCCCAGGCACTGCAGAATTCAAACTGCTCGCAGGAATCGACCACGGTTTTACGAAGACGACGTCGATGCTGGACAGCCAAACCCGATGGGGGAAGGGTGGAGAATTCAACCCGATCATCGTGGACACCCTTCTCGACTACCTCAAGAAAGAGCTGAAATAACCTGCAAACCAGGCTGTTTTGCCGGGTTCATATATTGCGGATTTGAACATGTTCAGGCTGTCGCACCCGGCAAAAGCACTCGGTTTCAGGTACACAGAAGGCTCCCATGCTTGTTTTAAAAAGGAGATGGCTGCCTTGTGCCTTTGGCATCCTCGTGATCGGCGGAGTGGCTGGTGCACAGTCAATCAGAATCGCGACTTGGAATATTTCACAATTTACGGGAACGAATCGTCTCGGTGACATTCAGACGGTCCTCTTCAGCTCCGGTCCCGTCGGTGCGATGAACCCCGATGTACTGCTCGCTCAAGAAATTCAAAGCTCATCGGCCGCGAATGCGATGCTTGGTGCGCTGAATACGAGCCAGCCGGGCGCTTGGTCGGTGGCGTTTGGCTCACTCACCGGAACGAGCAGCACGAGTGACACCGCCGTCTTCTACAAATCCGGCAAGGTTTCCTTGGCGGATGTGGTCAAGGTTGCGCCAGCGGGGGGCACCTCGGGTCAGCCGCGAGATACTTGGCGCTTTGATTTCTCCATCCTGGGCAACGCCAATTCTTCGGAAAGGATTGCGATGTACGACGTCCACATGAAATCAGGATCTTCCGGTGACGACGTTTCGCGCCGCCAGATCGAAGCCCAGCATATTCGAAGCGACTCGCAGCAGCTTGGCGCAAATTATCATTTCCTAGTCGCTGGCGACATGAACATGCAGTCGTCGAGCCAAGCTCCGTATCAGACGTTGATCGCGGCTGGCGCGGGCCAGTTCAATGATCCGATCAGCACGCCCGGTACTTGGAACAACAATTCCCAGTTCCGTTTCGTTCACACTCAGGATCCCTCCGGAAACGGCGGCATGGACGATCGGCACGATCAGATCCTGCTCAGCAATTCATTGGTGGACGGCGTGGGGACCGACTACGTTGGACAGTTCGGTACTGCCTATTCGACTTCGACGTGGAACGACCCAAATCACAGCTATCGGGCTTGGGGGAATGACGGCACCAGCTATGGCCAGACTCTGACGATCAACGGCAACCAGATGGTTGGCTCGACGATCGCACAGTCGATCGTAAATGCCGCTACTTCGGCGGGGGGCCACATTCCGGTGTTTCTGGACATGCACTATGCGGCCGTTCCCGAGCCAGCGTCACTGGCAGCGCTCGGACTAGGCGCACTCGCTTTGGCTCGCCGCCGCCGAAATCGGAAATAACGGTTATGCGAGTTCGTCGACTCGAATCGGGAATCGACGAACTCGCTTGCCAGTGGCCGCAGCGACCGCATTAGCCACCGCCGGTGGGCAAGACGGATAGCCTGGCTCACCAAGTCCGCCGGGCGAGTCTCCGTTTTCAAGGATTACCACCTCGATTTTCGGCATCTCGTCCATCGTCATCCATCGGTAGCGGTTGAAATTCTTCTGCTTGATCTGGCCATCTTCAACGGTAATTTCTGCGAACAAGGCAGTGGACAAACCGTCCACACAGGCCCCTTGCACCTGCGCCTCAACTCCTTTCGGATTTATGGCGATTCCGCAGTCCATCACGGCGACGACTCGGTTTAACTTTATCTGGTTATTCGTAACGGTCACTTCGATGCAATGAGCTGCGTAGGAGCCGTAGCCTGCAAAGCAGGCGATTCCTCTTCCCGTGCCCGCGGGCAGCGGCTTGCCCCAGTCTCCCTTCTCGGCAGCGGTTTTCAGGACGGTGCGCAGGCGTTCATTCTTCAGCATCGAAAGGCGAAAATCGAGCGGATCCTTTCCGGCTGCGTGCGCCATTTCGTCGATCACGCATTCATGGGCTACGTTCAGGAGCGTGTTTTCTACCGAACGCCATGCCCCGGTCGAAATCGGCACGGGGACTCCGCCGAACAGCAAGCCACTGTTCGGGATTTCATATTGAAGGCCAGCGTTGCCAAATTTGTCTCTCGATCCGCCGCCTGCTTGAATGGCTTGGTGGCTCCAGCCGACTGGCTGGCCCTGCGAATCGACGGCGGCACGGATGGAGCTAAGGCAGGCCGGACGATAATTGTCGTTCGTCATGTCGTCTTCCCGGGTCCAGAGAAGCTTTACGGGCCGCTTTGCAGCCTGCGATAGGTTCACCGCCTCCGCGATGTAGTCGTTCGAAAGGCGACGGCCGAAGCCACCTCCGACCAAGGTGACATTGATCGTCACGTCGGACGGCTGCAGGTTCAGCATTTTAGCGACCATGCGCTGGGCTCCGTCCGGCTGCTGGGTCGACGCCCAAACAGTGCACTTGCCCTCGCGCACGTCGGCGAGTGCATTCATCGGCTCCATCGTTGCGTGAGCAAGATACGGAAAGACGATTTCAGCGTCGATGATTTTCGAACCATCGGGCATAGGCAGGTGCTGGATCAGAGCCGCCTTTTGCTTGGCGAGGATGGCAGCGGAGCTCAAATCGGGGTCTTCTCCCTTGGTCCATTCGGCTTTGAGTGCATCCCGTCCCTTGATCGCGGACCAAGAATTCGTTGCCAGTACTGCATGAGAACCGTCGAATGGGATGACATCGTGTACGCCTTCCACCGCTTTAGCCGCCGCGATGTCCACTTTCGCCAGCTTGCCACCGACTGACGGGGACCGCAGGATAACCGCGTATGCCATGTTCTCGCAGCGCGAATCAATTCCGTAGATGGCTTTTCCGGTCACGACCAACGGGTTGTCGACGCGTCGGGTGGGCTTACGGAGCAGCTTAAATTCCGATTTGTCCTTAAGTGGAACGTCGGACGGAATTGGCACGGTAGCGGCGACGGTTGTCAGCTCGCCGTACGGAATCTTCTTCCCGGTGGCGGCGTGGACGACGTAGCCGTCGGACGTCGATAGAACGGTGGGCTCGACTTTAAGCACCTGAGCGGCGGCGGCGACAAGCATCGCTCGGGTCGTCGCCCCGAGGGTGCGCAGTCGCTTATAGTTGCCCCGCACGCTCCCACTGCCTCCGACCCCCTGCCGACCGTAAAGATCCGCATTGGCGGGCGCCTGGATGATTTTGATCTTCTGCCAGTCGGCATCGAGGTCTTCGGCAATGAGCATGGCGAGCGACGTACGAACGCCTTGGCCCATATCGGGTTGAGCGACGGTGACGTACACGGTCCCGTCGGGGTCAATTTTCACAAATGCGTTGGGAGCGAAGGCGATCTTTTCGTCGGCACCATCGGCGGAGCCGAAGGAAAAGCTGCCGATTGCAAAGCTGGCGCCGACGCCGCCAATCAATTTCAGGACCGATCTTCGGCTGATCTCGTTCATCGTTTCGCTCCTGCGGCCTCATGGATCGCGGCGCGAATTCTGACGTAGGTGCCGCAGCGGCAGATGTGCCCTGCCATCGCGTTGTCGATGTCCTCGTCGGTGGGGTGGGGGTTCTTTTTCAAGAGGGCGGCAGCCCCCATAATCTGACCCGCTTGGCAATAGCCGCACTGGGGAACGTCTTGTTCTATCCACGCGCGCTGAAGGGGATGAGACCCGTCGGCAGACAAGCCTTCGATGGTCGTAACCTTCTTTGTGCCGAGCTCCCCAATCGGAATTTGGCAGCTCTGTCCTTCCTCGCCATCCACCAGAATTGTGCACGCGCTGCAGGCGCCAATACCGCAGCCATATTTCGTGCCGGTGAGCCCCAGTAGATCACGCAGCACCCATAGCAGCGGCATTTCTGCCGGGGCGGTCACAGTGTGGACCTTGTCGTTAATGTGGACTTTGAATTCCGCCATACCAACTTCATTCTAACGCGGTTCGCTTCGATCGGGCGAAGCAAATTTCCATTGCTGCTGAAAAGAAAAGGACGACGAAGCGAGCTTCGCCGTCCGATTTGCAGAAGTTGGCTGGAAGCTAGTTTCCGCCGCCGCCACCGCCACCGCCGCGGCGACCAAAACCAACATTTGGATCAGCCTTAAACGGCTTACCCTTCATAGATTCGAATTTCGCCTTCTGCTCGGTGGTGAGCACCTTCAGAAGCTCTTCATCCATGGCCTTGGTGTTCTTTTCCATGCTTGCCTGAGCCTCTTCGCGAGTGAGTTCCTCATTTCGCATCTTTTCGAAGACCGACTGCATCGCTTCGCGCTGCTTGGTCTGCAGATCCTTGATCTTCGCCACTTGATCGGTGGAAAGGCCGAGGTCCTTCTGCGTCTTCTCCTGAGTCAAGGCGTTCGTGCCCTGCATCTGGAGACTGATCTCGTCCAGCCGCTTCATCTGATCGGCGGAGAGGATCGCGGCGAGATCGGTTCGCTCCTTCGCCTGTCGCTCCTGCATGGCCTTCTGCATGGCTGCCGGGTCGAAGTTGCCGCCGCGTTGGCCGCCACCATTGCCGCCATTGCCGCTGCCGCGAGTGCCGCCTTGTCCGCCTTGACCCCTTTGTGGTCGCAGCGCTTCCAGCTTGGTCTTCTGATCCGCAGTTACGTTTAGCTCAGTTTGAACATCGGACCGCATGGCGAGTTGGAGGAGGGAGCCTCCCATTCTCATGCCACCCATCCGCTGACCGAAGCCGCCTCGACGACCTTGACCGGAGCCACCTTGGCCGTTGCCCTGAGCCACTGCAAATGCCATCGCTGATGCGAGGGCGATGACGACAAATCCTTTAATAAACTTCTTCATTCCATCCTCCGGCCTAGCATTAACGCTTGGCAATCGAGATTGTTCGGTTTTGCATACGTTAACCGCAAGTGCATCTTACGACGGCTTCTGCAATTTCACGTCAAATTCATAGGGAGTGGGCTTTGCTGGGACGGGTGATGCTGTCGTCTAACTACCATCATGGTGAAGATAAAACGGGCATACGAAGATCGGGCGACCTCGGACGGGTATCGCGTGCTGATTGATCGCCTTTGGCCGCGAGGGGTGACGAAAGAAGAGGCGCATGTGGATGCGTGGATGAAAGACCTCGCACCTTCGACGGAACTGCGGAAATGGTTTCACGCCGACGATTCTCGGTGGCCGGAGTTTGCCGACAAATATCGCGCTGGCCTGAAGGAGCATCCTGATGAGATGCGGCAACTCGCGGACCGCGCGAAGGACCATACTGTGACGTTGATCTACGGCTCTCATGACGAGGAGCACAATCACGCGGTGCTGCTGAAGGAGGCACTGGAGAATCTGTAGATGTGGAAGGAATGGTCGGGATGACTGGATTCGAACCAGCGACCTCTGCGTCCCGAACGCAGCGCTCTACCAAGCTGAGCCACATCCCGATGCGGACTGGAAGATTACCCAACGTGCTTACGAGATGACTGCCCCAAGACGCGAGCCTGGGAACATCGGATACGGCAGACTGCAGATCAAGGCTATCGGACGCGAAAAACAGATCGGACAGGCGGAATGCCCGTCCGCTCATCACGCGGTGCGCTTGAGATTCAGAGCCATCGTTAAGAAATTTCCGCTGTGTTGGGGAGCCGACGGATCGAACGTCCCCGATCGGCAGAACTAGCGAGAGTTCGATGCCTTAGCGATTGCATCGCGAAGCTGATCTCGGTATTGCATCACGGCACGAATCTCCTCTCGGCTCGGTGCCGGACGAGCGTGATCGGGAACGAAGGGTCCCATCAAACCCACGCACTCCGGATTGTCGTCGAGGCCGAGCACATGCCCTAATTCGTGAGCGATCACTTCGGTGACCTCGTCATCTTGCAGATTCCTCTGACCCGTGGTCATCTTGACCTGGAGCGTCGCTTCAATGCGGTAGCTGACGGTATTCGAGCCCCAGCGCAGGTAGCGAGTTGCTTCGACTTGGCCCTGAACGTCACCCGAGGCACCAATGCCTCGCACGAAGCGAACCACGATCATCGGCTTTTCTCCGTCCTTCGCAAGCACAAAAGGACTGTCGGGAATCGCGTCCGCCCAGACCGAAATTCCGTTGGCGATCGCCTGTTTCTTCCAGGGTTCATTGCTTTCTCCCGGCGCGACTCCTACGGTCACGGGATCCTTCAAAAGGTAGCTCTGAAGCGTCGCCAACTGCTTGCCGCGCGGGTTGCTGTTCGACAGGGGTAAGCCCCTGACGACATTCTGGGCTTCCGGCGAGATTAAACCATTTGCGGGGGCGAGGAGGGAGGCGCAGAGTAGGCCGGCCGCCACTAAGCCTCTTCGGATCACGGGAGAGATGCTCATCAGATGAAGATGTGTTGCCGCAAAGGCTCAAGAATTTTTTACGCGATATTGCCAGGAACACCAAGGGCGTACCAGCAATCTTGCGAGGAAACAGACATTTTTACCGTCATCTGGTGTCGTAAACACGGCCTTTCCAGTGCATTTGGCCTCTTCGTTTCCAGAGGAGCGATCTCACGATGGTCACTGCGGCACCGACGCAGGTCAGGGGGAAAAAGGGCCAAATCCACCATGGCATCTTGACCGTTCGATCGGCTACGAATTTGCTCAAGAGAATGAGGGAAAGGGCAAGCCACCAAAACGCTCCGCACATGATCCAGCCAAACCCGTACACCAAGAACAGGACGGACAAGAAAATGGACCCGATCGTGCTGCCCGCGATCTCGGCAGAGTTCTTCGACATGCCGTCGAAGGCTTCTCCCAGCGTGCCGTACATCTGGACTGCGAAATGCTCAGTGAGATTCGCGCCATGGACTCTGATCCCTTTCGAGGCGAGAAGGCGGCCGATTTTGACATCCTCCAGGACCTCGCCCTTCACCTTTTCATGGGGCTTCAAGTTTTGAAGAAGGTTGCGCCGCCAGGCGACGAATTGCCCGTTAGTAAAGCGGTTGTGCCCTACTCCGGTTCTCGCCACCAAGCCGAAGGGATTGGTTGCGAGCAATATCCAAGGCACCCAACTCAGGTAAAGCGGCTCGAGGCCCTTGCCGGGGATCATGCGGGGCATGCCGGTCACCACCGAGGCATCGGAGGGCAGTGTGGTCAAGAAGTTTGAGAAAGCGGCCGCAAAATCTGGCGACGGCACTGTATCGGCATCTAAGAACAGGACCCAATCGCGGGAGGCAACTGCCGCCAATTCGTGGCAGGCTCGATTCTTCCCAACCCAACCAGGCGGCAAGGGACCGGCCGGAGAGATGACCTGAGCCCTAAGACGACGAGCCACCTCGGCGGTGCCGTCCTCACTCTCATCGTCAAACACCGTCACTTGAACACCCGAGGAGATCAATGGGGGCAGGAGGCGCTGTAAGTTCTCCGCTTCATTGCGGGCAGGGATCAGGACTTCAAAACAGACTGGGGACGCTCCCTTCAATCGCGGCATCAGGATCAGGTTCGTGAGCGCGACAAAAAGGGCTAAAGAATAGACGAAGACGATAATGGCGGCGATCATCGGCGGGTATCTTCTGGTTCGATGGGGAGAGACAGTTGGGCCTTTAACCTGTTTACCGGCCTCGTCGTTTTCTCAATCTGCGGAACTCTTTTCTCCAGAATTTTCCATTCCGATCCTGGTTTTATCGCACCGTTAAGCGGTGCCCTCCTCATCGTACTCGGTGCGGTGTGCGTGATTCGCCAGATCACCAGCCTTGCCTCGGTTTTCGGATTGTTCGCGGTGGGCACCGTGGCTGAGCTGGCAGGCCTGTTCACCGGAATTCCTTTTGGACGTTACGAGTACACGCAAAACTGGTGGCCGACGATCCAGCTGGGGCAGCATTTATTCCCTCTGCTCCTTCCGTTCGCCTGGCTCATGATCGCGGGAGCGAGTTTTCTCTCTCTTCGGAGGCTCATGGCACCGCTGCCGGCGGCGTTGGCGGGCGCGTTCCTATCGGCCCTGATCGATATGCCGATGGAGTTGGCGATGACTCACGTGTTCAAGTACTGGGAGTGGCACCAGCATGGAGGATTTTTTGGAGCTCCCGCTTCCAATTTCGTGGGCTGGCTATTCATCTCTCTCATTGCAGGACTGATCCTGGCTTCTACTCAGAAGAAGAAGGATATCGACGCCTCAGCCGCCCATGTCCTGTCCTACTTTTGTGCGTTTCTTGCGATCGCCGGCATCACTCAGTTCATGAGCCTGGCTTGGTTTCTCCTCTTGTTCTTCAGCCTCGGACTGTGGGTTTTAGGAAGAGTTTTGCCGATCAAAACATCACCGCCGCGTAATATGTAGAATGGAGCGGAAGCGCTTTGCCGTGGTGGGTGCAGGCATGGGAGGCCTGGCCACAGCGTTGCGGCTCGCTCATCGCGGCCATCAGGTGACCGTGTTCGAAAAGACGGACCAACTTGGCGGCCGCAATCGGCAGGAAACCGTCAACGAGTGTCGATTCGATGGAGGCCCGACGCTCCTCATGATGCTCGACCCGTTCAGAAGACTTTTTGCGGACGTTGGTGAGGATTTTGAGGCGCTTGTGCCCATTCAGCTTTGCTCGCCGACTTACCGCGTGTTCTTCAGCGATGGAAACCGAATCGACGCGACTACAGACGCGGATGAGATGGAGAATCGGATTGCGACCTTTTCGCTCAAAGACGCAAAGAAATTCAAGGGATTTTTACGAGAGATCTCGGCGCTGTACGACGAAGCAGTTCCACATTTCGTGCGAAACAATTTCGAGAGGTTTTTTGATTGGGGTTCACCGCCTCAGCTCACAAGGGTCGTTCGCCACCACATGCTGTCCAATTTGGCCCGGCGGGTCCATTATCGCTTTGAGGATGAGCGCGTCAGGATGCTCTTCTCGTTCCAAACCATGTATTTGGGCTTGTCGCCTTTCCATGCTCCTTGGGTTTACGCCACGCTTGCGCACATGGAATATGGCGAAGGCATCTTCTATCCGCAAGGCGGGCTCCCTTCCATCGCCGTCCAAATCGCAGAACTTGCCAAGAACAGAGGCTGCGAAATCAAAGTCAAGACGCCCGTGAAGCGCGTCGACAGTGGTCGAGTCTTGCTCGAAGATGGACACTCGCTCGACTATGACGCGGTGATTTGCAATGCAGATATGCCTTACGCGCGTCGCGAACTTTTAGGGCCGGGGGAGGCTCGAAAGCTGCGGTATTCATGCTCTGCTCTGGTGCTTTACCTCGACTATGAAGGCGACATCCCTGAGCTGGTGCACCACAACGTCCTGTTCGGGGCAAATTTTCGAGGCAATCTAGATGCGGTTTTTCAGCACGGCGACACCGGGATGCCTGATGACCCTGCGTTCTATGCCTGCGTATCGAAACGAAGCGATCCTGACGCAGCTCCGGAAGGCCATCTCAACTTGTTCCTTCTGATCCCTTGCCCAAATCTCGACCGGGAGTTCAGTGCGGAGGTGGAGGAGAATCTAGTTCGGGCGGCATTTAGGCGATTATCGGCCTCGTCGAGCTTCGATCCGAGTCGCATCAGGGGCGAGAAGCGGCGGACTCCGCGGGATTGGGAATCGGAGCTGAACTTGGAAAAGGGAGCGGCATTCGGCATCAGCCACGATCTGTTCCAGAGCGCGTTCATGCGCCCCGCGAACTGGGATCGACGCGATCCAAAGGTCTTTTACGTGGGCGCCAGCACCGTGCCCGGAAACGGACTGCCGATGGTATTGATCTCGGCAGAACTGGTCGAGCAGCGTTTGATCAGCCAAGGAGTGATCGCCAAATGAATCAGGAGCGGGGGCTAATCGGACGCCTGGTTGGGAGCATGATTCGTCGGTCGGTCCGGCAGAGATTTCATTCCGTCCTGCTCTATCGAGAGATACCGGCGATCTACACCCCCGCTGTTCTCTATGCGAACCATCACGGATGGCATGACGGATACCTGGCCTTCCACCTGCTTCAGCGCTTAAAGATCGAAGCGGTCGATTGGATTCAAGAGTTCGATGCCTTTCCCCTGTTTCGCTTTGTCGGCGGGATGCCTTTCCCGCTCGATGATGCGGCTCGTAGGATTACGACCATCCGTCGCACATTGCGACTGATGCGAGATGAAAAGCGGAGCCTCTTAATTTTCGCGGAGGGCACCCTTCATCGTGCCCCGGAGATTCTGCCGCTTGGCCGCGCTTTGCAGGTCATCGGCGAGCGGGTTCCAAACGCTGTCTTCGTACCGCTGGCGATTGTCTACGACATGTCACTGCACGAGCGGCCGCAGGCGTATCTATCGCTTGGCGAACCGTCAAAGTTCACTGACTTGGGCGATTTGCGGCGGCGTCTTGAGCGGGAGTTGGAGGCGCTTACCGTCCACGTGCGAGAAGACCAAAACTTTGAAGTCTTGGTTCGCGGCACGGCTGACGTGAATCAACGATGGGACATGCGGAGGCTGAAACGGTGATCCGATTTGCCTCTGCTGAAGATTACGAGCATTGTCGTCGGCTGCACCGAAAGCATGGAACGACCTATTACTGCGCAACTCTGCGCTTTCCCCCTGAAATCCGACGCCGGGTGCATGCCATCTATGCGTTCGTGCGGGTCGCCGACGAGTGGGTAGATAACCCCGGCCCGCTGTCCTTGACCCAGCAACAGGATCTGCTCCTCGATTGGCGAAGGATGCTAGAGGATGGGCGCGCAGGGAAAGTGCCGGATCATTTCGCGATGCGGGCGTTCGTCGATGTGCTCCGGGAGACGAATATCCCTGTTCAGGAAGCTCATTGGTTCATCGACGCAATGGAGATGGACCTTTGTGTTCGCCGATATCAGACTTACGAAGCGCTCCGGAAATATATGCGAGGCAGCGCAAGTGCGGTTGGCGTTATGATGACCTATGCGATGGGCGGCCCCCTCGAAGCGGACACTCTGGAGCGTGCCAAAGCGCTTGGAGAGGCGATGCAGCTCACGAACTTCCTGCGCGACGTCAGCGAAGATTTAGAGCGCGACCGCGTTTATCTTCCGTTGGAAGACTTGGACCGCTTTGGAGTTCGTGAAGAGGACCTGCTCGACAGGCGTTTCAAGCCACAATTTCGCGAGTTGATGGAGTTTGAGATTGCGCGCGCTCGCGAGATGTACCGCTACTCCGACGATGGAATCGCGAAGCTGCCGGAAGACATGAGAAAGGCCGTCCTCATTAGCTCGCATTCTCTATTCCGAGATTTTGGATTGCATTGAGAAACAGGGTTGCGACGTCTTCGCGAAGAGAGCCCGGACGACACGGCTGCATAAGATCAACCGAGCTCTACAAGTAGCCCTCCTTCCGAGGTTACTTCCGGCGAGGCGCTAGATGGCTAAGCAGATCATTGTGATTGGCGCAGGAATGGGCGGTCTGAGCGCGGCGATTCACGCTCGACTCAATGGAAACGAAGTTCTCGTGCTTGAGAAGTCTGGAGTGCCGGGCGGGAAAGCGGCCGGAATCACCATGGAAGGCTTTCACCTCGATCCGGGCCCTTCGATCATCATATTGCCCGAAATTTACGAGAGCGTCTTTCGAAGAGCCGGCGGAAGGATGGAAGATTATCTGCACTTTCAAAGGCTCCCCATCCTGTCTCGTATTTTCTTTGGCAAAGACAATTTGATCGACCTTCCGGCGGACGAGGGGGAATGTCTCAAGCTCCTGTCGTCGTTCGCCCCCAGGGATGCTCAGCAACTTGGGCGACTTCTCGATAAGCTCGGCAGCCTTGAGCCCGCGTTGGACAAAACCATCTACGATCATCCGTTCAGCCGCCCCTCCCAACTGCTCGACATGAATCTACTGAAGTTTGGATTGAAACTCAATCCGCTGAAACGATACAAGGATATCGTGGACAATTTGTTCGAGTCGCCTCTGGTCAAGGCGTTCTTCTACGGGTTCCCTTCTTACAGCGGCCAGAGCTACGAGGCCAAGTCGCCTTCCGGTCTGTTTATCCCGTTTTATATGCTTCGGCACGGAAGCTTCTTTCCGGTCGGCGGTGTCCGTGCCATTCCGGCGGCGTTTTATCGCTTGGCAGTCGAGTTGGGGGTGGAATTTCGATTCAACCAACATGTCGCAGGACTCGATCTTGAGGGAGATCGGGTGGCGGCGGTAAGGCTGAGCGATGGAGAAAAGGAGCGTGCGGACGCTTATATTTGCAACGTAGAGAACTTAACTTTAGGGGAAGACGAATCTCGACCTCCCAGCTACAGTTACTTTACGCTTCAAACCGGTTTGCGCCATACGTGCTCGCAACTGGAGCATCACAACCTCTTCATTCCAACTGACTTCGAGAGGAGTTTTGAACAGCTCTATCACAAGGGTGAGTTTCCTGACGAACCGATCGTCTACGTGAACTACACTCGGGCTCTCGACCCCACCTCTTGCCCGCCAGGGCAATCCATCTTGTTTGCGGCGGTTACGACACCGGCGGAGAATGGCGTTGCCGATTGGAAACGCGAGGAAGGTGTGTTTAGAGATCGGGTGCTAGATAGCCTGTTGCAAGGGGGAATAGAGATCAGTCCCGAGGACATCATCTTCGAGAGGCGGCAGTCTCCACCCTACTTTGCTGAAGCTCATGGCAACTACCGCGGATCTCTCTATGGCTTCAGCGAAAGCGAGCGCCTGTGGGGCATGTTTCCCAGATCGAATCAGGAGCACATCGAGAATCTGGCGTACTGTGGTGGTTGGACGCAGCCCGGTGCAGGTATGCCGATGGTGACGCTCAGCGGACGCTTTGCCGCCGACCTTGTCAGCTAACCGATTTGCGCTGAAGCCTTCAATCGGGCACAATGGAGACATGAAGTCTGCTGGCTTTCTCCTCGTTGCGTTATGCTTGGCGCTTGTCGGGTGCGGCGGGCCCTCGACCTCTTCCAATGAGCCGGTCGAGACGATCAGCGCGCCCACTGGAGAAGAGAAGCCGACGGGCAAGCTCGAAGTCGCCGCTTTCAAGGGCGGATTCGGAATCGATTTCTACCAAGAGGCGGCAAAGGAATTCGATGCTCAGAATCCCGGACTCACGACCACCGTTGAGGGCAATCCACGGATTTGGGAGCAGCTGAAGCCGCGATTGGTCGCAGGCAATCCCCCCGACTTGATGTTCCCCGGCTGGGGCATGGATCAGTGGGCTCTGGTTCAGGACGGACAGCTAATGGAGCTCGACAAGGCCTTGGACAGCCCGGCCTATCAAAGCAAGGAAACCTGGCGCTCGACGTTCAACTCCAACGTGCTGAAGCTGTGCCAGAAGGACGGCAAGACCTATATGCTGCCGTTGTACGTGATGACGATGGGTTGGTGGTACGACCCAGGGGTTTTCAAGAAGAACGGCTGGACCGTTCCCAAGACGTACAAGGAGCTACTTGCTTTGAGCGAAAAAATTAAAGCGAAGGGGATTGCGCCGATTACGTATCAGGGCCAATACCCTTATTACATGATTGAGGGCATGCTCCTTCCTTGGGCATATTCGATCGGGGGTGCGGAGGCAGTCCGGAGCGCTCAGAACCTCGAGCCGGGAGCCTGGAATTCACCCGCCATGCTGCAGGCGGCGCAGATGATCGACGAATTGAATCGCAAGGGCGATTTTCAGGAAGGAGCGACTGGCCTCAGCCATACCGAATCTCAGACTCAGTTCCTAAACGGCAAGGCGGCCATGATTCCGTGCGGATCCTGGCTACATTCGGAAATGAAGGACTCGATGCCTGCGGGCGCACAGATGGAATTCTTCCTGCCCCCGGTGGTCGAGGGTGGAAAGGGTGATCCAAGTGCCCTCCTGATTGGAATCGAGCCTTGGATGATTCCGAGCCACGCTCAAAATCCGGATGCCGCAATCGCCTTCTACAAGTATTTGACCTCATTGCCCAAGGCGGAGGAGTTCGTCGCGCAGAAGGGGACGCTGATGTCGATTAACGGCAGCGATGCTGGAAAACTGCCGCCGGAGCTGGTTCAGCCAGCCGCGGCAATGAAGGCTTCCAAAGATCTTTGGGCCAATCAAGCGCGCACTTGGTACCCCGACATGGAAAAGGACATCGAAGGAGCGCTGACATCGATGCTGAACAAGGAACTGACGCCGCAGCAGTTTGTCGACCGGTGCGAAGCGGCAGCCGAGAAGACGCGAAAGGATTCGGCGATTCCCAAATACAAGCTCTAGCTCAAGACTTGATCGAGGGTGGAAAGAATCGTGGCCCAACCGTGAGTTGTTCGTTCTGCCCATTCAGGGAGAGTGTTCTCCTGCGTGAGCGTCAAGCGGCAACCGTCGCCTACCGGCTCAATGTCGATGATGACGGTGGTTAATTCCGCCGAATACATGGGGACAGCGAACGTAAAGACAAGACGTCTGGGAGGATCAATTTCAATGTATTCGCCAATGTGGGCCACATCGACGCCGTCACGACGGTCCACGATCTCGAATTTTCCGCCCACTCTCGGATCGATTTCCGTTTTAATGACCTCTCCGCCCTCGGTGCAGAAGAGGAATTTACGGGTCATGGCGGGATCCAGCCACGCCGCGAAAACTCGGTCGCAAGATTGCGTGTAAGTGCGGCTGACGGTGATGGTTTGCTTGTCGTTCATAGTTGGTCCTGTCGATCTAATTCCTCTCCGAGAAGCTCCAAGCGTTTCTTCCAGACTTTTCGGATCGCCTCAATTTCTTCAATCGCCCAAGCCAGCGGTTCGTCGTTGATGCGGAGGTGGTGCTCCCGCCACACTCGCCGACGAGTGAGGAGGCCCGCGCTTTCAAGCACTCGGACGTGTTTGGAGACTGCATTCAGAGACATCGGCAACGGACGGGCGACCTCGCTTACCGTCGCTTCACCCATTGCCAGATGCCGCAGAATCTCGCGGCGAGTAGGGTCTGCTAAAGCGAAAAGAGCTAGGTCAATCGAGTCATTCATCCTTTCGGTTGAATGATACTCTTCTTCTCACCTGCGAGGCAAGGGCCATCTTCACGCCAAGTTAGGCGCTCGATGTACATTTGTCGCTTTTGATAGTCGCCATCCCAGGCGTGGAAGCAGATGTAGTCCTCTCCGTCGGGTCCAACCACGATCGAGTTATGGCCAGGACCGTTCAGCCCGTGCCCGCTGTGCAGAATGCTTGGGCCTTCCGCTCCCGATGGATCGGAGTACGGACCGAGGATATCATCAGCTACCGCGATGCCTACTCCGTAATCTGGACCTTTCCACAGGCCTCCGCTATAGAAAAGCCAGAATCTCCCTTGCCTTTTCACCACACAAGGGCCTTCAACGGTATGCCACTTAGCCCATGTGCGCCCGTACCATTGACGGTCTCGCTCGTAGATCTGCCAATCCGCTGATGGGGTGAGAATGGGTTGAGCCTCACCAATCGCCGAAAGGAGATCGGGGCGAAGCCTAATCGCCGCGATGCCGGTGCCCGGGCGGTCAATATCCAGAAAGTCTTTCGCAAAGAAGAGGATTTGCTCGTCCGGATGAGGATCTGCATCGATTGAGAATGGTTCGCTTGGAATGAGCAGCTCCGGGTGAGGCAGGAAGGGTCCGGTCGGGCTTGAGGCGATAGCCGCTCGGAGCTGTTGCCCTTCACCTTCTGGACCGCCTTCCGAGTAATACATGAAGAATTGGCCCTCGTGGAGGATCACTTCGGGTGCCCAGAAGCTGGCCGGGTGCTCACTTTCCAGCGCCCAACCCACCTGCCGCCAGTGGAAGAGGTCGTATGAGTGAAGGACGGGAAAATGGTTCAGCGACCCTCTTTCGTTCTTCGCGGGCATGGAGGTGCCATAGGCGTAATACTCGCCTTGGAGATTGAGGATGAACGGGTCTGCAAAATAGCCGTGCCAAACAGGCTCCATGTCCATCAGGACTGGCCCGCTTCTCATCAGTTCCAACGGGCTGTTGAAACGCGGCGTCGGTAAGGTATATTTTTTAATCCATCGTGCGCGGGTGGTGAAATTGGTAGACACGCTACCTTGAGGTGGTAGTGCTCACAAGGCGTGAAGGTTCGAGTCCTTTCCCGCGCACCAGACTTTCCCTTTCCTTCCAAAGGCATGTTCGCGAGAAAGGTGAATCTTGGAACATTGCGTGCGTCATCCGTGACATGCACCAACATATATGTAATGTTTAGCGGGATTTGCCATTACATCTTTTGCACAGATGTGACGGATCAAGGATTGGGAAATATATCCAGCGGCCAACTGGCTACAAGGCCTTTATTCCGGGCACTTTCCCGCCAGCTGGGTTCGCCTTGTCGCAGCGCGCACAAGTAGGTCTCGAAGCTAATGCAAAAAATGGTGGTGGGCCCAGCTAGATTCGAACTAGCGACCTCACCCTTATCAGGGGTGCGCTCTAACCAACTGAGCTATGAGCCCGCAAAAGCAGAATCGTAGGATACCTGCGCTGTACGGATAAATCAACTGTCGAAACGGAGGATCACGGATCAGCCTGGGACTCGTGAAGCCAGCGTGACGCGCAGGCGACACAAAACGTCAAATAGTATTGACTCCTGCGAGTGGTAGACACAATGACCATATCGCCGCTACAATGCATAGTGTGCCGGTGTAAAGTCGTGCCGGGGATTTGCCGAATATGTTCAAGTCAATTTTCTTAACTGTTGGTCTCGCGACCCTAGCTTTGGCCCCAATGGCTCAAGCCGATTTTGATGGTCCGGCGCCACTGGCCTGGCGTTGGGTTCAGCCCACCAGTGCACGTGTCTCCGGCTCCCCCGTCGTCGTGGGGGACACCGTACTCGTCGCCGTTGGCAATAGAATTTTCGCCCTCGATCGAGCGACCGGCAACCAGAAGTGGAAATATCCGAATGTCGACCCGATCGATGGCAACTTCCTGACCCAGCCGTCGGTCACGGGGGACACCATCGTCGCGACAGCCGACAACCGAAAGGCTTACGGAATCAATTTAAAAGACGGCACCGAGAAATGGGTCTATCGCGCCGACCAGCCCATCCGAGGCGGAGCCGCACTTACGGGCAAATACGCGGTCATTGCGCAAAACAACAACACGCTCATGGCGCTCGATCCGGCAACAGGCGCTCCCGCTTGGGACCGTCCCGTGACCATGCTGTATGGGATTAGCGGCAACATCGTCCCTTACCGCGACGACGTCCTTGTGATGGACAACAACTTTGAATTGGTGAGCATCAGCACCACCACTCAGAAACCGAACTGGACGGCAAAATTCACGTCGCTCGATCCCACCTCGGTTCCCGTGGTGCAGGGCGATCGCATTATCATCAACAGTGGCCAGTACTTGACCACGATCAATGGGGCTACTGGACGCGCTATCTGGCAGCAGCCGCTCCAGACGATCGCTCGCACTCCCCCGACGGTCTCCGGTGACGGCGTGTTCCTGGTCGATCAGGATGGCAAAGGCACCTATTACAACTCAAGCGGTCGCCTGCTGACAAAGCAGCCGTTCGATATCGGCACCTGGCCTATTTCTGGCGGGACTGCAGCGGGTAAGAATTTCATTATTCCGGGCACCAATGGTTCGATCAATATGGTCGACCCAAGCACCGGAAAGTTGCTCTGGAGCTACCTGATTCGTCCGATCGGCGTTCTTTTTGACTCGGCTGGCGAGGCGGCTAGTGGCGGCCAATCGGGCACAGGCGGAGGCAAGCTGGGAGGCGGGCAGACGACGACCAAGAAAGACACCAAGCAGCGCATTTGGACCATTCAGCCTGCGGGAGCCCCGGTCGTCACCGGAGACACTCTCCTGGTGCTCGCTAAAGATGGCAGCCTGCTGGCTTTCGACAAGAACACGGGAGTCGACCTGACTGGTCCAGCCGTGGACATGATCTGGCCCCAGATTGGTGATCAAGTTTCGGGCGATCGCCTAGAGGTTTACTTCCGACTGGGCGACGAGGCTTCTGGTCTGAACCAAAGCACGCTTTCTATCACCGTCGATGGCGCGCCTCTGGATTACACGCTCGGGCGAGATGGGATTGCGTTGGTTCGGTTCAGCACGCTTTCTCAAAAGAATAAACCCCTCTCCAACGGTCGCAAGGTCTTCACCGTGACCGCAACCGACTGGCTGGGCAACACCACGAAGAGCGACTATGTCCTAAATATCGACAACAGCCTGCCACCGCGAGCCGCCCCACCACAGAGCACGGGCGACAAGGGCTCAGGATTTAGCGGCGGGCCAAGCGGCGGACGTTAGACGCGGAAGCAGCGGCATGGATGAGCTCGGCTGGCAAACTTTGCTTGCGGCCGAGCTTGCTCCCTTTAAGATAGCGGCCGTGCTGGCTGACGCCCTTCGTTGGCCCGAGCAAGCATCTGCGATCATCCAAGATCACCCTCTCCTAAGCGAAGAGGAAAGAAAGCGCGCCAAAAACCCTTATCCGCGAGCTTTCGAAAAGGCCATGGCTGCCGGTGTTCGCATCGCTGATCGCAGGTCATTTCCGGCTTGGATGGGGGAGGCTCCGATCTCGCCAGCAATTTTTTACTGGGGCGATTTCTCGGCAGCCGCAGCTCCAACTGTCGGAATCGTTGGGACGCGCGGGGCTTCGACCTATGGCAAAGCAGTGGCGATCAAGTTTGCGGAAGCCTTGGCGGGCATGGGCGTCACGATCGTCAGCGGTGGCGCACTTGGCATCGACGCGGCAGCGCATCGGGGTGCCTTGTCAGTCGGAGGAAAGACGATCGCTGTCCTCGCTGGAGGAATCGAACAGGTGTACCCATCAGCCCACGCGGGGCTATTTGAAAGCATCAAACAAAATGGCTGCCTGGTCAGCCATCACGCCATCGGAAGTCGTCCTAATCCTTACAAATTCTTGAGCCGCAATCACCTCATTGCGGCGCTCAGTCAAGCGGTGTTGGTGGTCGAAGCCCCGGAGCGATCCGGGAGCCTCAGCACCGTTCACGCGGCGCTTGAACAGAACAAACAAGTTTTGGTTGTTCCTGCGAATATCGATCAACTCAGTTTCGCCGGGTCGCACGCCCTGATTCGGGATGGTGCGACCTTGGTTTACCATCCGGATCAGGTGTGCGAAGCACTTGGATTGGAGCGCAAGAAGGCGAAAGAACCCGCCAAACCTGAGCTGTCGACCATGGGGAAGAAGATCGTCGCGGCGCTCAAGGATGGGCCATTGTCAGGCGAAATGATCGTGGACCGCACGGTATGCGAGACTTCGGACGTGATGTCGGAACTCACTCTTTTAGAACTGGACGGGCACATCATGCGAGACGGCGGAAAGTATGCGGTGCGGTTTTGACGGAAATCTACGACCTTCTCGGACCAGAAGGGTTCGGCACGTACGCTGTGGATTGGGACGAGGGGCCATCGAAGGCCGTGCGCGTCAGCAGACCTCCCTCGGGGCTTTTGGTGCCCGGCTTCGTCGACGGGCATATTCATGGGGCGTTCGGGATCGACTTCATGACCGCCTCGGACGAGGAGATAGCGCTACTCTGCGAGAAGCTGGCGGAGGTCGGATATGAGGCGTTCCTTCCGACCACAGTGACCGCTCCCTTGGACGCAGTTCGAAGCAGTCTGGATCATCTGATCGATCATCCCATGATCGTGGGGTTTCACCTGGAAGGACCCTTCATCTCGCCTGAATTTCCGGGCGCGCAGCCGCCTTCAGAGATCCGGAATCCGCCGGTTGAGGCGAGCGAATGGGATTTCATTCTGAACGATTCGCGTCTTAAAGTGATCACACTTGCTCCGGAACTGCCGTTCGCTCTGGAACTCACTACGCGACTCATGCGACAAGGAGTTAGGGTGAGCATGGGGCATACCAATGCCACCTTTGAAGAAGCGCGGCGCGGCAGTGAGTTTGGAGCCGTTCAAACGACCCACACGTTCAATGCGATGCGCGGGTTCCACCATCGTGAAGCTGGGATCGCCGGTTTCGCCCTTGCTAGCCCCAGCCTAGATTGCGAGCTGATTTACGATCGGCACCACGTTTGCCGAGACTCGGCTGGGCTGCTCTTGAAAAACAAACCAGCCGATCGCATCTTGGCGGTAAGCGATTCAACGCAGGCCACTGGCTTGCCAGCGGGGACGAAGTTGACGATGTGGGGTCTGGACTGCGTGGTGGAAAAGGGACAGATTCGGTTGGCCTCAAATGGCGCACTCGCGGGAAGCGCGATCACTCTCATGGATGCCTTCCGAAATTTGAGTCAGGATTTCGGGCCGGAGGTCGCCATTCGGGCTTGCTGCCTGAATCCAAGACGGGCTCTGGGTATCAGGCAGATTCGACGATATTTGCTGTTCGATCAGGACCTGCGCCTGAAACGGACCTTTGAGGCGGAGTGGTGAATGCGTCGGGTTCGGGGTTCGGCGTTCGGCGTTCGGCGTTCGGCGTTCGGTGTTTGGTGATCGGTGGTAATAGCTCAACTTTGATGTGATGAGGCGGGGTTTGTGAAGAGCGACTCCCTTTGCAGACGGCTTCCTGTACACTCAGATCATGATCTGCGCCGCGTTGCTCGTTTTGCTGTCCTCTGGGGGAGACGAGGGGCGCATCTTTAATGAGATCAACCGCTGGCGAGCCGAGATGCACCTCCCCGCCTGCAAAATCAATACGAATTTGACTCAGGCGGCCAAAGAGCATGCAGCTTACATGCGAGTGAACAAAACTGTCTCTCACTTCGAGTCGCAGAGCTCACCCGGGTTTACGGCCGTAGCGCCTTGGGATCGGGCTCAGAAGGCAGGCTACAAAGGGATTTGTTTCGAAGGAGGGAGTGACGACGCCGATCCCATCAAAGGGCTGCGCAGCCAGTTTGCTGGTCCGTATCACCGGATGCCATATATGCAGCCTGGGTCGCCCGAAATCGGCATCGGAATCGACGGCAGATACATTTCGGTCGACATTGGCATCAGTCAGCAGGAAGGGGTGAGCTTTTCGCCTGTAGACGGACAGAAGGATGTACCCACGACTTGGGATGGCTTCGATGCGCCACCGCCCTTGGTTGCCTACGGACAGAAGACGCCCGCCGGTTATCCCATCGTCTTTGGCTACTTCACCCGGTTTGTCTCGCCGATCAAGGTCTTTTCTATGAAGTTGACGAAGGATGGCGTCGAAGTGCCCTGCTACTTTAACTCACCCGCTACGGATCAGAATCTCAAAAACACGGGATTTCTTGTGTCCAAGAAGCCGCTCAGTTCTAAGACCACTTATCGGGTGGAGGTTAAAGCCGCCGATCCAAAGGGGATCGCGCTTGAGAGAACATGGTCATTCACGACGAATTAACTCCTGCAACACAGCCGGGAATCACGGCTAGCTGTATCGATGGCAAGCATTGTCAGCGTCACATCGACCCGGATGAGGCGATCAAGCTGATCGACGTAGGCAAGCACGTCTGGATTCACCTACATTACACGGACCCGGACAAAGCGGCCAACTTCCTGGAAGACAAACTTCATTTTCATGAGTTGGCCGTAGAAGACGCACTCAGCCCGAACGAACGACCCTCGTTAACGGAGTATGAGGGATACATTTTCCTCGTAGTCCCCGCGCTATCGCGCAGCTCTTCCGCCACTGCCTCCGATGAGTGGGTGGAAATTGGCTTCTTTCTCTCCGATCATTACTTGGTCTCCGTAGCGGATCGAGATTGCCCGACCGTGGATTTCTGGCTGGACCGTTGGTCCAAGCATCCCTTGAAGGAGGAAATGACCACCTCCGACCTGCTCTATGAATTGCTCGATGGCGTCGTCGACGCTTACATGCCTTTGATCGACAAGATCGAAGACGATGTCGATGCGATTGCAGATAATATCTTCGCCGGAGACAAGAACAAAGTTTACGAATTGCTTCAGATCAAGCGGCGGCTGCTTGAAATCAGGCGGCGGATCGGCCCCTTTCGAGACGTGATCAATGGACTTTTGCGTCGAGATATCGACTTCATTCCTGAATCCGTTAGACCCTATTTTCAAGATATTTACGAGCATACGGTGAGGGTGAGTGAGAACGTGGACCTCCAGCGAGACACGCTCACATCACTGCTGGACGTTCACCTTTCGGTAGTCTCCAACAACTTGAACGAGGTGATGAAAAAGATGACGGTCATTGCGACCGTTCTCATGACCGCGGCGCTCATTGCTGGCATCTATGGCATGAATTTTTCTCAGATGCCGGAGCTTCACTGGAAGTTTGGCTATCCGCTTGCCATTGGCATGATGGTCGTATCTTCGGTGGGGATCTTGATCGCCTTCCGCTGGAAGAAATGGATTTAGCCCGCGAACAGCGAGGCTTCAATCCCGACGTGCCCAGCTGCGTCCGCGAAGTCGTCGAACATTCTCATCCCGGGGGGCAGATTCTCTAATATTTCCTCGCCGTAGCGCTTGGTTCGAAGCCTCGGATCGAGGAGGGCGATGATACCGCAGTCCTCCGATCTTCGGATGAGGCGTCCGGCACCCTGCCGCATCATCATCTTGGCTTGCTGAAGCGTGTGGGCCTTGAATGGGTCATGTCCGAGGGTTTGAAGCCAGGCCATTCGCGCGATCTGCGGAGGATCGACGGGCACCTCGAAGGGGATTCTCACCAGGACGACACAAGAGAGCGTCTCTCCGGGCGCATCGAATCCAGTCCAAAACGATCGCAGGGCGAAGAGGGAGGTTCGCGGATCTGCGATAAAGCGTTCCCCAACCGATCCCGCGCCGGTGCGGAATTGCATGAGGATGGGCAAATCGCTCGGGACGTCGATGTGCTTGACCACCCCCTCCATCTCGCGTCGGCTGTGGAAGAGCGCCAACGTTCTTCCCTCCATCAGACGAATGATCTCACTCAACTCGCGGGCGACGGCGGCGAAATATTCTTCCTCGAAGCCTTCTCTTCGTGCGGTAGCTGGATCGGGAATTTTTCCTTCCTTTGGCAGGTAGAGCGAAGCCTGGCTCGCATGTTCGAATGGCGAAGGGAGGATTTCCTGGAAGTCTGGTTTCGAGCCCGTCACACGGGAGAAGAAGTCAAAATTTCCGTCCAACGCCAAGGTCGCCGAGAGGCAGGCGTATGGCGTTCGGTCCCAGATCATCTCAGTCAAGCGGTCGGCCAGTCCAATCACGTCAGCGCGAAGCATCGCGTCTGGCCCGTTCCGTCCCACATAGCTGACGGCGACGCCTTCCGGCATGAATAGGAGATAGCAGGCGGCACCGTACTCGCGAATGTAGCTAAGATAGGTGCGCACAGTCTCGGAATTTTGGCCAAGGCTCCGACCGGAGTCCCGCCAGCGCTCCACTGTTCGCTCAACTTTTTTCGCAAAATCCAGGCAAGCTTCGCTCGTCACCTCGGCGATGCGCTGTGCGCCAAAGAGTCCGTCCGGGGTCTTTGCTCCCTGAACGACCTCGTGCTCCATCACCTCAGCCGGCGACGCTTTGAGGATGCCTGGCTGGCCCAAGCGCAAGGAGTAGGCGACGAGCGCTCGCTGGCACCGTTCCATTTCGCGCTTGAATTCTTCACCGAGCTGCATCCAGGCATCTGCCTCATCAGCAGACTGGGCGATTGGCAAGAGAAGATTGTTCAAGCGCGCAGCGAGTCCAACGATGGAGGCCAACTTGTTGCCACTCAATTCGAATTCGAGTCCGTTGGTCGCCGCTTGAGGAAAGTCGTGGGCCTCGTCTAGGATCAAGAAGTCGAAGGTGCCGAGCATCGCCTCTCCCTCGTCGCTACTCAACGCGATCAGGGCGTCTTGAATGACGACGCTGTGGTTGGTGATCACGACGTGTGCCTTCTGGGCAACCTTACGAGCCTGATAGTAGTAGCAGGAGTTGTAGTTGGAGCAGGACCTCCCCTGGCACACGGGCGGAGTGCCGATCAGCGGCCAGAGCCGACCGACGTCGCGCTTATTTCGAACCGAGTCCCTCAGCTCGGTTTCAATTCCCAATTTAGCGAGGGGAACAAATGAGCGACGCAGCTCTGGACTATGCTCGTCGATGGCGCTCAAGCAAGCGTAACGCTGCCGGCCGATGAGAAATTGGCACTTTAGGTCGTCGGTGGGTTCAAACAAGCTCAGCGCAAGTGGAAGGTCTTGCCTCCAATACTGCTCAGCAAGAACATTCGTATAAGTCGCGATCACCGTTCTGCGGCCCGACGCGATGCCGTGCGCGATGGCCGGAATAAGCGCTGCGAGGGATTTACCCAGACCAGTTGGCGCTTCAAATGCACCGCGTCCGCCTCCTTCGATCATGTCGGATAGGAGCAGCGATAGTTGGCGCTGATCTGGACGCGATGTATAACCCGGCATTTCTGCGAGGCGATCGAATGCCTGCTCGATAAGTTCATTCGCAGTAGACATTCGCCTACATTATAGAACTTCGCAAGATGGGAGGCTATTCCTTTCCAATGATTTTGTCACGGTATCGCTTGTACCCGTCCGTCATTTCGACATTCAGGCCGAGCGCGGACGCGACGGAATAGGTTCTCTTCTCGATCCAATTGAGTCGGCGACCAGACATCAGCCTTCCCCAGCGGCCGCTGTTCCAAAGAACCGAGGCGCGGAAGATCGGCCATGGACGCAACGGCGAGCTCTCGCTTTTAGCGTCGCGATCGCTGACGGAGAGCTTGATGGAGCGAAGCTGATGGGCCGGATGAATATGTTTGGCCAAGAACGGGAAGATTCCGGTGATCGTCTCGATGTGCCGCTCATTTTCATCCACGACAAGCTTGCGGACGTACAAGGCCATGATTAACCCGGTGACCAGAACGACATAGGGGTGCCAGTTCAGCCAGCCAGCATTCCACAGGTACCAACCGCCAAAGAGAAGCAGCACGACACCGAGCCAGCGGATGCTCATGTAGGGTCTGAATACGCGTGTGAAGAACATCCGTTTTCAATAGTAACACGGGGATCAACCCTCAAGGTTGCAAGTAGACTTTCAGCGATGAGCGACCGTGGGCCTGATCCGAACGAGGGCAGCACCGATCCTATGGTGCAGGAATATTGGCTTCTCGGAGAAGAAGTTCAGGACAAGATACGCGCTGCCGGTTACGAGTCGGAAACGGTGGAAGGCATTGCGGTGGATATCCACGACTTACTGCAAGCCGCGGATCGAATTCGAGACGATCTCGCGCCGATGATCCTGTCCGCCGATCTGACCGCGCTGGGAGCAAAGCTCGACGAGCTTCGCCTCGAAATGAACCACCTGCGGTGGCACGCCGAAAATGCGGAAGAATTCCTTCTTCGCGTCGGCCGCGTTCTCAGTCCTTCGCAGGAGCAGCCTTTGTAGGCCCCTCTTTCGTGATCTTTTTCTTGAGCGCCTCGATTGCCGCTTCACCCGTGCGTCGAAGAAAGAAGAGGCTGCTCTTGGTGAGCGGCTCGATCGTGGGAATAGCCGCGGGATCGCCATATTCCACCAAGGCCTCGACCGCAGCGGTGCGCTGAGCAAAAGAGCGTCCGCCTGCGATCCGGATCAGTTCCTTATAGACAGTTCGCAAGCCGGGTTTGTCCTTCAGCCTGCCCAAGCTTCGGATTGCCGAGAGGTTTAGGGGCTCGACGGGCGCGGTAAGCACTTCGATATCTCGCATGCGAGCGAGGTCGGGATCGTGCTCCGTCCACCACCACAGGGCACTTTGGCGAAACATCTCCTTTTCCGATTCCGTGCGCCAAGCCTCCGCGGCCAGCGATCCATCTTTGGCGGTCCGAAGCAGGGCGGTGAGGGCGACGTTGCGTATGTATTCGTTCTTCTCGTTCCGCCAAATCTCGGCCAAGCGATCTTGAGCCTGCTGGTTCTTCGGAAACTCCCCGAGACGCTGCGTCGCCTTGTAGGCCACCTGGCGATCAAAGTTGCGAGACAGGTCGGCGAGGAGAGGCACTGCGTCCTCAGAGGTGAGGCGATCCAATACGTTGATCAGGACCTCCGGCGACTTCTCGTCTCGAGCCACGTCGAGCAGGTCGGTCTGATTCACCTTGTCACCGAATCTGCCAAGTACCATCATCTTCGCCGCCGCGTTCGGGGCAAGCCACCAGATTCGGAGCAGCTCGGGGGAGCTGATCGGATCGGAATAGGTGATCTTCGCCATCGCGGTGACGGCATAGTCGAGGACAGGAATATTCTTCTCATAGCCTTTGATGTCCACGCGCGTTTCCGATCCGTGGATGGAGACGGGAATTTCCTTCACCACCTCGTTGCGGTCGAGCATCGAAAGCTTGAGGTTCAGGTCGAAATAAGGTTCGCTCTGACGAATGACGACCGTGCTCCCTTCTTTCGCGACCCGAAAGTTCGGATAGCCGTCGGTATAGAAAAACTGCTTTCGAAACGCGTCGAGGTTCATTCCTGTGGACTGACTCATCACCTCGAAGAATTGCTCTGTGGTGGCATTCTTGAACTTGTAGGTGTTGAGGTATCGATTGACGGCCGTCCAGAAGGGCTTCTCGCCGACTTGGCCCATCAAGGTGAAAAGCCGCGCGGCACCGCCGCCGTAAATCTGTCCGTCGAAGTTATCCATCGGAATCTCGTACTTGGGATTCACGACCGGTCTTTTTGTGAACTCTTGCGAGGCGACGGCACCTGAGAACAGATCGAAGCGGCCGAGGTCGTAAGCGGCTTGGCCATGCAGTTTCTTCATGTAGAACACGGGTAGGAACGTCGCAAAGCCTTCATTCAGCCACGCGTGGGACCAGTCGGCGCAGGTGACGGTGTCGCCAAACCATTGGTGAGCAAGTTCGTGAGCAACGAGGCCGGTGCTGTCCGCAATCGGCTTGTTCTCCGGCTTATGAAGTGCGGTGATTGTCTGCGTGACGCAAGTGGTGTTCTCCATCCCGCCAAACATGAAGTCAGCTACGGCGCTCTGGCTGAATTTCTCGTACGGGTAGTTAAAGCCGGTCAGCCTGTTGTAAAAGTCGATGTTTTTATCGGTTCCTGCGAAGGCAGCGACCCCCCAAGTCTCCGTTCCGACGGGGGTGAACCACGACACGGGGAGTTTTCCTAAAAATTCTTTGCCTTCCGAATACTCTCCGGCTACCAAGCTGATGAGATAGGTCGACATCGGCCGGCTAATTCTCCAGTGATATGTCCAAGCGTCCTTTTGCTTGTCGATTTTCATCAGCTTGCCATTGCTAAGGGCATATTCGCCGGCGGGAACGGTGATGAATGCTTCGGCGGTTGCCTTGTCATCGGGGAAGTCGTAGGTGGGAAGCCAATAGCGCGTATCCTCAGCCTCTCCCTGCGTGTAAACCATCGACGTGTGGCCTGGATAGGCGTGGGCGGCACCGACAAAGTAGATCCCCGCCGTCGGCTGCCCCGAGTAGCGTATCCGCACCGCAAGCTTCGATCCCTTTCGCATCCGCTCGGGCAGATGAACCACCAGCTTTTCACCCTGGAGCCGATAAGTGGCGGGCGTTTTGTTGGTGGTGATGCCTTCAATCTTGAGAGGTCCACAGTCGAACCAGACGCTGTCGCCGTCCTGAGTCAGCACAATCGTGTTCGTCACATCACCCTCGATTTGCCTCTGATCGAAAGCGTATTTCATGCGCCAGCTCACGTCTTGGAGATCGTAGTTATGAGCTTCGCGGCGTTGAGCATGACCCATCGCAGCGAGAGTCAAAACACAAGCAGCGGAAAAGAATCGAATAGAATCCATAGCAGTCGAAGGAACCCTCTCCGTTCCGGAGAACCGTACCCATTGTAGGGCAGTAAGAGTTCCTACGCAAGATGAGATGCATTATCAACGATCCTTCGTGAGCCCCAACTCGTGCGCTGTTTGCCGGGCTCGCGTGAAGAAGCTGCTGGAAACCTACGGGTTCCGGATCGTCAAGGAGGAGAACCTCCTCGAGTTCGAGCGCAGTGCCCGTGGAGCTGGATTGGTCGCGACCCAGCCGCGGAGCGTTCACACAACGCTGGTGGTCTGGCTGTCTGAAGAAGGCGACGGATGCTCGGTTCTCCTCACGGAAGTGGTTCAAAAGTATGGCCAGCCAGCATCTCGATTAGACAAGGCGCTCTGGGAAGGCGAGCTGGACGATATCGAAGCCTTGCTGATAAGGAACGAGCCGCCGAACCAAGATCGAGCGAAGCAGAACGCGAGTGCGGGCACCTTCGCCGTTGTGGCGGTAGCCTTCATGTTGCTGCTCTATATCATCGTCGCGGTTCTAAGGAGCGTGCTGGGATTCTCCTTTTGGGTCGAGCTGCTCCTGTTCTTTCTCGTCACGCTTCCAGTGGTGGCGTTTTATTCTCTGGTGCCGCTTCGCCCCCGCAACTTCCCGATCGATCCTCCCCACTGGATGCTGGGCGACGGCAAGGGCTCAAGCCCGCTACCGTAGACTAGCGGGACCCAGATTCGCGAGTTGGGAAATTACCGACAGGTAAACTGGTTCTTATATCGTTGCCGCAATGGCAGCAAGGACTTAGAACCTGACAATGCCGTCAACCACCTCAACCGAACCTATCGATCTTAACCGCGCAGCCAAAGTTTATTTCAATCCCTCGGTCGATGAAATCGTGGAGCATGCCTTGAGTGGCGAGAAAGCCGTGCTTGCCTCAAACGGAGCGCTCGTCTGCAAGAGTGGCAAATATACTGGGCGAACGCCGAAGGACAAGCACACCGTCCGAGAGCCAAGCAGCGAAGCGAACATCTGGTGGGAAAACAACAATGCAATGGATCAGCAGACGTTCGAGCACATCCGATCCAAGATCCAGAATTACGCGGTTGGTAAAGAGCTTTACGTCATCGACACCTACGGCGGGGCTGATCCGAAGCACCGGCTGAAAGTCCGATTCATTGTCGAGCGGCCCTATCATGCCCTGTTTATCAAGCAGCTGCTGATTCGGCCGACGGCGGAGGAGCTGAAAGACTTCACGCCCGACTGGACAGTAGTGGATATGGGCAAGCTCAAGATGGATCCCGCTGCCGACGGCACCAAGGGAGACGCAGTGGTCGCGATCCACATGGCGGAGAAGCAGGTGCTGATCGCTGGGACTGAGTACGCCGGAGAGATGAAGAAGTCAGTCTTCACGCTGATGAACTACCTGCTCCCGCTGCAAGGGGTCATGAGCATGCACTGCTCAGCGAACATTGGTAAGGATGGCGATACGGCGCTGTTCTTCGGCCTCAGCGGCACCGGCAAAACCACCCTGTCGGCTGATCCAAATCGCGAGCTGATCGGCGACGACGAGCATGGCTGGACCGATGAGGGCGTCTTCAACGTGGAAGGCGGCTGCTATGCCAAATGCATCAAGCTCAGCGCTGAGGGTGAACCAGAAATTTGGAATGCGATCAAGTCGGGTGCGGTGCTCGAAAACGTCATTCTCGATGAGAATGGTGTTCCCGACTACGAGGATTCCTCGATCACTGAGAACACCCGCGCGGCCTATCCGATCGAATACATCGCGAATGCGGTACATCCGAGCGTCGGTGGCCATCCAAAGAACATCATTTTCCTGACCGCCGATGCCTTTGGAATTTTGCCTCCGATTTCCCGGCTCACCAAGGAGCAGGCTCAGTATCACTTCCTGAGCGGCTACACCGCGAAGGTAGCGGGTACTGAGGCAGGAGTCAAGGAGCCACAGCCAACCTTCAGCACCTGCTTTGGTGCGCCATTCCTTCCCCTACGACCCAAAGTCTATGCCGATCTTCTCGGCAAGAAGATCGAGGAGCACGATGTGAAGGTGTGGCTTTTGAACACGGGTTGGACCGGGGGCCCTTACGGGATCGGTGAGCGCATGAAGCTGCGCTACACACGCGCGATGTTGAAGGCAATCTTCAATGGCGATTTGGACAATGTGCCTTACGAGATCGACCCCGTCTTTGGCCTGCACATGCCAACATCCTGCCCCGACGTGCCGGATGAAGTTTTGAATCCGCGCAACACCTGGGAAGACAAGGCTGCCTACGATGAGAAGGCAAAGCAGCTATTCGACATGTTCGAAGAGAACATCAAGAAGTTCGAGTAGCTTAGATACGACTGAGGAGGGTTAGCGATGTCCGATTTGCCGCCACCCCCTCCTCCTCCGTCTAACCGCCCTCCTTCGCTTCCTCCTGGAATGAGTTATTATCCTCGCGGAGAAGCTGATCGTGATGGCCCCTTGTTTCTTCCCTCAGCGATCGATGGGAAAAAGGAAGTGGTTATGGGCTTGCTCCTCGCACTCGCCGCGCCGGTCGCAGTGCACTTCGCCTGCATAGGCTACTCCTTTCCTCCCGCGGCAACGTTCCTGGGCTACTTGGCGATCACACGGGGTAATCGGAAAGGGTGGTGGCCGATCGTAGCGGCTCCGTTCTCGTTGGCTCTTGCCCTATTCGGTGCTTTTCTGCTCTAGATTAGCCGGGCGGCCAAGAGAGTGGTCGGCCGCCTAAGAGATGCATGTGCAGGTGATCCACCGACTGCCCCGCATCTTCCCCTTGGTTAATCACCAGGCGGTAGCCATTAGTCAATCCTTCTTGTTCGGCGATTTTCTTCGCGGCGTTCAGCAGATACAAGTGATCGCCGGAGTCCGGAAGCGCCGCCACGCCAGAAATCTCCTGGCGGGGAACGATCACGATGTGAGTAGGCGCCTTGGGATCGATATCGCGGAACGCGACGACATGCTCATCCTCGTAAACGATGTCGGCCGGAATCTCTCGGTTGATGATTTTTGTGAACAGAGTCGACATCGCTACTTAGCGTGAGGATCATTCGTCGGCGAAAGGATCGTATTCGTCAGCACTTGGGGCCGGGCCAGAACTGCGCGCGGGAGCTGAGTATCCGCCCTCTGTCGAGGCTCCGCCGTGGTCGTCTCGCGGTCGCTCCAGCGATTGGACGTTATTCGCGACGATTTCCACAACCTCGCGATTGGAGCCATCGGACGCGGTGTACTTGCGAGATTGAAGACGGCCTTCGACGGCTACCAAACGGCCCTTGTGCAGGTAATTCGAAACATATTCAGCCGTTTTGTCCCAACAGTTGACGCGGAAGAAATCGGCATCCGGAGAGCCGTCTTGAGGCTTAGACCTCTTGTTGACCGCGATGCTGAAATCGCATACGTTTTTGCCGGTGTTCGTGGTTCTGAGCTCGGGATCTCGAGTCAGGCGGCCAATGAGTACGACGCTGTTGATCAACTTAGTCTCCTATGCGCTGTAGATTCGATGGCGGATCACGTCATCGGAGATATTGAGAAGCCGGTTCAGCTCCTTCGGAACATCGGCGGGCGCTTCAAAATTCATCAGCACGTACGTGCCTTCTTTATAGCCGTTAATTTCATAGGCGAGCTTTCGCTTATCCCACTTCCCGGCCTTTTCGACGGTGCCGCCCTTCTCTTCGATCAACGCCTTGTAGCGGTCGGCAATCTTCTGGACATCACCATCATTAAAATCTGGCTTGACAATATAAAACGCTTCGTATTTTCTGTTCATTTTGCTCCCTATGGGCATTGAGGCTGGGCAACACGTGCGCAGCAGAGAGCCTTGCGGCAAGAAGGGATTGTACCCGATGCATCTACGCCACCTACGTGGTCGAAATCAGCCGCCGATCTGCTTCTTTAGCTCTTCGATCTGCCGGTGAAGGTCGTCCATGGTCGCATTTTGAGATTTGAGATCTTTCGAAGCGGAATGAAGATCTGTCTTCAGCGTCTCCACTTGCGACCGTAAGGAGGAGATCGCTTGGGAGAATTGGTCCAAATCTGCGCGAGTGGCAAGCTGAGGCGCCAGCGGCACCTGTGGAAGAATCATGGCCGAGTTGAGCGCTGCGAGCACTGACGCAAGCTCATAACGGGAAACGGGTCGATCTCCCTTGAACGTGCCATCGGGGTAGCCCTGAAGAATTCCTGCCCGGAAAAGATCGTCCACCGCTTTGAAGGCCCAATGATTCGGAGGCACATCCGCAGGAGCACCCCGTTGCTGAGCAAAAACTGGCACAGTTAACAGGGTCAGTGCGCAAGCAAGAACGAACTTCATACTCTCTTAGACGCGTGAGGCGAGTCCGTTGTTTAGCTTGAGTAAGCTCGATTCATGATAAAGAAGGTGCTCATCGCCAATCGAGGTGAGATTGCCGTGAGAGTGATACGCGCTGCTCGGGAAATGGGCATCCGCACCGTTGCTGTGTATAGCGATGCGGATCGCGACCAACTGCATGCCAAGTTCGCGGACGAGGCGGTCCACATTGGTGGATCGGAGCCAGGGCAGAGTTACCTCGACATCGCCAAAATTATTGATGCGGCGCGAAGCACGGGTACGGATGCTGTCCATCCCGGATATGGATTTCTTAGCGAGCGAGCTGAGTTCGCAGAGGCTTGTCAGCAAGCAGGGCTTGCGTTTATTGGTCCGCCAGCATCGGCCATGCGCAAGCTCGGCGCGAAAATAGACGCCAAGCAACTTGCGGTCAACGTGGACATGCCCGTGACTCCCGGTTACTTTGAACCCGAGGCGACTCTCGAGCAACTTCACAC
>JAEVZK010000039.1 GCA_023392285.1 Armatimonadota bacterium | reverse complement strand
CTTCGACTTGGCTCGCATCGATGTCTGAGATCTCGAAGATACGAACACAGCGGTTGCAAGCCAACTTGGCTGCGAGAACCACTGCTTCATTCGAAACGCTCACCTATTATCCGACTTTACCCGAGCGCTTAAGTTCAGAGTCGACTGGTTTAAGGCGGGTGCGCTTCGCGTCCGTCTTCATTCGTCGAAACGATATGCCAACGCCGCTTAGCATGACTCTTGTTTCTTTGGCCAGCCAAGCCGCAGGTCCGGCGCTGAACGGGTTAGCTAATCTCACCCGGGCGCTGAAAGAACCGATTGGCAAGAAGAAGCTGGAAGAGATGCGCCAGGAACTGGGCACCGGACTCGAAAACATCAGCGAGGTGCTCGCGACTTACGATCGTGCCTTGGAAGCGGTCAAACAAGATCTGGTGAGCCAGAATGCGTGCATCGAACGGCTCGAAGCCGAAATCGAATACTTGCGGCTTCCTTTTTACCGCCGCTGGTTTACTCCGTTTCCCGGCGATGTAAAGTCGCGATCTGATGATACAAAATAGATGCATGGAAGTACGCGTCGAAGAATCCGTTCCGGCTAGAAGGCTGGCCGCGATCGAGCATTCAGGCCCCTATGAGCAAATTGGAGAGAAATTCGATCAACTCCGCGAGTGGGCCAAAGAGACGCAAATCGGCGATGGAACCCTGATAGCCGTTTATTACGATGATCCAAATGCGGTGGCCCCGGATCAGCTTCGTTCCGCCGCGTGCCTGGAGGTGGATGGTTACGATTCGATCGGTGGCGGGCTAGTTAAGTTGATCGACCTGCCGGGTGGACGGTACGCCGTAGCGACTTTCAAGGGTTATTACCACGTCTTAGGGCGAGCTTGGAACGAATTCTATGCAACCCGCCTTCCGGCCCTGGGACATCGTCCAGATCCGAGCCGTCCGGCCTTTGAAATTTACATTGTCGGGTGCGACGATTCTCGAAGAAGTGCTGAGCCGGTGACCGACTTGTACGCACCGATTTTGCCCGACGCTTAGAAGATTCGATTCCGCAGCGGCTCGCCGGCCTCAAAGCGCTTCAGGTTCTCCAGGAAGTGGTTGACCAGGTTCGGGAATTCCTCCCGGTGGCCCCCGGCGGTGTGGGCCGTGATGTAGCAATTTGGGGTGCGCCAAAGCGGATGGTCTGGCGGCAAAGGTTCTGGATCGGTGACGTCGAGATAAGCGCCTGCCATCCTTCCGCTCTCCAACGCGTCGATGAGCGCAGGCTGATCGACCGTCGTGCCCCGTCCGACATTGTAAAAGACCGATTCAGGCTTGACACTTTCGAGCATGGCGCGACTGATCAGTCGTTCGGTTTGAGGGCTGGCGGGAAGGATGTTAACGATGTGGTCCGCTTCTCTGATCAACCGTGGGAGTTCATCCGAGGGGTAGGTGGTGATGGGTTCATCCCCGCTTACCGTGCGCCTTACCGCCACGATGTCGAGCCGGAACGGATCGAGCAGCTCAACCAAACGATGCCCGATTGCTCCAAATCCGATAATGAGGACGCGATCGCCCTTCAAATTTCGCGTGAGTGGACGCATGTCGTCGTGCGACCACTCGCGATCCAACTGCTTCAGCATCGACTGCGGAAGAGCTCTTGCAAACCCGAGCATGAATGCGAGAAGGTGCTGTGCGCAAGGTTCGTCGAAGACGTCCGAGCTGTTCGTAAACTGAATCCCGCGTTCGCGCAATCTGCTCCAAAGTTCGGGGCGATCATAGCGGCTGAATCCGGCGCTGGTGATCTGAACCCACCTCGCATGATCCAACTCGGCTAATTGATCTGGAGCTGGCTGACCAAACAGCACGTCTGCCTCAGCCATGGTCGAGCTAGGGCCGCTTGCACCCAAGTTCGAAGAGCGCTCCTCGTTGAAGATGAGGCGGTGTTCTCCCACGCTCTTTCGAAGGAACTCGTTCACTTCATCGGGAAAGAGCGCATTGCACCAAATCGTCAGGCGATCCATCGCTTAGAGCCTACTCGGTTCATGGAGTTGGCGGTAAGCGACCGCGACGAATCTTGCACTCTCAGATAAAGAAGGAGATGCGCGATGTGCACGTTGGGTTGCAGCGCCATTGCCAGCCTTGGCCATTGGGCGAGCCTTCAGGCATCGGGATGGTTAGCCAACCACTCTTGGATGATCGGCTTAGCGCGTTTCACCAGAAGCACCAATTCGGCATGCGCTCCCTCGCCTTGCATATTCCGAAACATCGTCGGGTTGAGGGACGGATTTGCCGTAACCCTAAATGCAAGATCAAGGATATCGACGTCGAGCCCGTCGAATTCGCCGAAACGCTCGACTGCCGCTTCAAGCTGTCCGCGCTTATCGGCAAAACCATGACGGTAGACAATGGACTGGACCACCTTTACCGGTGCACTCCTGATCAATTGGAGCATAAGTGGCTCATTCTTGGTAATCGGGCAAATGCCGCGATAATCAGCGCAAGTGGGATCTCGCATCACATCTGCCTCTGCCAGCGCCTCGGCAGCCTCGTCACCCATGCTGATGAGAAAGAGAAGAGCGTCGGCACGTTTAGGCGTATTTTGCCAAGATTCATCATTCCAGAAGATCTTGGAAATAATGCCGCTGATTCGTTCGAAGTTATAGTCGGCCAGATCAGCTCTACCTGCGAGGTCCTCGATCTCCTGACGCCACCCAAAAATCAGCACTCCCTTCTGCTTATAGCAGACGCTCTGATAAGCAAGAGCTTCGATTAGGCGAAGCATTGGAGGATCGGACCTTTCAAATACAACGGTGTCACTCTCGATTGGTATGATGCAGGCGTCCTTGGCTGTGGAAGCGACCACCTCACCATTGGTATCGATAGACGGCTTGGTCCGACTTTAATCTTTCGCTGAGAAAGAATCCATCTTGCTCATGCTTGTTGATATTTAAGGCGAACCGCTTTCCAACCAGTTGACGATAGGCGATTGCGGATTTAGTGCCGAAGAGCACGCCTTGCTCAGGAAGCATCTCCACATTGATCGCGATCTTGGCTTCAAGCGGAAAGGTTTGCTTGAACTGTGCAAGACTTCTCACTCCAACAATCAAGAACCGTTCATGGACCTGCTCAGGTCCAGGAGCATCGGTCACTTTCGTGCAGACGACATCTTCGATGCTGCTTACACTTGTAATTTCAGCTAGCTCGCACAAATCCACATTTTGGAAACCACGCAAAAATTGGGCGCTACAAAGCGACGCAATGATCATGAACAAAGAAACGGTATAGATTCGCATCGATTTATTTCCGCAGCCAAGCGTTTTAGTGACGGACAATCGTTCCGGCAGAGTTCAAATTGTGAGCATTGCAAGGAAGCGCACGGCAATTGCCGCGCGCTCTTTGAGGCTCCGTTAGCCGGTTGTGCCGCCTGACGTCGTGTTGCCGCTAGTGGTAGCTGGCGTGGTTGGCGCGCCGCTATTCGGTGACTGGGGCGCAGTCGGGTCGGTCTTGGTGTCGCTGGTGGGCGGCGTTGTCGACGTGGTTCCCGTGGTTCCGGTGGTTCCCGTGGTAACACCGGTCGCGTTGGTGTCTGGCTCTTCGGGCTTGCCGCAGCCCATCATGGCCGCAGAGAGAACGAGGCTCGCAATGAGCAAGCTGATAACGTTTTTCATGGGTAACAACCTCCTAAGTTGTTCTTGCTCCGCCGACTCTTGATTCGCCGGAGCCAAAGCCAATTTACCACTGGTCCCTCTCGGTGGCCGTCAGGGTCTCAGAATTATAAGCCTCCGAATCCGGCGAGGCCACCAAACACGGGGATCTGATCGCTCGAGAACGATACATCGGTGAGCTTCCACTTTGTCGTCGGGAAGATAAGCCAATCGGTTGCCGACTCCTTCTTGAACGAGAGGGTCACGTCATGAAGCGTGAACGTCTGCCTGTTCCCCAGAAAAGACGCGGTGATGGTTGCATCCGAGGTGATCTGAGCGTTGTTCCCATCAATCACGGGAGTATTCGACTTAAGCTGCACGTCAGGGCGGCTCTTTCGCACCAGATCGGCCACCTT
>JAEVZK010000019.1 GCA_023392285.1 Armatimonadota bacterium | reverse complement strand
GTCGATCCCCGGGCCGAATGGAAGCAGATGTTCTGGGAAGCTTGGCGCTTCGAACGAGACAACTTCTACGATCAGAACATTGTCGGTCTCGATTGGAACGCGATCGGACAGCGCTATGCGGCATACCTGCCTTATCTGGCTCATCGCTACGATCTGAACTACGTGTTCGGCTTAATGATTTCCGAACTCGGAACCGGTCACGCGTACGTCAGTGGCGGCGACATGGGACCGATGCCCGCTCCAATCCCGATTGGACAGCTTGGCGCAGACTACGAACTTGCCAACGGACACATTCGCTTTGCTCACATCTATCGAGGAGAGAACTTCGACGAAGATCGTCGCGGTCCGCTGGGAGAACCTGGAAACAAGGTGAACGAGGGTGATTACCTCCTCGAAATCGATGGTCGGGAGGTTGGAGCAAACAATCCTGATGCGTTGCTTCTTGGCAAGTCAGGCAAATACGTGACCTTGACGATCAACAGCACGCCGTCGCTCTCTGGCGCTCAAAAGGTTCGTGTCAAGACGATTGGCAGCGAGTCCAACCTGCGCTACAACGACTGGGTGGAGCAAAACCGCAAGTATGTCGAAAAGATGTCTAATGGGCGTATCGGCTACATGCACATCCCGAACACCTCGACCGAAGGCGCCATCGCCTTCATCCAGGGCTACTATTCGCAGACTGACAAGGACGCGATGATTATCGACGAGCGGTGGAATGGCGGCGGCTATATTCAGCCGTGGTTCGTGGAGACATTGGCTCGTAAGGCTCGGGCGGGCATTATCAATCGTCATGGAGAGCCGAATACCGACGCAGTCGCGATCGAAGGCCCGAAGGTCTTGTTGATCAATCAATACGCAGGATCGGGCGGAGACTTCTTCCCTTGGATGTTCCGCCAGGCTCATCTTGGGCCGCTGATCGGCAAGCGAACATGGGGTGGACTTGTCGGCATCTCCGGCGGAGCTCCCCTCCTCGATGGCGGCAGCGTCACCTCCCCCGAGTTCGGAATTTATGATCGGCAGACCGGTCAATGGATCGCCGAAAATAAGGGAATCGATCCTGACATCGACGTCGATCTTCGACCTGACCTGGCCGCGCAAGGCAAGGATCCGCAACTCGATGCGGCGATCGAAAACATTAAGCAGCAACTGGCGAAAGGCGGACCCAAATACAAGGTTCCTGCCTTCCCGAAGATTAATCCTGCGAATGTAAACACCGGCAGCGGCCGGTAATCACCAGTTCGGAGCTCCCCTTTGGGGGGAGCTCCGAACCGCCACACCCCCTCTTCATCGCTCAAGACGGCTCGAAATTCGCGAGCTTCTCCAGAATAAATCTAAATAGTGCTTTATTCATACCAAATGGTTGGTATAATTTGTTCGTCGCCCTCGAAGTGGGGCATGAGGAGAAGATATGAGTACAGAAACAGTTGAAGCGCAGGACATGGGCTCCAAGCCAGTTGCGGAGCATGCGTGGCTGCAACAGTTGGTCGGAGAATGGAAGACAGAGGCAGAAATGATGATGCCAGACGGCTCAGTCATGAAGTCTGAAGGCACGGAGAGCGTGAAAGATCTTTGCGGTCTTTGGGCGTACGGTCAAGGCCGCGCGGTGATGCCCGCAGGTGAGCCGATGAACTACTACACCGGTCTTGGCTACGATCTCACCTTCAAGGAATATCGAGGGTTCATGATCATGGACGTGTCGTCACACCTCTGGAAGTACACGGGAACTTTGAGTGAAGACGGCAAAACCATGACGTTGGACTGCGTAGGCCCTAACATGGAAAAAGAAGGTGAAACTGCCAACTACCGAGACGTGATCCACATCATCGATGAGAATCACCGCACAATGACTTCGTCGGGCGAGCAGGCCAATGGTGAGTGGATCCAGTACATGAAAGTCAGCTACACCCGAAGCTAAACCCTGCCTTGCACCCGAGTTCGGCCCTTCAGCTAGACTTGGGTGCCTTCAGTTCACTCGTGCGCTGGGCGATCATCTTCAGTGATGCGGATGAGGTGAATTAAAACTCGGAATGGTTCCGATCCAGGGTTGACAATCCGAAAAGTATTGCCAGCTTCTTCGTAATACAAGATTCCAGGCACGAGCCGGACTTCCTTTTTGTCGCTCACCGTCAGGATGGCGGTCCCAGTCTGCGGCATGAGCACCACCTCGAAATTCTCGTGAGGATGAGTCGGCATTTCCTGTCCCGGCAGCAGGCAGAGCATCACCGCCTCACTCCGCCGCCCCTTGTAGACCAGGTTCACCACGAATCGGTCGGTGTTGTATTGCTCGAGGGATTGGAGATCGACGTGCATAAGCGCCAGTCTACCGGTGAGGCAGACAACACCATAAGCAGGTGGAAATGACAAACACGGGAAAATTGCGAAGACTGACAGCAGTTCGAACTAATCCTCATCGTGATCCGACTAACACTTGCGACAAATATTTTGATTGCAGGAGCAATATTGATGAACTTATTACACAAAGCAGTTGGGATCGTTTTCTTGACTGCACTCGCGGGCTTTAGCCGAGCAGACGTGCTGGTAAATACCTTTGGTAGCAGTGGGGTCGGCTACTTCCCAACGGTCGGGTGGACTCTCGATTCCGGCACGTACATGGGCAAAGTGTTCACCGTTTCAGGCGATTACACGTTAAGCGAAATTGACATTGCCCTACGCATGGATAGTGAAACTGATTCGATGCTCGTCAGTCTCCAAGGTGATAATGGGGGATCGCCTGGTGCCACGCTAGAATCCTTTACCGTCACTAATAGCTTTGGTGCTGGCGTGTCGGGTGTGTACAACTTAGCCTCCGTTACAAATGCGGCGCTAAGTACCGGAACCTACTACGTCACAATCGAAGCGCTCAACGGCTCGACGGGTAAGTGGAACCTGAGCAACGCGGGCGGTCAGGGCCAGTTGGTAGTCTCGAATGACGGCGGCAATAGTTGGACCACCTTCACCGACACCAATGGAACGGTCCGCGTGATCGGGAACCCTGTCCCAGAGCCATTCTCGCTGTTCACTTTGGGAGCAGGAGTGGCCGTGTGTTTGCGAAGGAAGCGCCGAGCCTAAGTCAGATGGGATGGAGCGAACTCCATCCCAGAAATCTGATCAATGCCAGTGATTCGCATCGTCGCCGTAAAGCGACTGGATGTAGTTCAGCTGGCCATCGTGATAAGCCATGTGCGAACAGGTCATTTCCACCAGTTGGAAGATGGTAGCATCGCTTCCCCACGGCGTTTTGGCTGGTGTGAACAAGCTCTCATTGTCCAGCTTCTGAACCGCCGAAGTGAGCTGATCCACGCTTTCTTGGAGCAGAGTTTGAGCCTTCTCCAGAGAGTCCACTGTTCGATAAAAGCTCTCTCGCTCTTCTTCTGTGGGGATCGGATGAGTTTCGCCCGAGGCGATCGAGGCAACGAAGCTGTTGAATCCGACGCATTCAGCGGTGAACTCCAGTGGAGGTCGAGCCTTGCCCATCGGTACCGCGTTCAATTTATCAGCGGGGATGTGGCCGAGATCGGCGAGATACATCTTCACCGAATTGGCGAGCTTCTCGAGAATGGCAGCTTTGGGGTCGTATGAGATCGCAGTTAGCATTTCGCAGATAATACTTCCAAGAAGCTTCTGGAGGATATACGCTCCCATGCAAAAGCAAAAAGCTGAGCATCAATCGAGTTTTTGTGACATAATCACCCCGCTATGCGAAATGTTTTCCTCCTGATTGTGCACTAGTCGTCGACCCTTCGACGTTGCGCACGCCTGTGCGCCATGCACCTTTCAAATGGAGAAAACATGTTATTCCAAGATCAAGCTCAGCAGTTGTTAGCCCGTTGGGAAACTCTGCGAGAGGCTGATGAACTCGAGAATGTCGCTATTCAAACGGCGGTAGCTCTCGCCGTGATGCCTGAAGTTCCGGAGTCAGTGCTGAACGCTCTCGACGCTTTGCTCAGTTATCGGGCCGGTCGCCGTGCGAAGTGGACGTTAGAGGTGGTCCGTTATCTTCGGACGTTGGCGACCGCTAAATTGCGGATCACAATTGACTAGCGATGATGACAATTCGCCGGCACAACGACATCGACCACGCGCTATTTTGC
>JAEVZK010000162.1 GCA_023392285.1 Armatimonadota bacterium | reverse complement strand
CTCGCCACGATCCGCTTCAGCCGCCGGTTCTCCTCTTGAAGAGCCTTCAGCTCGGCGAGCTCGCTCGCTCCCATCCCCGCGTAACGCTTGCGCCACTGGTACAAAGTCTGCACGTTTACGCCGTGATTCCGCGCCACCGAAGCGATCGTCGCACCCGCGTCGATCTCCTGGAGCATCTTCAATATCTGCTCCTGCGTGTATCTCTTGCTACTCATTCCTCTTCTCCTCTTAGCAGGAGACGTATCCTAGGGGTCATCCGTGGTCAGTTTACGGGGAACTGGTCACCACCACCCATGGCCTCTAGGTCCGGAAGATGGCGATGGAGGATGATTGCAACCGCCTCGGCCTGAACTGCCTCGTCCAATCACTAGGTTTTTACAATCCTGTTACTTCTGCGAGCCAATGTTCAACCCGCTTCAGCATACGCTGGAGCACATATGGCACATAACACGGTTCTTCGCTATAGTGCGGGCCTCTTCGCGCTCATCGCCGCGGCCTCGGCGTCGGCTTCGTCGATCACCTTTAACTTTGACACGATCCTGACGGGAGACACCCCTGGCGGATCCAATATCGCCACTCTGACAATCGCGGATTCCGGGGCGAACACTGTGCTCGTCACCCTTACCCATAACGCGACATCGGCAACCGGCCAGTTCATCTCCGACCTATGGCTGAACCTTGATCCGTACGCCACCGTTACCCAAAGTGGGCAGACCCCGATTAATAAGTTCTCCGGTGCGCTTAGCCAGGGCTTTAACACGGAGCAGAACGCGGGCTATAAATTTGATCTTCGCCAAGGATTCGCGGTTTCGAACGCAGGTGGTGGGGTTGATCGGCTGAAGCCAGGCGAATCCATTTCCTTTAGCCTGACGAGTGCAAATCTTTCCGCGTCTATGTTCGACTCGACGGCCGTACCAACCGGCGGTCAGAGGACTGATGTGGCAGCAATGATCCACCTTCAAGGCATCCCGGGTGGAGGTTCTGTGAAGCTGGGAGCCGTGGTTCCAGAACCGGCATCTATGGCCGCCTTGGCGCTCGGCGCGATTGCGCTCGTTCGCCGCCGCAAATTCCGCGGTTAAAGCATTCTAGCGGCTTAATGGGGCCTGGCAAATTTCCAGCGACATTGCAGATTCCAGGTAAGCCCAACACAACCGGGCTCTCGCGGCAGGTGCCATATTTCGCGAGACTCCGGGGTGCGGCCCTGTTCCCATTCAAGTGCCGAGGCTATCACCGTCCGTCGTTGAAACTGGAATTTATGGGCACATAGAAGCATTACCGCAACAGCAAAGAGCCGGGGACGGCACCTTTCATCACCACCTCCGTAGTCGACTTCGTTGATGCTTCGGAAGAAGATGAAGTACATGCTGAACCATGTACGCCCAGAAAAGCTGGAGCGAGCTGAGGAATATCGTTGGTCTAGCGCTCGTTTCCCTCCTGTGTCCTGAACGAAGCCGAAAATCCCACGGGGCCTCCCGTAAGATGGCTGGTTTTCGGCTGTTTGTCCCGACAAGGCATGAAATTGGCTGCCTTGTTGGGGTATGGGTGCAATCAAACCTCTCTTCGTCGTTTCAGCCCTGGCAGCGCTGGTGGGTTCTTCACGAGCGGACGCCATTTTCGATCAGATTGGTGGGACGTTTACGCCAGATGGATATGCCTTCTCTTCACAGCGCTATGACAGTCCACTGCAGCAGTACGATATCATCGCCATCGATGATTTTAGCGTCGGAGAAGCTAGCAAGCTGAGCAGCTTCACGTTCGGCTTATCTGGAACAGACCAGTTTGCGGTTCAGAACGTGCATGGCTATGAGTTCAATATCTTCAGCGGGGGAGATGACCTACCGGTCGTCTCGCTCACCGGCGACGTCTTGCACGCGGAGCTTGGTACAGCGTTCGCGACGGTCGGTCAGGCGGGCTTTGGCGTGGGTCCATACACTTATAAGGTGACGCTCGACTTGAGCTCCCTCGACTTCACGTTGGAGGCTGGCCATTACTGGATTGGCGTAACTCCACAACTCGATTCTTCTTTCGGAGAGACGGGTGTGCTGGGCAGTTTGCTCTCCGATGCGGGCAGCGATCCGCTCAACGCTCGCAAGATGAACCCCTCTGGCGGGTGGCACTTCCCGGGAGACACCGCCGAGATCACCAACGGACTCGGAGACCACGTGAACCTCGCCTACCGCCTCGACGCGCAGCCGGTACCTGAGCCCGCCTCGCTCGCCGCCCTTACCCTCGGCACCCTAGCCTTCATCCGTCGCCGCTCGAGACGGTAATCCTCGCCGCATCTCCTGTTTGCATTGCGGATTCAGGCGGGGAGACTGAAAAAGCTCCGACCATTGTAAACTGACGCAACCCGATTGGGATAAAACCCGATTGTGGATATAGGCATGTCAAGTGAGGCTGCGGTCGAAAAGCGGAAAGGAGTGCTCATGCAGCCAGCGGTTTGGCGTCTCCTTATCGTCGCTCTGCTTGCAGAAGTCGGCTATGCGGTTCTAAATATCTCCACCATGCCGGTCTATCTTAAGGCCGAGTCGACGGACACGTTCATCTCGAACGGAAGAGGATTTGGGGCAAGCGTCATCGGGCTCGTGCTGGTTGCGTTTCTTCTTAGCGAAGCGATCTTCAAGAGCCCGATGGGGCATCTTGCGGATCGCATCGGTCCGAAGAAGCTGATGCTGTTCGGTCCATGTATCAGCGTCTTCACCTCACTCCTGAGCCTGGTGGTTCCGCACAATTCCGGGGCTTGGGAGACCATCGCCTTCGTGGTTCTCCGGGCGTTCGACGGGCTGGGTGCCGCGATGCTCTGGCCGGCTGCATTTTCTGAGATGGGGGCTGCGGTTCAGGACACTGAGCGTCAGCAGGCGATGTCATTCCTCAACCTGTGCTACATGCTTGGGATCGCGCTGGCTTTGCCGATAGGAGGAATTGTCAATGACGTCGCGGGGGTGAAGTGGGCCGGGCTGATTTTCTCCTCGATCCTTTTTGCGGGCGTGGCGCTTGCCGTCTATTTCTTCATCCCCAGCGTCTCGACCAAGCACGCGGAGGCTGAGGTCGAGCAGCATGAGGCGAGCTTCTCTGATTTCTTAAGGTCGATTAAACAGATTCCGGCTTATTTGATTCTGGCGGTGATCACCTTCGCTGGCATCGGCTTTCCCATGGCGATCATCAAGATCTTTGCGCAGGATGCTTTCAACATGAGTGAGTCAGCCTTTGGCGGCCTCGTCTTTCCGGGCGCGTTCGCGATGGCGATCGCAAGCGTGCCGATGTCGAAGCTGGGCGAGCGGATTGGGCGCGTGAAGGCGGTTCACTTTGGGATGGGACTTTGCGCTGCGGGGCTTATCGTGATCGCCTCGGGAGCGGTGGTTCCTTTTCTGCGCCAGGCGTGGGTCCTTGCCCTTGGCGGTATTCCGGTTGGGATTGGCTTCCTGCTCGCGATTCCGGCTTGGATGGCAAGCGTCAGTGATATCGACCCGAAGAAGCGTGGGGCAAATCTTGGCGCGGTCATGACCGCGCAGGGGCTCGGAGCGATCATTGGCGCTCCCGTCGGCGCGTTCTTGTATGAGAAGCTGCAACCGGTGGGCGTGTCCCTCCACCTGGGCAAAGATTTTGGCTACTACTCCCCTTGGGTGGGATGCGCTGCCTGCGTGACGATCGGATGGCTCGTCGGCCTGAAGATCCTTCGTGAACCGACTTAGCGCTGAAGGCCTAGGCGCAAATTGAGTTATGCTCAAGGGTGATGAGGCTCATCCTGCTGCTCCTCTTTTCCTTTTCTTTCGCGCTCGTGGCGCTCGTCTCTGCGCAGAAGACAGGCGAGCAGAATCCGTTTGAGCCGGAGATCAGGCGCTATGAAGCGGAAGATGCGATCCATCCGCCCGCTAAAGGCGGCATTCTATTCGTCGGCAGTTCGAGCATTGCGCGCTGGACGACCCTGCGGGAAGACTTTTCGGGCTACAACGTTCTGAATCGAGGTTTCGGAGGATCGCAGATCAGCGACAGCGTTTACTTCGCAGATCGAATCGTCATTCCATACGCGCCGCGCATGATCATCTTCTTTGCGGGAACCAACGATCTCGCTGGCGGCAAGTCGGCAGCGACGGTTTTCGAGGATTACAAGCGGTTCGTCTCCAAGGTCAGGCAGGCGCTGCCGAAAGTTGTCATCGCATATATTTCCATCTCGCCAGCGCCGTCGCGCTGGGCGAATCTCGACCGCGTCAAAGAGGCGAATCGCCTCATTAAGGGGTATGCATTAGACCATCCAAAGCTCCTTTTTGTCGACGTGTTCAGCGAAATGCTCACGAAGGATGGCGGTCCCCGTCCGGAGCTGTTCGTCTCCGACCGGCTTCACCTCAACAGCCAGGGCTATGCAATCTGGGTGAAGGCGATCAAAAAGATCTTGCCGCCCGTGAGGGGATGAAGCTGAACGCCGCGCCGAATTGACCTTCTCCCGAGCCGAGAAGTGATGTCGCTTAACCCTCCCGCTAAGGGGTTCATTTCATTAGCAGTTTGTGCGTACAACTTATAAGCGTTCGAGGCGGTGTAACGTCAAGCATGCTCGTGGAATTTGATGCAATCACGGGCGATACTGTCAGGGGGAGAGACCGAAAGCCCCGTTCCCGGCTCGGAACAGGTTCCGAGTAGGGGCAAAAGGTAATCTCTCCCTATGCCCACAAGAATTGGAATCAACGGTTTCGGACGCATCGGGAGACTCTCGCTTCGGACAATTTTGGAGCGGCATCCGCAGGAACTAGAGGTCGTGGCCGTCAATGATCTGACGGACACTCAGACGAACGCGCACCTGTTCAAGCATGATTCGACCTATGGAGACTTTCGCGGCGGAGATGTCAGCGCCGATGAGCAGAACATCCACATCGGCGGAAAATCGATCCGATCGTTTGCCGAGCGCGATCCAGGTCAAATTCCTTGGGACACACTTGGAGTGGACGTGGTGCTCGAATGCACCGGATTATTCACCGACGCGACCAAGGCGGTTGCACACAGGAACCGTGGAGTCAAGAAGGTGATCATTTCGGCTCCGGCGAAGAATGAAGACGTCACGATCGTTTTAGGGGTTAACGACGAGATGTATGACCCCGCCTCTCATCACGTTATCTCGAACGCGAGCTGCACGACCAACGGCTTAGCTCCGGTTGCCAAGGTTATGCACGAGCGCTTTGGCGTCGAGAAGGGCCTGCTGACGACGGTTCACGCATTCACAAACTCTCAGAAGACGCAGGATACGGCGGCCAAAGACCTTCGCGACGCGAGGGCGGCTTCGCAGAACATCGTCCCGAGCAGCACTGGCGCGGCCAAGGCCGTTGGATTGGTCATCCCAGAACTAAAGGGCAAATTCACGGGGATGGCTTTCCGAGTTCCGGTTCCCACCGTCTCGGTGGTGGACTTTACCGCACTCCTGAGCAGGGAAGCCAGCGTGGACGAAATCAACTCTGCGATGAAGGAGTATGCCGACGGGCCGATGAAGAATATCCTCGCCTATACTGAGGAGCCGCTGACGTCCACCGACTTGCGAGGAAACGAGCACAGCTCCATCTTCTCCGCAGTGGACACGGTAGGCATTGGCAACTTGGTCAAGGTTGTGAGCTGGTACGACAACGAGTGGGGTTACTCTTGCCGTATCGCGGATATCTGCAAGTTTGTGGCCGACAAGGGGCTGTAGCCTCCCTTTGCTCTGGTTTTGCCTGACCGCCGCTCTGCCGCAAGGCGAGTTGCACATGCCACCGCATCTCACGCTGGCGCGAGAGATGGCGGCGGCGGTCAGTGGCGAAACCACTTCTTACCGGCATAAGCGGGAAACGTTTGTGTGGCCTGGACAGGGTCGCACGGCAGAGTGCCGGACCGATTGCAGCGGCTTTTGGAACGCCTTACTTCCAAAGAGCTACCCCGCGATTACGCCGGGCGTTTTGCAGAGCTGGCTCAAGAGACGGAGACCGACGGCTTCGGACTACTATGATGCCATCAAGGGGCATCGGGGCTTCCTATCCTGCGATCGTATCGTCGATCTTAAACCTGGCACCTTTATCGCGATCAAATACGAGAAGGGGAGCGGAAATACCGGACATACATTCCTCGTCGACGAATCGCCGCACTTGATCTCGGCCCAACCTCCTACAGAGCCAGATACAACTCAATACTCGGTCCATATTCTCGACGTGACCAGCACGCCGCATGGCGAAGGTGACACCCGCAGCGGCACCGGTTTGGGTCTGGGCTACTTGCGGATCTATGTCAACTCAGATGGCACCTTCGCGGGACATTGCTGGAGCATGTCGCCGAAGTGCGTGTATATGCCGATGGGGAGAAGGCCGATGGCTGCGGGCACGATCGATATCAGCCAGATCGTCAAATTGGGCAGAAAGCGTATCTGGAAACCCAAGCCTTAAGGCCGTATGGAGCGAAAAAAAAGGGCTCCGAATCTCGGAGCCGAATTATCAGTGCTTAGGTTCTTAACGGAAATTGGGAGAGCAACCGTCTCAAACCTGTGTTTATTATGACCAGACCGTTACTCAATCTGGGGGATGAATATGTGCGAGGTTCTGCGCAAATATTCACCCCTATTACCAGGTCAGATGATTCCCTGCTCTCTCAGCTTCGGATAGTGGCAGGCTTTGAACTTCTTCCCGCTTCCGCATGGGCAGGGGTCGTTTCGGCCGACGCGAGACCAATCGACCTGGTCCAAGCTGACTGCAGCCGGAGCGGCCGCAGGAACGGTCGCGGTCGCAGTTCCACCTGAGCCGAGAGCTCCCATTCGAGCAGCCTCGGATTCAAGCTCCTCAAGATCCATCCGAAGGGCCTGAGCGTCCGCATCGGCATGGGTTGGGGGCTCTTCCATACGAATTTGCGCGTGGAAAATATTGCGAACCGCGTCTTCTCGGATGCCCTGAAGGGTTCTTTGGAAGGTGTCGTAGGTTTCTCGCTTGTACGCGACCAAAGGATCGACCTGGCCATAACCCCTCAAGCCGATGCCTTCGCGGATGTACTCAACGGTCTGGAGGTGCTCCATCCATCGGTTGTTTACCGCGTGCAGCATCACTTGGCGCTCAAGTTCACGCATCATCTCGTCGCCGAGAGAGGCCGCCTTGTCCTGATAGGCTGCGAGGGCTTTTTCCTGCACGAATTGGACGAGCTCGGGGCCGGGAGCATACTTCTCCAGGTCTGCTACGGTCGCGTAGTCGAGGAGTGGAAATATCTCATTCAGATCTTCGAAGAGCACCTGGTAATCGAAGACCTGAGAACCGTCTTCTTCGATCATCCACGCGTCTCCAGCATGCTCGGCGACCGACGCTTTCACGTGCTCGGTGAGTTCCTGCCGGAAGTCTTTCCCGAGGAGAATTTCTCGCCTCATGCCGTAGATGTGCTCTCGCTGGGCGTTGAGGACGTCGTCGTATTCGAGAACGTTCTTTCGACTTTCGAAGAAGTGATTCTCGATTCTTTCCTGTGTCTTCTGGATCATTCCGCTCAAGAATTTCGCGTCGACTTGCTCCATTGGCGGCCACACCTTCAGCACCGGGTTTTCGAGCATCTTCGCGTTGAAGATGCGCCAGAGGGTGTCTTCGAGTGAGACGAAGAAACGGCTCTCGCCCGGATCTCCCTGACGACCCGCACGACCTCGCAGCTGGTTGTCGATACGTCGCGATTCGTGCCGTTCCGTACCGAGGATGAACATGCCGCCAAGAGCGCGAACCTCTTCCGCGCGTTCGCGTCGCTCGGTGTCATCGAGGGGAAGTGGAGGCGCAGCGCGCTCCTTGCCACCCCGGCGGTACGAGGCGAAGGTGTCGGCGTATTCGTCGACGCCATCCTGTGCCACTTCGGTTTGACCCCGCGATTGTTTGACGACATCGTCCTCCACGCGCCCACCCAGTAGGATGTCGACACCACGACCCGCCATATTGGTGGCGATGGTGATGGCACCTTTACGCCCCGCTTCCGCGATGATCGCAGCTTCCTTCTCGTGGAATTTGGCATTCAAAACGTTATGGGGAAGGCCGTGCTTAAGCGCTTCTTCGAGATGCGCCCGACATTCTTCTCCGAGACCAAACTGTTGAAGGCACCAGTCCATCCAGTCGCCTTCGAGGGGGCTGCCGCTCAAGTCGATTTTGCTCAGCAGAGTCGAGAGTACAGGACGGGTGAGTTCTGCGAGATCAGTTTCGTACAGCCTCTTGGCATCCTCTTTAAGTTCGCCCTTGATGTCCTTTTTGACCTCAACGCGATCGCGGAGTCGCTGAGTGATCAGGAGCTTTTGAAGCATCTCGGCGGTCAACCGGCTGGAGACCATTTCCGACATCTCGACGGATCGAGTTCCGACTAGAACAGGCTGCTGTTTCGAGTACAGACGGAGAATTTCCCAGGCGATGCCTCGAAATTTGGCTTCGAGAGTCTTGTAGATGATGTCAGGTTGGTCTACACGGGCAAGCGGCCGGTGAGTTGGAATTGTGACCACGTCCAAACCATAGATCTTCTTGAATTCGTCCTCTTCGGTTTTGGCGGTTCCGGTCATGCCCGCGAGCTTGTTGTACAGGCGGAAGAGGTTCTGGAAGGTGATGGTGGCGACGGTTTGGCTCTCCGGCTGGACCCGGACGTTTTCCTTAGCCTCAAGGGCTTGGTGCAAGCCGTCCGAATAGCGGCGACCATACATGGGGCGGCCGGTGTTCTCGTCGATGATGACGACCTCGCCCTTTTGCACCATATATTCGACGTCTTTATCAAATAGCGCGTAAGCCTTGACGGCTGCGTTCACGTGGTGAAAGAGCTTAGGATCGCTAGCGATGTTGTCGATCTCGAGCAGTCGCTCAATCTCGTCCATTCCTTCTTCGGTGAGAGAGGCGGAGTGGTTCTTTTTATCTACGGTCCAATGAGTTTCCGGATCGAGCTGCTTGACGATCTTATCGACTTCGCCGTAAACGGAGATGTCTTCGCGAGAAGGGCCAGAGATGATGTGAGGAGTTCGCGCTTCGTCAATCAAGATGGAGTCAACTTCGTCGACAATCGCGTAGTTAAGCTCGCGCATCACCAACTGCTCTTCGCTAAATGCCATGTTGTCACGAAGATAATCGAATCCAAACTCGTGGTTGGTACCGTAGGTGATATCGCAGCCGTAGGAGTCTCGCCGAGAGCATTCGACAAGGTTGACGTAACGCGGATCATCATGCTGAGCACCCGGTTCGTAAATGTATGAGCCACCGAGTTCATCCGAGTCGGGAGATTGGCCCTGGATAATTCCGACGGTCAGTCCCAAGAAGTGGTAGATCGGTCCCATCCAAACGGCGTCGCGTCGGGCAAGGTAGTCGTTCACCGTGACCAGATGCGATCCGCTTCCCGCCAACGCGTTTAGATACATCGGCGCCACCGCAACGAGAGTCTTTCCTTCACCCGTTTTCATTTCTGCGATGCGACCTTGGTGAAGGACGACTCCGCCGATCAATTGAACGTCGAACTGGCGCATTCCGAGGGTTCGTCGAGACACTTCTCGAACCACGGCAAAGGCTTCGGGGAGGAGGCTGTCCAGCGATTCTCCTGACTCGAGACGACCTTTGAAGTAAGGAGTTTTGGCTTTCAGCTCCTCGTCGGTCAGGGCTGCAATCGACTCTTCGAGTTCATTGATGGTGACGATAATGGGTGAGATCTGCTCGACATCGCGTTTGCTCGTGTCGAAAAACTTTCTTAAAAAATTCATGGTTATAAGGTGATTGTCGGGCGCGCAGGGGTGCGCAGTAATGGGAAATTTGACTTTCGCCGTTTGGCGAACTAGACAATCAGAGTTGGGCCGTCTCTCGAGCGCTGCGAATCAACGAAGTGCCGCTGATCAAAATCGATCCTGGGCGGACAAGGCGGTGCCTCACCCACAAGTTCCAGCGGCTCATTTGCACCTGAAGCCACCTCTTGTTGAGGTGGAATCGAGAGGAGGCGGAACAGTGCCTGCGACATCTCGCGGTCTTGGCTGACGGCGAGGAGCGACGCCAAGACAACTTGCTCTGCTGGCTGTTCGAATCCTCGGTGGCTGCACTCCATCTGGCGATGAATGGCATTGAGAGCTGCCGGCAACTGACCTTCGGAGGCCATGCGTTCAATATTCGCAGGCCCCTGTAACAGCATCAGCAACAAGGCAGGGAGGATAGGAAGCATTCGCTCTACTCTTAATTATAGACGCCTGGCGCCTCTTACCCTTACGACGGCCCAACGTAAATTGCTCCAATTGGACTAATGCCGGAACTATGCAAGGATTTGCTTCGGTATGTCTGCCGATGCTCCACCGGTTGTATGCATTTATTCTCGTGGGCCTGCTGGCGGTTACTTCACAGGCGAATTCAAGTCAGGTCAAGGCTCAGCCGATTTCCCAGCCGCCCGTCATCGATGGCACCATCTCGGATGACGAGTGGAAAGAAATCACCCCATTCGAAGGGCTTTTCGACAGTCAAACCGGTGCCGCTTATGCCGACACCGGGAAATTTTGGCTCGCGTACGACAAGGACTATATCTACTTCTCGGCCCGGTTGTACGAAAGCGATCCGAAAGCGATTCGAGCCACCGAGTATCGAGCCAATGCCTCGTTGAGCGGAGACGATTTCGTAGAACTTGACCTCGACCTCACCGGATCGTTGAATGCCTTTAATGCATTCCAAATGAATCCAATCGGTGGAACGAATATTCGGGTTGCCGGAGGAAGGGCGGCAAAGCGGGAATGGCTGGGCGCATTCTCTGCGAAATCGAGAGTTCTCGACAAGTACTGGGAGACTGAAGCGAGAATTCCGTGGCGTGTCTTGGCCATCCCAGGGGGCGGCGGCAGGCGGAATGTTCGTTTCAACGTGGTTCGATTTGTGGCGAAAAGCCAGAGGAGCTTTTCCTATGTCTATGTGCCTCCCACGGACTCGGCTTTGACGCCGACTTGGAGCGACGTGGTGATGCCAAAGCCAATCGTCGACCGCACATTGAAACTGCTTCCCTACGTTTATGCGGGAGCGGATACCCGGGGAATCATCGCGAACTCTGGGCTCGACCTGAAGGTGCCGATTACCGACCAGGTGAATCTGGTGGGTTCGATCAATCCTGATTTTCGCAATATTGAAAACCAGATTCTTTCCATCGACTTTAGCCGCTTCGAGCGACTTGCCGGCGAGACTCGGCCGTTCTTTCAGGAAGGCAGCACGTACTCAAATTCGCAGATCTTTGCTTCGCAGCGCATTGGCGGGTTTGACCTGGGCGTGAACGCCTATGGCCGATTGAGCGACAAGAGCAGCTTCAGCTTCATCAACGCTCTCGATTTCGGGAATCAGAACGACACGGTCGTGAATGCCACGTACGATCCTACGGCAAACGATTCGTGGCGTGCGACGCTCACGAGGCGGGAGCGTCCAGGTCTGAAGAACGACGCCTACCTGCTACGCTATTCCAAGAATATCGGCGATTACAACCTGTTTTTGCGGGACATGGGTAGTCAAGACACGGCTCTGGGATTCGGGCACCAGTGGGACGTTCTCGTGCAGTACAACAAGCTGGGATTGTTCTGGGTTGCCATCTGGGCGCATGCCGACCGGGGCTTTAATCCGCGGTTAGGTTTTGTGCCGGAGGTCGATTATGACGGCCCGTTTTTCCAGGTTGGTTACAACAAGAACTTGGATAAGGGATTTCTGAACGACTGGGGCGTGAACGGGTATGTGATCGACTACAACCACGCTGACGGCAGCTTTTATCGTAAGGAAGCGAACGTGCAAGCATTCACCACCACGCGACCGCTGAACGTTGCGATTGTCGCCACTGCTAATCTAGCGAATTTCGAGGGGAGCAAAGACAGTCTGTACTCGATCAATCTGGGTTTTCCACGAGGCAATCCTTACAAGAACTTCGCGGTTCGATTCGACGAGGGGAGGCAAGCAGGGATTCCTTACCATAGTGCGACAGTCGCCGCCGCCTACAGAGTGACTCGGCAACTGCAGCTGACATTGCGGCAGCAGCAGGTGACCTACGGAGGAACCCATCGACAAACGATCTTCAGTGGCAACTATGATCTTGGCATGGACCGCTCGATCAGCGGCCGCTTGGTCCAAAGCGACGGAGAGACAAATGGCTACATCGCGTACCGCAGAAGCGGCAACGAAGGCATGGAATACTTCTTGATTCTCGGCGATCCAAACGCGCAGAAATATCGCAACAGCTTAATTTTGAAGTTGGTAGTGCCGGTCGAATTCGGCCGCAAGATCAGGCAAGCTGAGCCCGCTCATCGCTCGCAATTATCGGCGATGAGTACGGCTGCCGGTAAACAAGGTGACACCCCGATTGGCCACTAACGATCCCATCACGCCCATGACGATGAGGAGGAGAATTTTAACCACGATTCCAATGAGATTGGGCACCACCTTCTCGAATTCGATGGCGTTCTTACCAATTTGGAGGGCTTCCACCGGGGGTGTGGTGAACATATCGTAGGCAAGTTTGAACGTGAGGAGCAGCAGGGCGACTCCGCCGAGAAAGACGAGAACGCCGATGACCATGCCTGATCCGCTACGATCAATTTGAGACTGCTTCGCACCCTCTTCGACGACCTTTTCCTGCTCGCTCAAACGACTGCCATACCTCTTGATTGATTGCACTGGCACAAGTGGTGTACGGCACATTGCTGTCAAGCGCACCCAGAGCCAGAAATCAGGATACCGTTCCAAGCAATTCGGAAGTTTCTGTCCGCCTTTTTGTTTCGGACTTTCTCTATCCGTGGGCGGCGGGTGCGGTTTCGCTCCCCTCGCCTTTGGGTTGTCTGAGCCGAAATGCCATGATGGCGGGAAGGATGCAGATGGACGCTCCGAGCAGATAGGGGAGGTACGGCCGCACTTCGAGCAGGGGATTGCTGATCAGCGGCCCGATGAATCGCGCGATTGCGCCGAGCGACTGAGTGACGCCGAAAATGCTGCCCTGCATCTCTCGCGGCGAGGCGCGTGAGATGAGCGAGCTGATGCTCGGTTGAGCGAGTCCCATACAAAAGGCGAGAAGGATCGAGCAGCTGAAGAGAGGCACCCAAAGGGGTGCAAATGGCACGCTCGCCAGCACTGGAACGAGCAAAACGTAGGCAAAGCGGAGAAGCTTCACTTCCCCGTATTTCGGGGTTAGCACTCGGACGAGAAAGCCCTGCATGATCACGCTCACGAGCCCCACAACGGTGAGGGCTACCGCGCCGATGTCGCGCGCATTTTCAGCGAAGGGTGCGTTGCCGGTCTTGAGGTGAAATATCCACTTTGGATCAGCAAGCAACTGAAAATAGGTGCTCTCCAAGTTCGTGAAACCGAAGTTGACGGCAAAGAACATGATGAGCAATATGCTGAGACCAGGGATCTTGACCGCTTTCACGGTGAGAGCGAGCATCTTTTGGCCCGCATCGGCCCGGTGTTCGGAGCTTTCGGGGAGTAGAAGAAGGACGTAAAGAAAGTTAAGGAAGCAGAGGGCGGCCGCCACGTATCCAAGAAGAAGCGGCTTGTTGCGCCCGAGAGCGAGCAGGAAGGCTCCCAAACCCGGCCCGAGCACAAAGCCTAATCCGAATGCGGCACCCACGGTGCCCATACCTTTCGCCCGTTCTTCTGGCTTCGTAACATCCGCGACGTAGGCAAATGCCACGCCAAGATTTGCAGCCGCTACTCCGGCGAGAATACGTGATCCGACAATGAACCAAATGCTTGTCGCGTGGGCATAGACGACGTAGGCGATGCAGGACAGCACCGTCGTAATCATCAGGACCCGCCTTCGCCCGTGGATATCACTGATTCGGCCCAGGTAGGGGGCGGTTAAGAGCTGGGCAAGGCTGAAGATGCCAAGCGCAAGGCCGAGGGTAAAGCTGGTTGCACCCAATTCCTTGCTGCGAAGCTGCAAGTCGGGAATCATCAAGCCAAAGCTGAGAAGATCAATGAAGACCGTCAGAAAGATCCCGACGATCGGCGAAATACGCGTTTGGATGAGTGCTCCCCGAATAGGTTTTGACACTCCGATCATTCTACGGAAAGAAAGAGCCGAAATTCCTGCTCCCGCCCCTCCAGTAATTTGCGGTGACTCCGATAATCGTAGGGTAGTGGCTTACGGAAAATTTGTTCAGGAATATCAGAAGGGTGCAGTCAACGGTGCTTCGCCCCTTCAACTGGTCGTGATGCTGTACGACGGCGCCCTTCGCTTCATGGAGGCGGGAAAGCATGCGATGGTCCACAAGGATCTGGAAAAGCAGAATTACAGCTTGAAAAAGGCGCAGAGCATTATCTCCGAGCTGATGGCGTGCCTGGACATGCAAAACGGTGGGGACATCGCAACCAACTTGATGAGCCTGTACAACTATGCTTTGAGCCAGCTCGTGCAAGCGAACATCAAAGACGATCCCAACTGCATCGATCAGGCCCTCCACGTATTTAGTCAGCTCCGCGAAAGCTGGGTGGAGTTGGAGAAATCGATCAAGATCGAACCGCAAGCGGAGCAACGTTTTGCCGCTTAATTCTCAGGCCGAAAAGGTGCTTATCCTTACCCTCCAAATCGAGGCAGAAGTAAGAACTGAAAATTGGGAAGAGATTAACCGCTTGCTGGAGAGCCGCGACCAAGCCATCGCTTCCATTCTTTACATTCATCCCGAAGCTCTCGCCGAGATTCATCAGGTGGAAGAGCGAACCCTTACCCTGCTGCGTCAGAAGCTCCGAGACGACAAAGCCGAAATGCGAACGCTGAACGCCGCACTTCGGCTTACTTATCGGTCGCTGGCGAACGGTCAGTCAACCCTTCAGCTCGCCAGCTAATCGTTTACCGGACCAGCAGTTGGACCACGTCTAACTGATAGGTGAACGGAGGTGGGAATCCGTTGCTGAATGGCCGCTTGGGAATATGCCCGCGAACCATCAGTTTCACCTTACCGGTATTATCGAGGTAGTTCGGCAACGTCGCACCCGGAATCGAGATCACCTTTTGCGCATCGCCAGATGCGGGAGTGGCAATCGATCCGAGAAGCACATATTGTCCTGTCGACCAGTTGAATCCGTAGACCATCGTCGTTCCACCTGCTGCGGTTGCGGTGACTTCCAAGTTCACGCTGACGGCTGTGCTCGTCGTTGGAGCGGTGAAAGTAACTTCCGCTCCAGCAGCTTGGCCGAGAGCCGGATCGGTTACGGAACCAATCTGATAAAACACGTTGTCTGACGTCGCGATGCTGGTCGTATCGCCCGCCACGAAGTTGCCCTTGATCGTGCTAATGGTGTCGGCTGGAACGACCGTCCCAGAACCGCCGGTCGAAACCGTCCAGCTCTTGATTTCCGTCTTGTAGCCACCATTGTTAATGGCCATTCCGAATGCCCAGAAGGTGGAGTCATCCGACGGATCGACTTCACAGGAGAAATAGTCTCCCCAGCGACCGCCACCGTAGTTGCCCGAGCTGCTGGTGAGCATGTTCGGGGCACCCAATTGTCCGAGCGGGTCATCCTTCTTTCGAGCCGAGTACATGAGGTCGGCTGCGATGGAGGTGCTGGATCGCGTGAAGACGACCGAAATGTCTTCAAGCCCATTCATGTTGATCGCAGGCATGTGCGAAGTTGCGTTTGGCACGTCGATGTTGCCGGACTGCTTAAGGGAAGGCTGACCCGAGGTGGGCCACGTGCCTACAACCACGTCGTACCAGCGGGCGGTGTTCGCTCCGCTGATGGAAATGTTGTGCGCTCCGACCACATGGCCGAGGCGATATTGAGCGTTGAAGATTCGGCCGTCGAGCGTGTCAAGGACGTTGCCGCCCGTGCTTGGTGCGGGTCCGTTTGGTCCGTTGTATGCCGGGACTGGCACGTTCACGGCGGTCATCGTTGGCGAAGCGAGCAGGTTCGAAAAGGCATACATCCGGATGGCGTTGCCACCACCTCGGGACATCGCAAAGATTCTATCAACTGTGGTGTCAGCCGTGCGCGTCAACTGGACGGTTCCAGTTCCTGGCTCCAAGAGCTGGCTGACCGTAGCAGTCCCACCGGTGAGCAGGTCTGCCTTCTTGACGACCAGCACCTGCGTGCCGAAATAGCCGTTCGTGAATCCGAACATATTTCCGGAAATCGCGATGGCGTCCTTGTTGAACCCAAATCCAGGATAGTCGAGCCAATAGTTGTTGCCTCCATTGGTCAACTTCGTGGTGATGCGGTACTTGTACCATGTGCCGTTTGGATCGTTATTGTCGGAGACTGCGACGAGAGCGTTGCTCACCTCAGAAGCGGTGTCCAAATCGAGGGCGACAATAAAGTAGCGATTTGCGATCGGATCGTAAAAAGCCTTCGGGTCGAAAATGAAGTTGCTCTGTTTCACATCCGAGAAGAAGGTTTCCATCGGCTGTTGGAAAACCAGAGTTCCTGTCTTCGTGTAAAAGGCAAGGGTCGCATTGATCACGACAACGATGTGGTCTGGACCAACCGCCATGTTGCAGTCCGGTGGGATATACCGACCGTCGGTTGGTCCGGGGAAGTAAAAGCCCGGAATGCCGCGCGTAAATGATCCCAACTTACCAGCGACTAGCGAGTTCGGCGGTTCTCGGCGCGCCATCGGTGTTTTGTCGTTTTCGGCGAGTTCTTCCTCGTCTTCCATATGGATGGACTTGTCGATCTGCGGTGTGAACCGACTCGTAGAATCGATCGAGAACACCGGCACTCGGAAGGTCTTGGTCGCTTTAATAACCTTCGATTGGGCGAAGGCCGAACACACCGCTAGGCTGGCAAGCCCCGCGATGAGGATGCGCGAAATTAATTTATTGCCATGCAAAATATTCATCTCCAGGGAATTTCACCCTTCAACTGTTGACGCATATTCTAGCCCAACTAGCTCGCGAAAAGCAGTTATTGGATGGGATTCTTTAGCTGCCAACACAAAGAAAAACGGTCGCTTCATCGTGAAGCGACCGTCTCATCTTCTCCAGAAGAGAATTACTGCGACTGGGTCGTCAGGAGCTGGAGCTGATCCAAATCCATCGCGAAGGGCGGCGGATAACCGTTCGAGAACGGTCGCTTGGGAATGTGGCATCGCACGTACAGCCGCATATTGTTGCTGCCGTCCACGTAGGAGCTGAGTTTTTCCGTTGCGATCTTGATCGTCTTTGGATTGTCTCCGGAAGCCGGAAGGGCAACTGATCCGACCAGTTCGTATTGGCTCGTACTCCAGTTGAAGGCGTAGCACATCATGGTCGCGCCTCCTGTTCCACCGCCGGTCGCTTCGACGCTAATCTTGGCTGCCGTCGTCGTCGATGGAAGGTTAAAGTCGACCTGTGCGCCAGCCGCCTGACCTAAAGTCGGGTCGGGCACAGAGCCAATCGCATAATATTGATCATCGCTAAGTGCGATCGACGAGAGATCGCCGCCAATGAAGTTGCCCAGGAGAGGCGTGATCGCCGTCGCGTCTATCGCAACGTTCGAATTCTGATTGGTTGCGAGGATCGCATTGTAGAGTCCGTCGAAATCCGGCGCACCCCATCCGGTGACGAAGTCCCACCCCGCGTGAGCGGTCGAGGTGCTGCCATCGGGCAAGATGCCGTTACTGCCACTCGTGATATCGAGGAATACGGTCGGATCGCCATTAAGCGAATAGATAAAGTCGTTGATTCGCCCAAGTCGCGGATTGAGACCAGCGGCTTCAAGGCGCTGAGCCAAGGTGGCGAGACAGCCCGTGAACATGGGTGAGGTAAAGCTGGTGCCGTCTCCGGTTGTCGGAGCTCCACCGTAGTACATGAAGTATCCGCCGCCAGCACCGGAAGCGTGGCCCGCAACGTCGGGGCAAAGCCTTCGATTCGGTGATGTTGGGACGCCGTTGCCGACCTGCCAAGAGGGCAACTTGTTAAAGCTAGCCGAGTTTTCGCTCCAGCCGCCGCCGCTTCCCGACCAGCCGACTTCGCTGACACGTGCGCCAGTCGAGCTGTTCACGGTAGCCACGGTGCCTCCCACCATCAAGACTTCGGTGTCGTAGTTCGGATAGCTAAAGGGCTCGATCGTGGTGCCGTAGTCGCCCGACGCGGCGAGGTAGGTTTGACCCTGCGCGGTCATCGTTAGGTGCAGGTTGTGGGCTGCGGTCGCGGTTCCACTCGGAATGTTCCAGCCGTAGCTTTCCGAAATGACTTCAGCGCGATTTTCGTCAGCTTCCTTCGTCAGCACGGAGATTAGGTCTGTGCCATCGTAGATCAAGATCGTGGCAAGAGGAGCGGTGGCAAGCTCCATTTCAAAGTCGAGGTCCCCCTCAAATCCTTCTGCGCCGGTGCCTGCAGGCGAGCCGCAAACAACGGTTTGAACATTCGTGCCGACGCCTGCGGGAGGAACCGGCAGGTTATAGGCAGCGACGAACGGGGCGATATTGCTGAGGCGATACCCATCGAAGTTGCTCACGCCAATGGTTCGCCCTTCTCCGCGGTTGCCCAGCAAATAGGAAGGCTGTGTGTTGTAGAGCACTCGCGAGAAAAGAGGAGTGAGCGTTTGGGTGTCGCGAGACTTTGGCCGAGTATAGGTTTCGACTCCGGTGATCGTCAGCACTGACGACGCCAGAGATGTCGGAATTCGCAGCGCAGTCGAGTTGGCGGTGAACGTAATTGTGCCCGTTCCGACCGGATTCGCCGCGGTGTAGCGCTTCAGCGAGGTCGAGAAAGCATTGTTGACGTTCGTCACCGATGCCTGGGCAAGAATGCTGAGTCCACTTTTAGCGACCAAGGTGACGGTAAAGCCCTTCGAAGCCAGATAGTTTTTAACTGCCTGCACCTGAGCGGTGGTAGCCCCAAAGCGACTACCGACTTCCTCAGGGGTAATGAAATGTCGGAAATTAGGTGAGCGTGGATTGCTGACATCGTTGCAGAACGCTTCGAGTCCGGCGGTGTCCCGCGGCTTCAGACTGACGGCAACGTTGACAACCGAAGCCCCCGGAGCATTCCCGAGAAGGGTTGCCGACGAAAGATTCGGCAGCAGGGTTTCGGGCAGCGGTGTGGTGTTGTTGGTCGAACCCGAGAAAGTCAAACCTCCTCGAACTTGTGCGCTTCCCAGTACCGGGAACGCCACAAGGAGTGAACATGCGGCAAGTGCCCTCCGCAAATTGGTGGTCTTTATTATCATCAGCAAAAAATTCCTTAAGCAGTTTCTCCCAAACGGATAATACAACGAATCGTAGAGCAACACAATTTATCGATTCAAAAAATGTATAATCGCTCACATGCTTTCACTCGAACAGCATGAAGCGCTGTCCAAGGCTCGCGGGAGATTGGACGCTATTGGAGGTCATCTTTGACCGGCCTCACCTCCTTCAACAGATAACCGAGCTGGAACGGGCGTCGGAATCACCGACGATTTGGGACAATCCTGAAGAAGCCAACAAGCTCTTCCAAAAGCTTTCTCGACTCAAGGGCATTTTGCAGCCACTGGACGAGCTCCTCAAGAATGAATCGGACATTCGTGAGCTGTTTGAGATGCTGAAAGATGATCCATCGCCTGAGCTGGAACAGGAAGCTGACCAGATGGCGATCACCTTCTTGAAAGAGCTCGACGCGTACGAGTTGCGGACGCTGCTGAGCGGCGAATACGATTCCCGCAATGCCTTGCTGGAGATCAACGCTGGGGCGGGTGGCAGTGAAGCTTGCGACTGGGCGTCGATGCTGCAGCGCATGTATGCGCGCTGGGTGGAACGCCACGGCTACAAACTTGAGATCATCAGCGAGACCCCGGGAGACGTCACTGGCTATCGCTCCATCAATATGGTGGTGAAGGGCGAGAACGCGTTCGGCTATCTGAAATCGGAAAATGGCGTTCACCGCCTGGTGCGGATTTCGCCGTTCGACGCGGCCGCGAGAAGGCACACGTCATTTGCCAAGGTCGAAGTGCTGCCCGAAATCGAGGAAAGCGAGGTGTCGATCGCACCCGAAGATCTGAAAGTGGAAACCCTTCGAGCGGGCGGAGCGGGTGGGCAGCATGTCAACAAGACCGAGTCAGCCGTACGGATCACGCATCTGCCGACTGGAATTGTCGTGCAGTGCCAAAACGAGCGCAGCCAACATGCCAATCGAGCCAGCGCCATGCTCGTGCTTAACGCAAGGTTAGCCGAGCTTAGTCGAAAGCAAGATGCCGAGCATATGAAGACGATGATGGTCTCTGGGCCGGCCGAGTGGGGCCGTCAGATCCGGAGCTATGTTATGCAGCCTTACACGATGGTAAAGGATCACCGCACGGGCGAGGAAACCGGCAACGTGATCGGCGTCATGGATGGAGATATCGACGCATTTATTGAGGCATTTTTGCGGCAGAACCCTTCTGAAGACGAGTTTGTCGAATAGTCCCGCGTCTGCGGACCCGATTTTAATCTCAAGTCGTCAAAGGAATTGGAGGCTCTCCACTGTTTGCTCTCCCCTTGACAGTGGCAGAGTCTCTTTTTTGAACCATGGAAGCCTATATCGGCGTTAAACGAAGGTAGGTTCTTACGCATGTTCTCGTCTCTCGTTTTGCTCCTGGTTTCGGCTCCGATCACTCCGACGATGCCTCTTGCCTCGTCGGAGTGGTTCCAAACTTCGATTCGAAAAATCGAGAGTCTCTCTATGGATGGGAAATTCGATCAAGCGAAGGTGCTGCTCGATCGTATGGCGGATGGCGACGTCAAGATCTTTTGGAACACGGACGGGGTTCCAGAAGGCATGCGAAGCGATCTGGCGGCTGAGCGTGATCTGGTCATCGCCGACTGGCAAAGCCGGATCGCTGGGTTCAAGCCGAACTTCGTTAAAGCCGGAGCAGACGTTGAGTTTCGATTCAATTTTGACGAGGCTTTTCAATTGGCGATTAGCCCTGGATCGGGTGAGGCTCAGCCACTCATCACCTTCACGATCCCGTTAGGGAAGCAGATCAAGGCGGCAAAACTCCACAACGACCTCAGCTATTCCATCGGTTCGTACCTCGGCCTTTCCGATCTAAGCTTTCCCGGATTTGTCATGAATCACTCGTTCTTGGCAACTGATCGAATGCGTCCGCATCCCTATGAATTCGCTTTCGGGGTTCAGATTTTCAACTTTCTCGATCAAGTGCGCCGGGCGATCAATTCGAAAACCGCAATCATGCCAAGTACTCCGCGCGTCGAGATCGAGACGAAGAGCCTTAAATCCGAGCCAGTCGTTCAAGGGAGCAGGCCGGCTTTCAAGATCAATCTGAAGAGCACCGGCGAAGGAAAGCTGCTTTATATTGTGGTGCCAGATTGCAGCTGTTTCTCAACCGGCTCTATGACGGAGGTTGAACCGGGCAAGTCAGCCACGGCACCCGTACAAATGGACACGACCGAATTCGGTGGGCTCCAGTCGAAAAAACTCTACGTGGTCACCAATGATGCCCAAAACAGCGTCACTGAAGTTCCGGTGGAGGTGCCGATCATCGAGCGGTATCGGTTCTCACCCGCCAAGGGCCAGGTCTTTGTGCTTCCGAAGGGTGGGAAAGTTTTGGAGACCTTCCTCGTGTTTCCGCAGGGGAAGCCTTTCAAGATAAAGAACTCGTCGCTGGAAGGTCTGCCCGGGAAGCTGGAGATATCCACTTGGGAAGGGCAGGTGCCCGGTGCCGAAGGAGAGCCCAATAAGGAAATCTTGAAGGGTTATCGATTACGAATCGATATGCGGGACCTCCCGATCAGTGGTCGACTCGGTGCTCTTGTCCGACTTGAGACAGATGATCCGATTTTCCCGGAGGTCACTTATCCGATGCTGCTTCAGCAAGGGATTCTCGCTTCACCGATGAACCTCTACCTGGGCGATATCGGCAGCGCGGCGCGAGATGCGAGCTTCCTGGTCACCCGCCCCGGCGAGCCGTTCAAGATCTTAAAAGTAACCAGCGATTCCGAGCATCTGACGTGTCGGATCGAACAGGTTAAGGGGGAAGATGAATATAAGATTCATGTGCTGTATGACGGCAGAGCTGCAAAAGGCAGCTATGCCGCGACCATCACGATTGAAACGGATGACCATGATCAGCCGAAAATCTTTGTGCCAGTGTCCGCTCAGGTGAAGTGAAGCTCCTTCTATTCCTTTTAAGTACTGCTTTTCTGGCGGGAGCCTTTCTGACCCATTCGGATCAGGAAAACCATATTCTCATTCTGACCGGTAACACTCTGGGCTACATGGCTCCGTGTGGCTGCAGCGACCCGATGCTCGGCGGAATCAAGAGGCGCGCCACCGCCATTCGCCAGCTCTCCGCACCGGGGCGAACTACGATTCTCGACAATAATGCCTTTGTCGCCGACGTGGGCAGGCAATCCGAGATCAAGGCCGAAACGCTGTCCCAACTTGATGACAGCTTGAACGTGACGGCGATCAACTTCGGGGCAAGCGAAGCGAAACTCGGCCCGGGAATGCTGCTTCAGCTCACACGTCTCTCGGGCGGCCGCTTCCTTACTTCTTCTCTTCGCGATGCTGGTCGGCTCGGACTACGAACTTCACAAGTGAGTGGGCCTTTCATGATCGGAGGGATCTCGACGAAAGCCCGTGAGATGGCTGCCTCGTTGGGCTCGGAGAGTTTAAGCGAGGATCAAGCGCTGGAGGCGCTCGCAACAGCCAACTTGGTGGATCGGAAGGCCCTCGTAATCATGTTGGACGGAGACCATGACGACGCTTTGCGACTTCAAAGGAGGCACCCGGCGTTGGCCCTGATTCAATATAACTCGGTAGGCCGCCCAAGCCAGAAACTCGAGATGGTTGGACGCACTGCTCTTGTCACCTCGGGGGAGAAAGGCAAGTATCTCGTGCGGCTGGAGTATCGAGACGGAGATTGGAGCCATTATCAGGTCGTCGGTTTGGGACCGGAGGTTGGTGACGACGGTGCGGCCAAGGAGCTGTATTCAACTTATCTGAAAAGAGTTGACGATGAACACCTGCTGGAGCAGGTGCCGCGATCAGCCACCGCTTCTTACGCGGGATCATGGAGCTGCGTGGGTTGCCATTCGGAGGCGACGAAGGTGTGGAAAAATTCGCACCACCGCTTCGCCCTGAATACTCTAGAACGGGTGGGTCATAGCCGCGATCCAGACTGTGTTTCGTGCCATGTGGTTGGGCTTGAGAGCACGAAGGGATTCCGAGATCGGAAAACCACACCCGCGCTTGCTGGTGTTGGCTGTGAAAGCTGCCATGGGCCAGCTCTCGCTCACGCCAAAGCTCCTACAGAGTACAAGTTGAAAAAAATTGATCAGAAATCCTGCGTCGGCTGCCACAACCCGGAAAACAGCCCAAATTTCAACTTTGCCACCTACTGGAAACGAGTTCGCCACTAGGTTTGGAGGCGTCTGTCTGGCGATTGAGTGGGATAAATTTGGACTTGTGCACACAAGTCGTCTTTTGTCGGCTTGACCTGTATTTTTACAGGCGGCACACTGTAGTTGTTCCAGCGGACATCCGGAAG
>JAEVZK010000116.1 GCA_023392285.1 Armatimonadota bacterium | reverse complement strand
TGGCAAGACGACCACCTCTGAGCGAATCCTGTTTTACACTGGAAACTCGCACTAGATCGGTGAGGTCCACGAGGGCGCGGCAACGATGGACTGGATGGAGCAGGAGCAGGAGCGAGGCATTACGATTACCTCGGCTGCGACGAGCTGCTTCTGGTCAGGCAGCAAGAAGGACAAGCCTGAGCATAAGATCAACATCATCGACACTCCTGGTCACGTGGACTTCACGGTTGAAGTGGAGCGTTCGCTTCGGGTCCTCGACGGATGCGTGGCGGTGTTCTGTGCGGTTGGTGGCGTTCAGCCTCAGTCGGAAACAGTTTGGCGACAGGCCAACAAATACGGCGTCCCGCGAATCATCTACGTAAACAAGATGGACCGCCTCGGCGCGGACTTCTTCTCCGTGCTTGGTCGAATTAAGGAGCGCCTGGGTGCCAATGCGGCTCCGATTCAGATCCCCATCGGTGCTGAATCCGACTACCTCGGGTATGTGGACCTGATCACGATGAAGGCCTACACCTACGATAAGGAAGACGACAAGGGCAAGACCTTCACGGAAGGCGAGATTCCCGCGCACCTGACGGAAACTGCGGCCGAGTACCGCGAAAAGATGCTGGAGGCGATCTCCGACTTCGATGATTCGATCATGGAGCGCTTCCTGGGCGGCGAAGAAATCGCGGAAGCCGACATTCGTGCGGCTCTGCGAAAGGGCACGATTGCGAACCAGATCGTTCCGATCATCAGCGGATCCTCGTTCAAGAACAAGGGTGTGCAGGCCATGATTGACGCGGTTGTGGACTATCTGCCGTCGCCTCTCGATATCGGGGCGGTGAAGGGTGTGAATCCTCGGACTGAGGAAGAGATCGAGCGCGCTCCAGACGACAAGGAACCGTTCAGCGCTTTGGCGTTCAAGATCGCTTCTGACAAGTACGTGGGACGACTTACCTATCTGCGCGTTTACTCGGGCATGCTGAAGAAGGGCTCGCAGGTTGCGGTGACTTATCGCGATCCGCTGACGAACGACTTCCGCACTCGAAACGAGCGCGTTGGCCGCATTCTGGAAATGCACGCGAACAGCCGAAACGACATCGACGAGGTGTACGCAGGCGAAATCGTGGGCGTGATCGGTCTTGGCGACGTGAATACAGGCCATACGGTCAGCGATCCGGACAAGCTGGTGGCGCTTGAGTCGATCAAGTTCCCTGAACCGGTTATCCAGATTGCAATCGAGCCGAAGTCGAAAGCGGACCAGGAGAAGCTGGGCACGTCGCTCATGCGGCTTGCGCAGGAAGATCCTACGTTCCGAGTCTTCACCGACGCGGAGAGCGGCCAGACGATTATTTCTGGAATGGGTGAGCTTCACCTTGAAATCATCGTCGATCGACTCAACCGAGAGTTTGGCGTGCAGGCGAATCAAGGCAAGCCGCAGGTTGCTTACCGCGAGACGGTGCGCACTCATGCGAAGGCGGAAGGTCGCTTCGTTCGACAGACGGGTGGTTCGGGTCAGTACGGCCACTGCTGGCTCGAGATCGAGCCTTTGGCGGCGGGATCGGGCTTCGTGTTCGAGAACAAGGTCGTTGGCGGTTCGGTGCCTAAGGAGTACATCCCGGCAATCGAGAAGGGCGTGCGCGAAGGCCTCGATGCAGGCGTGCTCGCCGGCTACCCGGTTGTCGACTTGAAGGTGACGGTCGTGGATGGCAGCTATCACGAAGTCGACTCGAACGAAAATGCGTTCAAGCAGGCAGGCCGAATCGGCTTCCAAGAGTGCATGCGAAAGGCTAACCCGGTGATCAAGGAGCCGATCATGCATGTGGAAGTTACGACGCCTGAGCAGAACGTTGGCGACGTGGTGGGCGACATCAACTCGCGACGCGGCCGCATGGAGGGCATGGAGCCTTCGATCGGCGGAACGACGATCGTGAACGCTCATGTGCCGCTTTCGGAGATGTTCGGATACGTGACGACGCTGCGGTCTCTGACCCAAGGCCGTGCTCAGCCGAACGTGACGCCTTCCCACTATGAGGAAGTGCCGAACAATATCGCTCAAGAGATTGTGGCGAAGTCCCAGCGCGGCGGCTAAGTCCTGCTTCTGGCCGTGAAGCCTCTCTTCCCTCCTCGGGGAAGAGGGGCTTTTTGTGTTGTTTTCAGCACCTCGTTAGAAAATTTGATACCCTGATTCAGTTGAATCACCTTTCTGAACATGGGGAATTGGCTCGGGAGCGGTACGTTCGCGAGGGTAACGGGGGATCGAAAGAGTTCATTAGGCAGCTAGCCCAGTCTCATCCGACGCTCACGGATGTCCAAGCCTTTCGGGCTCTAAGCCTAATTGAGACAGGTGATCTGAGTGGGGCACGAGCAACGCTGCATCGATTTGCTGATAAGGGATGCGCTGATTATCTTGGCGTCGCTTCACAACTGGAGAGCCACCTACACAATAAAGAACAGCGGACAGTTTTGTACGAAGAAGGGTGCGGGAGAGATCCGACGAACTATTTTGTTCTTCAAGCGGCTCGGTCCGTTTTCTTAGGTGCGAATGACTTCGAAAGCCTTCGACGGGAGGCGGAGCGAGCGGTAGCGCTGTGGCCGGAAGACGCTGAGCTTTTCTCGCAACTCACCACGGTTTTTTACCTATCAGGTGAGCTCCATATGATGCAGGCGGCTCTAAAGGGAGCGCCGACATGGTTCAAAGCGTCGGCGCAATTTTACGCGTCCTCGGGAAAGCTTGCCTTTGCTCGCCACGACATGCGTGAAATGGAGAGAGAGTATTTGCAAGCTGTCGCGACCTGCTCTGGCTCATCTTCGAACTGGAGCTATCTTTCGGTGGCGCAGGCTCAATTAGGGAAGCTCGTCGATGCTGAGAGGTCAGCAGGTTTTGCGCTCGACGTCAATCCACGAGAACCACTCGCGATTGGAACACTCGCGAAAGTTTGCCGTTTGCGAGGTGAAGAGGAAAAATTCCGCACACTTCATCAAAGACAGTTGACCATTGCGCCAAATCTGAAGCCATTTGATCGGAGCTATGACGCGAACGTACTGTTGAGCAAGGGGGACTTGAAAGGAGCCCTGATCCAGCTCAGGGAACAGGCAAAGTCTTTAGATCATTTGACTGCGGCTGGGGCAGAGCGCCTAATACTGAAGGCCTTTATAAAGAGTGAGAAGTGGAAGGAGGCTCGAGAGCAGTTGGAAAAGGTGCGGAGTCTTCGAATTCACAAATGTACGGATGACTTGGCCGAGGCTCGAATCGCACTAGCGGAGGGAGATCGGCTTCGATCAGTGGAAATTCTGAGGTGCGCTGAAGCCGATGAAACGGTACCGACCGACTTCTACCCTTCCGCGCTTGAAATCTTCTTGAAAATTGGCGACGATTCGGAGGTTCATCGCCTTCTCAATCTGTTTTACGAGGGCCAGATTGGGAACGATATCCCCTACTGGAAAGCATCAAAGATTTTGGAAGAGGCTAAGCGACCTCTGCAGTCTAAGCAAGTGCTTGAGGCAGGACTTCGTACTTTTCCAAGTTCGCTCAACCTGAGGTTGCTCCAATATCAGCGGGTCCGTATTGAGGATCCGGCAAGAGCCAGCCATTTGTATCAAGAGTTGCCCGTCGGCATTCGCCCCGGGAAAAAGGTTGACCCTTTCGACGTTCTGACGCGAACTTTCAAAGGGCTGATTAACGGCTTTCGAAAATAAAGGATGCGGATCTGCTGGGCTATCAGAGGGACGAACGCCAGTTTTGGCGGTTACACCGCGATGTCCATGCCGTCGTAACCGACATCGATGCCGTGGGGACTGAGGAATTTGACGAGCGCGCAGTGGCGGCCGCCCGTGTGCTTGTGGTGAGTGGTGACGATCTTCGCGCTCTCTGCGATGCCTTCCGACGAGCGGAGGCGGGAAAGGACGCTGAGCAGTTCATTCGCGTCGAGGTGGCCCTTGTATTCGCTGTTGCGAAGGCCTTCTGTACACTCGATCACGAGTAGGTCGATCTTGGCACCCTGGAAATATTCGAACGTTTCTTCCGGCCAAATTCCGGTGTCGGTCGCGTAAACAAGCGTCTTGCCGTCCTTGCGAAACACCAGGTTGTGAGCCTCCTCGGTGACACCGTGCATTGCGCGGACGGGGGTGAATTCGTATCCGGCGATGCTATATTTCTCGAATGCGTGGGTTTCCACCAGTTCGATTGGCCAACCAGGATAGCGCTCGCTGATCTTCTGCAGCACTGAGGCATTGCCGTAGATCGGAAAGGCTAGGAAAGGATGCGAGTTAAATGGCTGGAGGAAATACTGCAACTCGCTGACCGTCAAATGGTCTTCGTCGCTGTGGGTGAAGATCAGCGAAGTCCAGTCTGCGCAGTCGAGCCCTTGCCTTTGCAACTGCGCCAGTGTGTCGGGGCCGAGGTCCAGCTTGATCTCCCCATCGAGAAGAGCGGCGGCGCGGGTCCGGACATCTTTGCCACCATACTCTCTTGCCCACCGGGAGACGGGGCTGTCCGAGCACAGTGCGGGGATGCCATCAGCCGCGCCCGTCCCGAGGAGTTTTAGGTTCATTTAGAGCTAGAAGTCGTTCAGTGACCACAAAACGAGTCCACTAAGTATCTTCGGATAGTAATACGTGCTCTTTTGAGGCATTTTCTCGCCGCCTAGGGCAATAGACCTCATGTCCTCGACGCTGGGCGGGTTCATCAGAAATGCGGCGGCGGCCCCTTCATCGGCCAATCGGGTGGCTTCATTTGGGTCGCGTGTATAGCTGATCGCGTCGTAACCCCTTACTCCGGCAAGCTGCTCCAGGATGATGCTGTGGAGAATCGTGACGTCGAGCGACTTGAGCTCTGGGCTGAAATTTCCAGGAATCATGGCGGTCAAGCCGGTGACATCGCGGACGGTCAGCGTATATCCGCGGCCACCTTCCAGCGCCAATCCCAACGCCTTACCCCCGTTCGCGGCGATCTGCTCGATCTCTGTCATGACTCGCGACGAATGGGTTTCCTTGACATCGAAGACGGTGGATAGCTTCGCGACCAGTTCTTCTCCGGTGATGGGCATGGTCGACAGAATGCGGTGGGTGGGCAGCAACACGAGTCCGGGATCGGACATGCTGCTCAGCGCCATCATCATGAAATCTTCGGCGATCAGGCCGTCGCGCTCGCCCTGCATCTCACGGAAGGTTCGAGCCGTTTCGTAGCGGTGGTGGCCATCCGCGATCCACACCTTTTTATCGGCGAGCATTTCCGCCAACTTGCGGCAGGCGCTCTCGTCGGTGATCGGCTCGAGCAGGTGTTCGACACCGTCGTCGCTCGTTGTCTCCACGGGAGTTCCGGCAACGGCCTCGCTGATCGCTCGGTAAACGGACTGATCCGGATCTTCAAAAAGCCCGTAAATGCATTCCAGGTGGGCTCGGGTCGCCTCCAGAATGCGAAGCCGATCTTCCTTGTGCTTGGGAAAGGTTTCTTCGTGAGGAAGCACGACTCCGCTCTCGTAAGGCTCTGTCTTGATCAATGCGATCACCGCCGTACGCACCACCTGCTCCTGCGTGTAAGGGATCATGAACGTTTGCACGTAGCGGTAAAAGGCGGGCTCGCCTTCGGGCAGGAGCACGTCATTTCGCCTCCATTCAGCTAACTCTGCCGAGCTGCGCGCGTACTTGACATACTTGCTCCGGTCGTCGGTCTTCGCCTCGGGGAGGGTGAGGTGGACGATATTGTACGGGCTTCTCGCTGCATACTCGTCGCGTTGAGCGGGGCTTAGAACGTCGTAGGGCGGGGCGGTCAATCTGTTAAGATCACCTGCTGCATGCGAATATCGCAATCCGCGGAAAGGCCGTATGGTCGCCATAAATGGGCAGTCTACCAGCGGCTGCAAATCACGTTTGGTAGACTCAAACCGGTGTCGCTCGAATCGCAACTAAAGACCTACGCGGACCAAATCGACGAACGATTGGCCGCGTTGCTGCCGTCGGGCGACACCAAGCCGCCCGAGCTTCATGCGGCGATGCGATATTCCTGCCTTGCACCGGGGAAGCGGATTCGACCCATCCTCTGCATGGCCTGCGCGGAAGCGGTGGGGGGCGAAGGCGCCGAGGTCATTGGAGCGGCTTGCGCACTAGAGATGCTTCACTGCTTCTCGCTGATTCACGATGATTTGCCCTGCATCGACGACGACGATCTGCGCCGAGGCCTTCCCACCTGCCACAAGAAGTTTGGGGAGGCAATCGCGGTGCTCGCGGGGGATGCGCTCTTCTCGCTTGCTTTCGAGGTTCTGAGCCATTCGCCGGGGCTGCCGGAGCGAGTGCTGCGATGCGTGCAGATTCTGACCCGCGCCTCGGGTTCGGATGGACTCGTGGGGGGCGAGGTCGTGGACGTGTTGAGTGAGGGAAAGCAGATTTCCATGGAGGAGCTCACGTTCATTCACTCGCGCAAGACCGGGGCGCTCATGGCGGCATCCTGCGAGATTGGAGCGATCCTTGGCGGGGGAGTTGAAACGCAAATCGACGCTCTCCGGGAGTATGGCGATGCGGTGGGGCTCGCGTTTCAGATTACGGATGATGTGTTGAATGAAACGGCCGATCCGGTCCTCCTGGGCAAGGCGACGGGCAGTGATCGCGCCCGAGAGAAGGTGACCTTTGCGACGGTGTACGGCCTGGAAAGGGCAACGTCCATGGCTGCTGAGACCGCGACCCTCGCGGGGACGCTCGTTGAGGAAATGCCGAATCGAGCCTTGTTGCAGTCGCTCGCGCGGTACACGGCGACGCGGCTGCACTGAGGGGAGCGGGGCGTTCGGCGCTCGGCGTTGGGGACGGGGTGTTAAGTATTGAGTGTTGGGTGTTGAGTGTTGAGTGTTGAGGGGCGGCGCGGCGCTCGGTGTTCGGCGTTGGGGACGGGGTGTTGAGTGTTGAGGGGCGGCGCGGCGCTCGGTGTTCGGCGTGGGGACGGGGTGTTGAGTATTGAGGGGCCTGTCGGCGTGTCGGCGTTCGGCGTTCGGCATTCGGCGTTCGGGTTAGGGCGAGGTGTTGAGTCTTGAGTCTTGAGTCTTGAGGGGCACTGTGAAAGGTGGGCTGGGCACTGGATATTGGAAACCGGAAACCGGAAACCGGAAACTGGAAACTGGAAACTGGAAACTGGCTAACTGGTAATTGGAAACTGTCAACTGTTCACTGGGGCTCCTGTTAAACTGGCATTGTCTTGGCGATTTCCCCGATTTCTGCTGCTCAAACGCGTGCCTTCTGCATGCAAGATCCGATTCTCGACTGGCTAGATCTCTATGGCAAAGCACGCGGCTTTGTACGCGATGATCAACTGCCCGGCTACAGTCAAGACACGGATATGGGGCTGTTTCTTCGGGAGAAGGGCAGCCGATTTGAGGAGGAAGTTCTACGCTGCTTACGCGAGAAGTTCAAGATCGTGTCGATTGCTGATGCGGATGCTCGCAGGAGCTTCTACGAGGCGCAGGAGCGGTCGGATGAGCGGGGGACTCAAACGGGGATTGCCCTTGATGAAAGACTCTATCAACGCACCCTTGAGGCGATGCGCGAGGGTGCCGAAATCATTTACCAGCCCGTGGTGCAGGATCGTGCCCGCGGCACTTACGGCATTCCCGACTTGCTGGTACGCAGCGATCAGTTTGAGCGCCTGGTCGAACATGCACCCATTGCAGGCGAAGAAGTTCGGATTCCATCGGGTCTGGCTGATTCTCCGTTTCACTATCGAGTGGTCGACATCAAGTTTACGAATCTCGAGCTTACGGCGAAGGCGATGGTGGGAAACAATGAGTCTGATCGCCGGAGAAAGGTTCAGCTCTTGCTCTACAACCGAGCCCTTGGCGAGATGCAAGGGTACGAACCGCCTACTGCCTATCTGATCGGGCGGAGCTTCTCATTCACGGCCAAAGGGACGAAATATCGCGGTGATGGCTGCTTTGACCGGCTTGGCCCGGCAGAGATGACCGATCCTAGTTTAGGCGAGACGCTCGATGCCGCCGTGGATTGGCGGAGACGACTCTTGGCTGAAGGCATGAATTGGGATGTATTTCCCTCCCCCAGCGTTCCTGAGCTCTTTCCCAATATGAAAAACACTCAGGACGCGCCTTGGCACATGGCGAAGAAGGAGATTGGGGAGAAGATTGGCGAACTGACCCAACTCTGGTATATCACTCCACAAACTCGTCCGCTTGCCCATGAAGCAGGAGTCATCACGTTTAGCGACGAGCGTTTGGAAACTCTCGATCTTGGGCTGAAGGACAAGAAATTGGAGACCTTGCGGCAGATCATTCGCATCAACCGCGATGCTTGTGCCGACAAGGTGAGGCCAACTCGGGTCGGCGTCTGCGCAGACGTGTGGAGGACTCCAAATCCAGTCGAGTTCTTCGTCGATTTTGAAACGGTTTCCGGTCTCGACGACGACTTTACGAAGATGCCGAATAAGGGAGGCCAGAACCTTATTTACATGATCGGCTGCGGCCACGTAGAGGCGGGAGAGTGGCAGTTCACCGTCTTCACTTGCGACCGACTCACCCTCGGTTGTGAGCGCCAGATTATCGACGCTTGGATGGCCCATATGATGGCCGTGCAGGAGCGGCTCTGGCCGAGTGGCAAGCCTCTCGTTTTTCACTGGTCCCATGCGGAGACCTCGAGCCTTAACACGTCTTTCGACTCGGCTCGCAAGAGGCACCAAGCGGACTGGCCAGAGCTTCAATGGTTCGATTTCCTGGTGCGCGTGATGCGGGAAGAGCCGGTGGTGATCAAAGGATCGCTCGCCTTCGGTCTGAAGTCTGTGGCGAAGGCGCTTCACCGGCAAGGCGCAATCCGGACGAATTGGACGAATGGGCCCGGCGACGGCTTAGGTGCGATGGTTGGCGCTTGGCGCTGCAATGAGCGGGCCATTCAGGAGGGCAAGCGCCTACCCGAGATTCCGCTCATGCAGAGCATTCAAGACTATAACGAGGTCGACTGCCGCGTCATGCAGGAAATCGTCGATTATCTTCGCCAGCATCACTGACGGCCATTCTGCCCAACTCTCACAGGCATTTCTCCCATCTCCACCTGGGAATCTGGGGGAGGCGAAGCTATCGCGCCCATCGCATATGAAGATACGGCCACCTTACCCATCAAGGGCACATTCTCGTGCGCTTTGGGTGGATTGTTCGCGGTGTCGGCGGTGGAGGCGCTCGGCTTATAGAGGAAGCTCAAGGCCGTGAACGCAACGGCACTGATCCGAACCGCAAGCGATGCGACACGCCGTCGTAACGCGGCAAGTCCAACCGGGCAGTCGCGCGTAAGAATCGTGCCGTCTGCCCGACGGTAGAAGCGAACACACGTTCTTCCGACACGGCTTTGCAGAAAGGCTTCGGCATCGGCTGTGGTCATGTCAGAGATGTTATAGACCGTGAGATTGCAGCTGGCGCAGTGCCTCTCACGGTGATCGCCCGACATCTCCGCCCACGAGGCGTGGCAGGGAGTGGCGACCTTCACTTGGTCCAATATGGTACGTGCCATGTTGGTGAGTGGCCGCCACCACCCTACTCGTTCAAACAATTATCCAGGCAAGATTTCGATTCCGCTGATCTTGGCATTTTGATCGGGGCTATCAGGTTCGGCCTGAATTCGGATGTTGATGTGACCGCTGGCGTCGGGAGCAATGTCTTTGAACGTGCGAACCAAGGCCTTGTTCATGCCGCCCGCCTCGGTGAAGATATCGAATTTTGCCAGGACGGGAGTGCCGTTGATTGCAATCTTTTCGACACGCATTCCGGCGGCATTATCAAAGACTTCTGCGAAATGCAGTCGAACGGTGTACTTTCCAGCCGGAACTTGGAAGCGATAGGTGAAATCTTGACCATAGCGCTCGCTTCGGTAGACCTCCTCGGGAGCGGCGTTCTCGACAGACGTGTCGACTTTGACGTTCGCGTGAGCCGTGGAGCCTTCCACGATGTTCGGATCGGGGATGAAATTTCCGGCCGGGTCATCGGAGCCGCAGACGATTCGGATTGGGAGGGTGAGCACCACTGGCTTATCGTCTGCACCCTGAGGCAAGTCTTGATACTTGAAGCCTTTCGGCATGGTTGCCGGTGGTCGCTCAGTGCCCCATCGGATGTTTGGACGTGGACCCATGACAAAAGCCAGGCTGCCGCCGTCGGTGACCTCTTTGTGGGTCAGCCAAGCACGCTTGATCGGCTTTCCGTTGAGGGAAGCTGACTGGACGTAGATGTTCTCCGAAGTGAGGTTTTGAGCCGTAACGGTAAAGGTTTTGCCGTTCGGCAAGTTCACGGTTGCGCTGGGATAGGCGGGTGTACCAATAATGTAAATCCCGGCGGCGGGATTCACCGGGTAGAAGCCGAGCGCGCTGAACACGTACCAAGCGGACATCTGGCCGCAATCGTTGTTGCCGATCTGTCCATCGGGCTTGTTGGTGTAGAAGTTTCTGATTTTCGCGATTGCCGCCTGGGTCTTGTAGGCTGCGCCCGCGTAAACATACAGGTAGGCCTGGTGGTGGCACTGCTCGTTGCCTTGTGCGTACTGGCCGATTCTGCCGGTGATGTCGGGAATGTTGGTATGGATCGGCGCATCGTTGGCGAACATTTCATCCATTCGGTCGATGAATCTGTTGGCGCCTCCGTAAAGAGAGATCATGCCCGGCACGTCGTGTTGGACGGTAAAGGCATACTGCCAGGCATCGGCTTCGGTGTACTCATCGCCGACGAGCCCAAGTTGATCGAACGGGCTGCGCCAGCGGCCATCGGCTTTTCTTCCGCGGAAGAGTCGCGTCGTCTGATCGAATAGGTTTCGGTAGTTCGCGCTGCGCCGGTAAAACAGTTCGGCATCTTCTCGGTGGCCAAGGGCCTCGGCCATCCTTGCGATACACCAATCGTCGACCGAGTATTCGATCGTCTTGGAGGTTGCCTGCTCTCCCGAACGGGAGGCGACCCAGCCGAGTTTGCGGTAGCTGTCGAGCCCAAACCGGTCGTTCATCGCGGTGCGTTTGATCGCCTGATAGGCAGATTCCGCGGAAGGTCCGAGGAGGCCCTTGAAATAGGCGTCGACGATCACGGGTACCGAGTGATAGCCGATCATGCACCACGTTTCGTTACCCCAGAGCGGCCAGACGGGAGTGGAAGAATATTTGGACTCGTTGAACTCGGCGACGAGGGACGACGTCATGTCAGACACTCGCTCGGGCTGGGTGATCGTCAGCAGCGGATGAAGCGCCCGGAAGGTATCCCAAAGCGAGAAGGTGCTGTAATTCTGAAAACTAGCACCACGGTGGACGTTTCGATCCATTCCGAGGTAGGCGTTATCGGCATCGTTGAAAAGATTTGGCGCCAGATAGCAGAGGTAGGCGTTGGTATAAAAAGTCTCCAGAGCGTCCCTATCGTCGGACTTCACCTCGACTCGGGAGAGCGCTGCATTCCAAGCCTCTTCGGCTTTACGCCGTACGGCGTCGAAATCCCAGCCAGGAATCTCGGTTTTCAAGTTGTTCGCGGCCCCCTCTGCTCCGGTAGCGGAAATCCCGACCTTGAATTGCACCTTCTCGCCGGATCGGGTTTCGAAATGGATCCAGCCTTTTCCATCTCCGCTATTCCAATCGAGCTTCTTCCAGGGCTTGGATGCCTGGAGGTAGAAGTAGACGACGCGCGGACCGCCCCAGCCGCTCGACATGCGATAACCCTTCAACGTATGATCGTCGACTTGCTCAAGCGAGGTGCCGGTCGTGTCGTTCATGATTCCGTGATTCAAGTCGATGAGCACGGTGCCGTCTTCGCTTGCCGGGAAGGTGTAGCGGTGCATTCCGGCATGAGGGGTGGCGGTCAACTCAGCATTAATCCCCGGATCTTTGAGGAAGACCCGGTAGTAGCCGGGCTTTGCCTCTTCGTCGTCATGAGAGAACGCGGACTTAGCGCCTGCGGTGCCGATGGATGGCATCAAGAGGACGTCGCCGAGGCAGCCAACTCCGGTTCCAGCAAGATGGGTATGGCTGAATCCAAGAATCGTCTTGTCGCTGTAGTGGTAGCCAGAACAGCCGTCCCACGTGTCGGTTCGAGTGTCGGGGCTCAGCTGAACCATACCGAAGGGAGTGGTAGCTCCTGGGAAAGTGTGGCCATGCCCATCGGTCCCAACGAACGGATTTACATAGTCGAGAGGCCGAGTTTGCGCGAAAGCGAGAGAGGTCAGGGCGAGCGCGGACAGGCTGAGCAAGCGTGGAAAGGGCATCTGGCGAAGTTTAACTGATTTTGGTTGCTTTGAACCTGAACCTCAGCCTGTTCAGGAGCCGGTTTCGCTGTGAGGCGCTTCAACAGCTTTCGATTGGGAAGATCCGCGCTCTCGGAAATAGATGCTGAGCACCACGATCAGGCCGATCGAAAGGAATTCGCTCTGCCAGTTTTGGAAGGATTGATACCAAAGTTCGGAAGACCCGGCGAACTCCGTGATGGTCATCGTCGGCCGATGCTCCTCGACGGCTTTCTCATTGTGTGCGCGGGCCCCGCCGATCACGTGCAGGGTGAACGAGAGGACAAAAAGGAGAAGGAGACTGACCGATAACGAGTGGGCATAAAGCTTCGCGACGAATCCACCCTTCTTCACCGGCCAAGGCGAATCTTTCCGGATTTTCGGCTCGGTTGGGGGTGAATCGTCAGGCTTCTTGGACTCGGGGCTGCCCAGCTGGAATAGCATCGCGGTGAGGACCACGTAGATACCCATTTGCAGGAACTCACTCTCCCAGTTCTCGAACAGGGTTTCCATGAAATCGCCTGATCCTAAGAAGTGGACTAGGCTGACCGAGGCTTGCCCCTTCTCCTGCTGGTCATTGTTGAACTTAGCCCAACCGGACCAGACGTGCCCGATCAGGCTCAGGAAGAACAACGCGAAGCAGGCGACGGACAAGCCGTTCCGCCGAAAAAAGCTGATTTTCTTCAACTCTATAGATTAACATTCCAATTTATTTGTATCGACAAACATTGTCTCTGCAACAACTTGCCCCAATTGTACGTTGAAAATTTAGAACTCTCAGGGGACATTCAAGTTGCGCGAAAGGGCATTGACTTCCAATCTGAGGTCTGAAGGAAAGAACAGTATGAATCAAAATTCAACCTATAACACGTGGGCTCCGCGCTTTCTTAGCCTTTTGAGAATCGTTGCTGGCTATTTGTTTATGCAGCACGGTATCCAGAAGCTGTTTGGTGCTCTTAATTTCCCCGGTCCGCAGCCACCGCTGATGAGTCAGTTTGGCGTGGGAGGAGTGATCGAATTCGTTGCGGGAATTTTGATTATCCTCGGGCTGTTCACCCGGCCTGCAGCTTTCCTCGCTGCTGGCCAAATGGCGGTTGCGTATTTTCAATTCCACGCACCGAGTGGCTACCCACTCTTCCCGGTTGCCAATAAGGGGGAGCCAGCAGTTCTCTACTGTTTCTTGTTCTTGTTCTATGTTTTCGCGGGCGCTGGACCTTGGAGTCTCGATGCAATCCTCGCACGTCGGCGCGAGCAATCTGCGTCGATGAAGCAGGAGCCGATCCTTTCCCGTTAAGCTGAGAGAAGCGGCCGAATCTTCTCCGACCACCGACGCCATGTCGGATGGGCGAGGATTCGGCCTTTTATTTTTGGAGAGACGTTTGGCTCGAGAAAGTTCTTATGGGTCTGCAAGCGCATGCGTTCGGTGCCGATTAGGTTCTCCATTCGCAGGCGAGATCGCTGCCAGACTTCGTACCAGAGCAACACGGACCAGATGTTTTGGCTCGGGTACTGCTTCGCAAGCAGCTTTTTGAATTGCTTCTCTTGCGTCTCCAGTGTGATCACTTCTTGGCCGCGCGGGTCGGCAAAGCGGTTGATGGTTTGTAAGCGCCTGAGATAGGTGTGATAAAAGGGAATTTCAAATACCGGGCCGTTGAAGGCTTGGTGTACGATGAAGTTGGTGGCGTCATGATCGACATGCCCTTGCTCGAAGGCTCCGCAACAGACGCGATCGGGTTCGATCTCTTTGAACCACGCATGGAATTTTGGAATCAGATCGGCCACATGGGAGACGACGTCCCCGTCTGGAGCCTCCCAAAATCTTAAGTTTTCTGCTGGTATGTCGAGGAGGGCAGCAACCGCGCGTCCCTCTGCCTCTCGAATGGGATTGCTATGCGTCCAGCTTAAGAACACTTGATTGCCGTTCATCCGCAATCGCCTCATCCACGCGCCGATTGAAATCTCATCGTCGGGATGGGTCATGCAGAAAGCCCAACGCAAGGTCGGGTCCAGGTCGAAAATCAATCTTGAGAAAGCCTCTCCAGAATTTGGGTGGTCGAGCGGCCGGCTAGGAAGGGCAAGATAATGACCTCGCCGCCGTATTCCATCACCGCCTTTGCCTCCGGTAAGTCCTCGATTCGATAATCTCCGCCTTTCACGTGAACTTGGGGGCGAATTGCGCGGATCAGCCGCTCGGGAGTGTCGTCATCGAAGCCGATGGTCGCGTCCACGGACCGCAAAGCACGCAAAACCTCCATCCGATCTTCCTGAGAGTTGACGGGGCGGTTGGGGCCTTTGCCCAGACGCCTTACCGAGTCATCTGAGTTGACTCCGACGACGAGCATCTCTCCCAAAGCTCGCGCTTCGGCGAGGTAGCGCACGTGACCGGCATGAATGATGTCGAACACGCCATTCGTGAACACTACCTTTTTCCCATGCCTCAGATCTAGGAACTCTTCCAAGGTCATGCGATTGCCTCCATCACTTTATCAAAGACGTCTGAGGCCTCTATTTGGCTGAGCCCTTCTGGACGGTAAATGCAGCGGTCGATTTGCCCGTAAGGACAAGACCTTTCGGGGCGAGTTGCCGAGTAGAGCCCAATCGCGGGTACATCGAGGGCGGCCGCAATGTGCGTGCTGCCGGTGTCCCCGCCCACATGCGCACGGGAGAGTGAAATGAGGGCAATGAGCTGCTCCAAATCCGTCTTGCCGGAAAGGTTCACGACCTCCGCTCCGGCAAGCTTGGCCGCCTCTTCGGCGCTTGTTTCACCTTTCCCACCGATGAGGACGACGGAGATGTTTTCGGCTGCGGCAAGGTCGATGAAACTGGCGACCTTATCGGCTGGCCAACGTTTGATTGCCCATGCCGCCCCAGGATTGACGACAATGAACGTCTCTGGGAGCCTCTGCCTCATCTCTTCTATCGCCGATGCGGAAGGGGCTAGTGCGAACTGTGCCCGATCTGCGGTACCTCCCGCAGCCCTGGCAACATCGACGTATTGGTCGACGACATGGAGCGAGGTGGGATCAGGAAGCACACGGCAACTGAAGAG
>JAEVZK010000075.1 GCA_023392285.1 Armatimonadota bacterium | reverse complement strand
CCCGTCTCGGGCGCGCGTCTGGGAGGGGTCACTTGCTCTCGGCCATTCTGTCGCAGGCAATCACGAGACCGTCCAGCGTGAGAGTCGGCTCATGGGAGCGGATGTTTCGGCAGAGCCCCTGAAAGAGCGCTCCCATGCCGCCGGTTGAAACGATGGTGGCATCGCCTCCTAGCTCCTCATTGATCTGAGCGGCGACTGCATCCACAGCTCCTGCATAACCTAGCATCACCCCAGATTGAAGTGAATGCGTTACCGTCTTTCCGACGGCCGTAGCGGGTGCGACAAGATCAAACTGTGGCAGCTTCGCCGCCCTTTCCACGAGCGCGGCAGTCGAGATGCCCACGCCCGGCATGATCGCTCCGCCTACATAAGTGCCCTCTCGATCGATCGTGTCGAAGGTGGTGGCGGTGCCGAAATCAACCACCACGATGGGCGGTTTAAACCGTTCGAGCGCCGCCAAAGCATTCGCCAGCCGATCCGCTCCGACCGCGTGCGGCGGATCATAATCCACCCTTAATCCCACGTCCTGGCCCCTTCGCAAGAACCTGATCGGAGCGTGGAGGTACTTGTCGGCGAGGCGCTGCAGATGGATGTCGCCCGACGGGACAACAGAGGCGACGATCACCGAGTCGATTTCGAACGGAAGGTTCGCCAGTTGGTGCGCTCCTCGAAGCCAGACCGCAAGCTCATCTTCCGTCTCGCCGGGATTAGTTTGATGACGCCAGATCGCCTTCCAGGATGTCCCATCCCAAAGACCAAAGACGGAGTGTGTGTTACCGACGTCAATCGCCAAGAGCATGGGTTAAATCCACTCGGCTGTATATCTTGCCACCAGCCTCTTCCTCCATGGCCCGGACGATCTCACTCGCAACTCGATCCCGCAATTCATGCGAGTCCGCTTCCACCATCACGCGGATCATCGGCTGAGTTCCGCTCGCCCGAACGTTCACCCGGCCCCGATCGCGGAGTGCTTCCTCGCCGTTCCGCAAGGATTCGCTCACCCGTGCGCCGGTGTGCCACGTCGCGCGGTCGGCGACCTCGACATTGATCAGCAACTGTGGCCACGGCTCGTATTCCGCGGTGTAGCTGCTTGCCGGCCGTCCTTCGGTCTTGAAGACCCGTAACAGTTCGAGCATCGTGACAAGACCGTCGCCGGTCGGTCCATGCTCCGGAAAAATGATATGGCCGCTTTGCTCCCCACCGATGCGGGCGCCGGTTTCCGCGATCTTCTGCGCGACATACTTGTCCCCGACTGGCGTTCGCTCCAACTTGATGCCGCGCAGGGACGCGTACTTCTCAAAGCCTCCGTTGCTCATCACCGTCCCCACCACAATCGGCGGAATCAAGGTTCCCTGCCGCTGTTGATGAACTGCCCAAATTCCGATGGTGCGATCGCCATTGATGAGCTTTCCGGCCTCATCGGAGAACACCGCTCGGTCCGCATCTCCATCGAAGGCGACGCCGACATGAGCTCCTAACATGGACGTAAGTTCCTGAAGGATCAAAGGTTTGGTCGCGCCGCAATCCTGATTGATGTTCACGCCATCGGGCTCGATGCCGACGGCGAACACTTCCGCTCCCAGTCTCTTGAGAATCTCCGGCCCGAGCACGGCGGCAGCGCCATTCGCGCAGTCCACCGCGACCTTCAAGCCCTGCAAGCCTTCCGGCACGATCTTTTCGAGCATGTCGAGATAGTCGAGCAGGGGACGGTTGTCGCGAAGGACCATTCCAACCAGCTCGCCGGTGGGCCGTGCGAACTCCTGTCCTGCCAAGCCTTCAATGGTGAGTTCCACGTCGTCGGCCAGCTTTCGCCCATCATGGCCCACGAATTTAATTCCGTTGTCCGGCGCTGGGTTGTGACTTGCGGAAATGATCACGCCGAGGCCAAATGGCCCCGTTCGCGCGACATAGGAAACGGCCGGAGTGGGGGCGACCCCCAAACACACGACACTGATACCCGACGAGCACAACCCGGCCGAGACTGCGGCTTCTAGCATCGGGCCGCTCCTTCGCGTATCCATGCCGATCACGGCGGCTGGAGTCTGCCCGCTCTCGATCAGCCAGCGACCCGCGGCTTGACCGATCGAGAATGCAAGCTCGGGCGTGAGCTTCTCATTCGCGACGCCGCGAATTCCGTCCGTGCCAAAGAGCTTCCGGCTCATGGTTTCCGACTGACGCGCACCCTCGCCGGGCGGATCACCTTATCCCCCATCTTATAGCCAGGCTCAAGTTCGCCGATGACGGTGTTTTCGTCGTGCTCCTCACTGGGTTCCATCGACAGAGCTTCGTGGACGTCGGGATCAAACATCTCGCCAAGGGTCGGAATTCGCGTCACTTTCTGCCCTTCTAGCACGGTCCGAAGCTGCCGATCGACTGCCTTCACACCCTCCGAAAGTGACTGCGAGGTGCCACCCGCTTCGTAGGCGTCGATTGCTCGCTCGAAGTTGTCCAGCACCGGCAGAAGCGCCGTCACAAAACGCTCGGTGGCGAAGGTTTCCAGTTGTTTGCGCTGCTCTTCGTTGCGTCGGCGGAAATTCTGGAAATCTGCCATGGTCCGCATCAGTTGATCCTTCAGTTGATCACGCTCATCGCTCGCCTTCTGCAGAGTGGAAATTAGACCGTTGATATCGTTTTCAATCAGATCCTGATCACCGACTTCCGGATCGTGTTTTACTTCTTCGTCTTTCTTCAGTCTCATAGTATGTGAGAAGTTTACTTGCTACGCCGCGTTCGCCTGGGCTAGGAAACGTTGACGCGAAGCGTAAGCTACTCCGGCCAAAACGACGACAAGACCAACGAGTTGCATGACTGCTGGAGCACGATGAAGAAAGAAGATTTCTAGCAAGATCGTCGTCGGTGGAACGAGGAATTGATAAATTGAAGCGCCAGACGAACCCACCTGCCGCACGCCTTGATAGAAGCATAGAAATCCCACCACGCCACTTATCACCGATATGTGAAAGAACATCAGCCAGGCGTAGGGCGAGACTTTGGCGAAGTTAAGGTGAAGAGTGGATGGCAATCCGTAAGCAAGGATCGGAAGGATCGCTCCTCCCATCGAATGGGTCAGCACTTGCAAGGGCGAATACCTTTCCAGCATCGGCTTCATGATCACGACCGAATAGCCCCAAAGCGTCGCCGCAAGCAGGACGGTCATATTGCTGAGTAGAGAATTCCCGCTACTGCTCGCCGACCCTCCGTAAATCACGAGCGCCGTGCCGATGAAGGCAGCGATGGCTCCAATCATTGCTTTCGAATTCCACGTTTCCTGCCGCTTAAGAGCGGCAACGATCGGCACGATAATGGGAGACATCTGAAGAATGATCGAGCCCGTCGTGGGACTCGACTCCTTCATTCCTGAAAGGAAAAGGACGATGTAGACGCCAAGCGAGGTGAAGCCCAGCCAAGCAAACTTCCAAAAATCGCCCGCCTGCATTTTCAGTGAAGTCTTCGTCGCCACGCAAATGAGGGTGAGAATCCCCCACATCAGCACCGTGCGCAGGACCGCGACCTGCTCGGGCGTCATCTCCCGATAGGCTTCCTTGACCGCAATGAAGTTAAATGCCCAACTGATCACGGTGATGAGCAGAAAAATGTTGGGCAGCAGCGCCGGTCGGGCTTTCACGTGACAGGAGTGTACTTGCAACCGGAAAATGGAGGCGAACGCACTATCGCCTACAGATCACTTCATCTGTAGGCGATTTTGCGTATGGACTGCGGTAATCCATTACCGCTTTAATCCCGGTCGAGCTTGCTCGACTTCCGATCTGATCAGGTTTACCGAACGCTCGAGAAAAATTAGCGAGCGTAGAACTCGACGACTTGAGTTTCCTTGAAGCTCTTCGGAAAATCTTCTCGCTCGGGCAGAGCAATGATCTTTCCGCTGAATCCAGGAACGTCTGGCTCCATATAAGCAGGCACCGCCGCGCCCTCGTAATGATTGTTGCGAGCCATCGCTTTGCTCACATCTCGGTCACGCACCGCCACCACGTCGCCAACCTTCAGCAGATAGCTGGGGATGTCGACCAACTTGCCGTTGACGGTGATGTGGCCATGGCTGACCATTTGACGAGCCTGGAAAGGAGATCGCGCGTAGCCGAGACGCCAAACCGCAGTCGCCAGTCGAAGTTCCAAGAGCCGTAGGAAGTTCAAACTCGTGTTGCCGGTCATTCGCTGGGCCTTTGCGAAGGTGTTGTGGAACTGCTTCTCCAGCATGTTATAGTAGCGGCGAATCGTTTGCTTTGCGAGCAGCTGCTCCCCGTACTCGGATTGCCGCCGGTCCTTCATGTTCGGCCCATGCTGTCCGGGCGGGTACGGTCGCTTGTTGACTGACTTGTTAGGCCGTCCCCAAATGTCGTAGCCGACAGTGCGGCAGATATCGTTCTTTCTTCCTCGGTAAGTCGCCATAAATCGTGCTTCAGCAAGCCTCTCGGGCTTTTTCTCTATTTACAGAAAGAGAATCATACCCCAAGATCGTCTTATTGAGTTTCTCTTCAGATTCGTTGACTCGTTTAGCTCCCACGCCCTTAGCTGCAGCCAAATCAAGCCGGAGCCCAAGAGGATCGCCGCCATCGTGGCTGGGAACACGTATTCCATCGGACGGGATGGTGTATCGCCGGATCGAGACTTCGCTTCTTCATCAATGGGCGGCTCAGAAACGATTTTGCTAAAGTTACCTTTCTCGACAGACGTCTTCCAATCGATCGCCTGAAGCGACAGTCCCGCTTGCCCTTTGAAAGAATAGATCGACTCATTGGCTCGCGTAGATTGCATCATTCGATCGCAGAGAGGAACCTCTTCGATCTTGCCATCCGACCATAAAACGAGGATATTTCCGATGGGCGCAAACTCCGAATGATTGTCACGCATGACCGTCTGGCGGGTTCGCTATAAAAGGTCGAATAAATCCACACGTCCCTTTCTCCAGCTTTGGGAAAGGCCGGTTTAGGGGTCCCGTCTGGTCGCTTCGCCCGATAGTTGTAAGCAAAGTTGCTGTTTGACCCTGATCCAGCAATATAGCCATCGGCCATTTCCTGACCCACCAAGGTTTCTTCTCCGCTGTTCAACCAATTCGATGATCCCCAATCATGTAGGCAGCTGTCTGCGCCCAATGATTCATGGGACATCGATTCTTCAATTGATCCTGTTGGGAATTCCGCCCGTGATCTTAGAAAAATTGAAGAAACCGGTCGATATCTGCGCGGACCTGGTTGAGACTGCCCCGCCAAAACTCCGGTGACCGAATATCGATTCCAAATCCGCCAGCGAGAGTCGCAGCATCGTCCAATCCGGTCGAGGACAGTAAATCATCGTATCGCAGCTTAAAACCGTCCCGATCAGATTCGTAGATCGTGTAGAGTCCTAACCCAAACAGCAAGCCAAACATGTAGGGGAAGTTGTAGTAAGTCGATCCGTAGTAGTGCGGTTTAGCCGCCCACATGTAAGGATGCAGGAACTCGGAATCGAGCCCGTCCCCGTAGGTTCGCATTTGCGCCGCAATCATCGCCTCGTTCA
>JAEVZK010000038.1 GCA_023392285.1 Armatimonadota bacterium | reverse complement strand
TTCTCGGGCCAGTGGTCAGTTTGGAGCATCGCCAATGCGGCGGCAGCGGTCAGCAGCATGCCTTATCAGACGATTGAAAAGGTGCTCGGGTTCAGCTCGTCAGGAGTTGCCGTCTCTGTTCATCAAGTTGGCCACGTACTTCGCGATCACGTCGAATTCCAGGTTCACCCGATCACCCACGCTCTTATCAGACAAGTTGGTATGGCTCAACGTGTGCGGAATCACCCAAACTTCGAACGCATCCTCCTTCAGATCGACGACCGTGAGCGAAATCCCGTCCAGCGTGACCGATCCCTTTTCAACTAAAAATCCGCGCTTGTCTGAAGGGAATTCGAAGCGGAAGATGGTCGCATCTGCGGTCGGCCTAATCTCCGCGATGCGAGCGGTCCCATCTACGTGCCCCTGCACGATATGGCCCCCGAAACGTCCGTCCGCCCGCATCGCACGCTCAAGATTGATCTTGCTTCCCGGGCGCAGTTCGCCGAATGTCGTCTTGGCCACAGTTTCCTCACTCAGGTCGAACTCAAGCGACTCGGGGGTGAAGTCGACCACCGTGAGGCAGCAGCCGTTATTTGCAATGCTCTCGCCAACCGCAATGGGATCAGGCCATGCGGCGGTGTCTGCCTGCACGATCAGCCGGCACCCATTCAACGAGCGAAGCTCTCCCACCGTCTCAATAATTCCCGTAAACATTTAGCGTTCTCCCGGAAGGATGATGCCCTTCATGATGACGTTTTGGCAGAGCAGGAAGATCAGCAGCGTCGGAATTGCGGCGAGTGTAAAAGCAGCCATCAGAACGGCTCTCGGAGCACCGGCGGTTTGAAGCTGGTAGATGAACACCATGATCGTCCACATCCGCTGATCTTGAGCCACCAGGAAGGCATAGAGGAACGTTCCGTAGGCGGCCATGAAGGCGAGCAGCGCGAGGTACCCGAGAACCGGTTTGCTGAGCGGAAGCGCGATCCGCATCATCAAGGTGATCTCCTTCGCGCCATCGAGTTGCCCAGCCTCGAACAGCTCGGTTGGAAGTGAGTCGAAAAAGCCCTTCAGCAGGAAGATCATGTAACCGCTCGCCGCAGTGGGGAGGACGAGGGCCGCGAACGTGTTGAGGAGTCCGAGATCTTTGAGCAGGAGGAACGATGGTATCGCTGCCACTTCCGCTGGGAAGGCCATCGTGGCGAGTAAGAACAGGAGAATCTTATTCGTGGCACGGATTGGGTAGCGGGAAAGCGCGTAGGCGGCGAGAGGATTCACGATGAGCTGCGTGAGAATCGTGAGCAAGGCGAAAATCGCGGTGTTCCACAGCGCCCGTCCGTTCAGCGCCATGTAGCTGAGCACGTAACGGAAGTTTCGGGAGGACATCTCCCCTTTGATCTCGTTCGACTTCTGCGCCAACTGCTGGCGTTCGAAGGCTTCGACGGGCATTGTTTTGCCGCCGCCGACCTTGTTCGCCCATTCTTCTTCGACCGTTGCTGATTTGAATTGAGGCGGGAGCTTTGTTCGGAGGAATTCGCTTCGTATTTCACCCGAGTTCGGAATGCTCAGTTCTTCGATTTTCTTCGCGCTTCCTCTTAACTCAGGCGGGACCTGATTGAACTGATTTTGGAAGCGACCCTTCATCCACTTCTGGTACAGCCCGGTCGCGGTAATTGGCACCCGAAACTCCGGCGGCAAGGGCGCCTTGAATTCCAGCCAGTCCGACCAGCGTTGGCCAAGTCGCGGCTTCCACTTCGGCTGGTCGAACAATTCCGCAGGCACGCTCACAAGATCGAATGAGGTTTGCTCTTCGAGGTAAGCGCGGTTGTAGGCGGCGATATCTCCACGGAAGCGGCTTCGCAGCCAATCTCTGTACTCTGTGTCCAGGCGGCTCGTGGTCTGGCTGGGTGCGAGACCGAATCCCGCTTTCCATTGGTCGAGGGGTAAAGCGGCGAGAAAGTCACGGTACTCGCCAACCAAGTTAACCGAGGCATCACCGGTGCGGGTCGCCGCGATATCGCTCTGGTCTTGGCGATACTTGTCGTTGATGTACTTGGTGTAGAGCTCGTCCTTATCGAACCAGAATTTGGGAATGACCGAGTTGTCGTCTTGATCGGTGGGACCCTTGAAGCCACCGCTGACCATCAGCATGAACGGATAGAGGGTTGTGACGGCGCCGATTGCGAGGAGCAAATAGACGACGAACAGGGCAAAGATCGCTCTCGGCCTCCTCCGCCCCACCTTCCCGACCAAGCTCATGAGAAACTAGTGTAACTCAGGCACGGGTTTTATTCGACGCCACGCCATTCCGACTGGAGCACCGCCCTGCGGCGCGGAACGGAGGGATCTGGCTGTGCAACTGCTTGTTCGCACGTTGGCGAATGCGTGTAGGAACGAGCGGCCGTCAGAATCAGGTCCCTCTTTCGAGCCGAGGGACGGCTCGAACTCGGGATGACGGTTTTTACTTACGCCACGTCATTTGAGGCATCGCTCTTCTTCGAAGTAATCGGGATTGCCAGAGCTGCGGGGAGGATCTGGGGGCCCAAAGGAGGATTGGCTGCCCGCCATGGATTCGAACCACGATAAACAGATCCAGAGACTGTTGTCCTGCCATTAGACGAGCGGGCAGCTCGGAAGAGGAATTATACCTACCCTTGCGCGAGTTGGGTACCATTTCTACTCGCCCGCCCAGGTGGTGAAATTGGTAGACGCGCTGGCTTCAGGTGCCAGTCCTCGCAAGGGGGTGAAGGTTCGAGTCCTTTCCTGGGCACCACGACACTCGACCGATAGGTAAGATCGCTGCGTGGAACCCTCTACTGCCGCTACAAAGTCTCTGCAAAATGCTTATCGCTTGTTTCTCTCCGATCTGGAAATCCTGCCCGAGGAAGCTTTCACTCGAAAGTTCGCTGAGAAGACACGAACCGTCGCCGATATCGCCTACGAGGTTTCGCTCGTCAACGATCATTCAAGCATGATCTTGCGCGGCGAAGAGCCCTTTGCGTGGCCAGAAGGGTGGGTGAAAGCTCCGCCAGAGCTGACCCACAAAGCACAGGTGATCGATGCCTTCACTCAAACTCGCGACAAGGTAATGGAAACGGTGAACCGCTTCTCGGAGGAGGCGTTGAGTGAACCGATCACGACGCCGGAGGGGCCAAGCACTCGCGGGGCCAGCGTCCGATTCATGACGCTGCACATGTGGTATCACCTCGGCCAGCTTAACTTCATCCAAACGCTCCTCGGCGATGATCGGTGGAACTGGAACTAGCCTAATCCCGCCCGGTGCCGGTGCCGATTGCCTGTCCTTGGCGACCGGTCCCGAAAGGCGTATCGAACGGCAGCGCCTTTAGCCGGATGAAGAACACGATCTGATTTCCCGACCCGGAGCCAGCATAAGGATTGTTCACGATCTGGAAGACGGCCTCGGCGCAGTGGAGATCGTAGATGAATGAGAAGTGCGCGGCCTCAAACCGTTTCAGGTAGCCGTTGTAGTTGAGTAAGGTGCTGGTGCGGAGGCGCCCGATCTGGAAACCATCGACGAAAAGATTCACCGCCGCCCATTTCGCCCTCAACCCGTCATACTTGGCCCCGATGCTGATGAAGGTTGACCCGGGCACGTAGGTGAGATCGAAGCGGGTTGTACTGAACGTGTGCCGAGTCGTGTCGTAGGTCGATAGGGTTCGGAAGTCAAAATAGCGGCCCAACTTGTATTCTCCGCGCAAACCAACCTGCTGCCATGCGGTCTGACTTCCCTGAGCGGCGATGTTGAAGTCGTAGCCGGTTTGTGCGCCAAGCGTGAGATTCTTCAGTGGGCTAAACGATAAATCGCTGTTGACCACGTGCGTTCGCCCGGTGCGATCGATCTGTAACGGCGAATAGCCGTAAGGGCGAAGGTAGCTGTAGCGGATGTTAAGAGCCGTGTCGCGTGTGAACTTGTAACTAATTTGTGAACCCGCGCGAAGTACGTACTGCGCCGTGTCATCGCTGTAGATACCTTGGCGAAAACCCGCTTGATAGAGGATCTGCAACCGCGAAGGCTTCACGCGGGGGTTGGTGAAGTCGAAGCTGAAATTGCTGCGGGTAATCCGGCCGTCACCGATGGGGTCGCCGTATTCGCCAATGGACAGTTCACTCTTGAATGGGAGAACTTTGTCGAAGTTTGCGCCGATCAACCTGCGCGAATCGGTAAGCAAGGCGAGGGACGGGGTGATGTCAGAGCTGCTGAAGAAGTTGCTCGTCTCTCCGATCGGGATGGAGCGGATGTAGTCGAGACGAGCCTGAAACTTGTTGAAATCTCCGAGTCCGGAGAACCGAAGATCGACTTGTTCACGGTGGACCGGATTCCCGCCACCGAAGTTGCTGTTGGCAATCGTCGTGTTTACGTCGAGGGTGGTCTGGAACTTGGAGCCGTAATACCGTTGATCGTTGACGCCGAAGGTTTGGTTGAGCGAATTGGACGACGTGCCCTCGTTGCTGGAGCGACTGTACGTGAGGCGAGTATTGCTCCTGCCCTGCGGGATCAGAAATGTCGATCGACTGTTCCACACCGTGTTGCCCGGCGAAATGAGGTAGTTGTTTCGCTCAAAGGTGTTATCGATCGAGAGAATGGATCGGCCGATGAGCTGGCGGTGTTGGTTGACGATTTCAAGCTCATTGTCGTGCCCGGTAATCGTGTAGACCTGAAAGTAACCGAGCAGATCTCGGCGGTCGTAGCGGTACTGAGCGCCAAGGCCGGTCCCCAGCTTCGTATAATAATCCGTTCGTAAGTTGAGCGAATCATTCCCCGTTAAAGGCACTCCAAACCGGTTCTTGATGAAGAACCCCTCTGCCTGCCCTCGACCGACCTCGGGCAGATTATTGTAGTTGCGCTGGTCGAGCGGAATTGAGAGAAATGGCAGAGTGACCAAGGTGTGCCCGAGCAGCTTCAGCCGGACCTTGCGAAAGATAATGCGTTTCCCAGGTCGCACGTCCACCTTATCCGCAAGAATCTCGTAGTGGGGTTCTGGGTAGCTGCAAGTCGTGGTGGACGATTTCTGAAGGAAAATCTCCTTCTCCGAACCGCTCGATTGCCGCGAATGGGTGTAGACGTTGTCGAGAATGCGACCCCTCACAAGCGAGGGTTTAAGCGTGGCTTTCGAATTCAAGGCCACGAAGGTTTTGTCGGTGAAGTTGACGGTGACCTCGTCGCCATACACGCTTTCATCTCGCCCGACAACCACCACATTTCCCTTCAAGGTGTAGATGTTCGATCCTCGTCTGCTCCTCGCCTCGTCAGCCCAAACGTGGTACCCATCTTTGGTGAACTCGACGCCGTCGGTGAAGTGAAGTTCTTCCTCGGTGTTCAGCGCCTTGCCAATGCGCAAGACTCGCAATCCACCGCCTTCTGGGCCCACTTGCTCCGGCTGCGGCAGATCACCGGTTTGCTGGACCGGAGGCAGGGGGAAGCCGCTGGGCTGAGTCGGATTCTGTTGATCGTGCGGCGGGAAAAGCGGATTTCGCGCAGCCAGTCCAAACCCTTGTCCCGTGAGAACTCCCACCTGGGCCACCGCAACGGAGCCGAATGGGATCGCTAAAGCCAGGAGAGCCAGACGCAGTTTCACTCAAGTCTCCGAACACCCAGTATTCCCAGCGCAATGAAGATGAGGTTTGGCAGCCAGGCGGCGAGCCATGGGCTCAAGATGTGGTTCTTTCCCAGCACCTCCGAGACCACGGAGGCATTGTAGTAGAACAACACGATCACAAAACTCAGCAGCAAGCCCATGAATGAACCGGTTCGTGCGAAGATCACGGAAAAAATTGGGGAGACGATCGCGAAAATAATGCAGGACGCGGGCGTGCTGAAGCGCTCATAGAGGGTGATTTCCTGCGCAGCCATGTCTCGACCGGCTTCTTTTCCGGCGCGAATCTGCTCGGCCAATTGGGCCATGCTCTTGTTCTCGGGCTGCTCCTGCAGGAATAACCCTTCGATCGAAATCGGCTGATTGATCGTGAGCATGGACTTCTTGCCGGGTTGAGGCGTGATGGGGTCGACTTGGACCCTTCCATCTTTGAAGGTGAGGCCAATCACCATCGGATTGGGAATTGTCCAAATGCCCGGCTTTCGGTAGGTTGCCCTGTCGGCATAGGTATAGCTCACGCTGTTGTCGCCCTTGCGCTGGCCGAGGACGATGCCCTCGACATCGATCGAGTCATCGGGATTTCGGTGGATCTTCCGAAAGGTCGCATGATAATCTCGAAGAGTCACCCAAATGTCCGTCTTGAATTCCGGTATGGCGTTCGCCATCCCGATTTCCAGTTCCAAGCTGTGCGCCTTCGCTTCTGCTTTAGGGATAACTCGCTCAACTAGAAAGAAGTTTCCAATCGCGACCACGAAGCCGAACATCGCCACGGGCAGCACGATGCGAAACATTTTGACCCCGCATGCCCGAAGAGCGACGATCTCCGACTCGCGCGCCATTCGAGTGATCGCAAGGGACGCGGCGAGAGAAACGCCTGCGGGCAGCGTGATGTTGAGCCAGTAGGGGGTGCGAAGCAGAATCACCTGCAGCATGGCGATGCCAGGCACGTTCTGAATGGTGAAGGTTTTCAGCACGTAAATAAGTTGATTGGCATCGAATAGGAGCGCAATCACGAGCGCTCCGGCGACGAACGGCACAATCATCTCTCGGATGATGTATCGATCCATCATCTTCATCATCGCTTTCGGGGTCCTCCCGCTTTGAAGGCGATGAAAAGAAGAACCAGCGCGCCCACTAAGAGAGCGACGATAATGGGAATCGCGAAGGCGGCTGGGAGGGTCGCTGCGAAAGGCATTCCCCCGATCGCCGCGATTGCGGCAATCCACCCCGCCAGCAGCTTACGGGCGTAATCGCGCCCCACCCATCGCCCTCGCGCGATGTCGATGAGATAATCCCGACCGCAACCACGGCAATAAATGTCTCCGCCCGAATTTGCGGTGCCACAGTCGAGGCAGAGTATCGGTCGATCGACATTCACTTGCCTATGATTGCGCTTCCAGCGGCCAAAAAGGCGGTTTTCGTCTGGAAAGAGCTTCTCGGGCATGTCTTTTATGATCGCGGCACCCAGCGACAGGGCGGGTTCAACTTGGCCGCGATCGTAGAGAACTCGTGCCAATTTGAACTTGGCCATTGCATTGTCCGGCTTTTGTTTAAGCAGGTGATAGGCGTTCATCATCGATTCGATATCGATCGAAGCTAGTTGCCGCTGGTTGAGCGCTTGTCGCAGCGATGGGTAAATGACCACCATCCCCACGACGGCCGCGAAGGATACGAATCGCAGATATGGCAAGGGCGGCTGCATGACCCAAAAGGCGAGCACAAATGCCACTGCGATTCCGACCACCCCAAAGGCGAGCTCAACCTCCCCTTGGATCATCCAGCCGACGAGCGATACGACCCAAATCGCGACCGCACACCAGGCGATGCAAGTTAAACCTAGTATCTCCGGATGATTGAAGACGATGTCTCGCAAGGTCATGGTAGTTGATCGCGCTACTTGTCCTTGAAGGTGAACTTATTTTCAGTCCCTTCAATTAATCGACGGATATTCGCCCGATGAGTCATCACGACGAACAAGAGGAGCACCGCGTAACCGATAATAAGGTATCTAGATTGGTCGGGCAAGAATATCCCTGCGAGGAGGGCGCTGAGAACCCCGACGATGCTCGCCAAGCTGACGTAGCGGCTGATCGCCAGAACCGCTGAGAACACGATGATTCCTACCAATGCCACCGCCGGAGCGGAGCCCACTACCATGCCTAGCGAGGTCGCAACTCCTTTGCCGCCCCGGAACTTCATAAACGGTGAAGTGACGTGTCCGAGCACCGCCGCGAAGCCAGTGAGAAACCAAATCCATTGCCTGCCATCCAACTGTTGAGCCACCAGCGCGGGAGCCAACCCTTTGCCCATGTCAAAAGCGAAGACGGCGATTCCCCACTTCAACCCGAGGGCGCGCTTCACATTCGTCGCCCCGATGTTGCCGCTGCCAACCTTCTTGATATCAATGCCTTTCGCCTTGGTCACGAGGAGTCCGAAAGGAATGGATCCGACGAGATAGGCGACGATAAAAAGAAGGGCAAGGGTCAAGCTCGTAGCCGCTCCATACCTTCGAGGTAGATCGCCCTCACCGCCTCCACCGTTCGGGTGTGGTGAGCCAAGAACGCGTTGCCATTCTCGAAGCCCATCGAGCTGGCAAGGCGGTCCAGCTTGTCTGGATTTTCAGGAACGAGCGATCCCAGGTTCTGCAAGTTCAGCCACGTTCGGAGGGTCACCAGATACCGATAAGCTTCCAGCAGAGTATCCCTTTCGATCAGGTGAATAAGCTGCGCGGCAGCTAGCGTCCTGATTCGCGATGGAAAGTCTTCCGAAAGATGCGCTTTGGTCGCCGTCGGATACCGCATTTCGAGAATATGTACGAGCCATTCGATATCCGCGATGCCGCCAGCGCCGATTTTGACGTCGCGCCAGAGATGCTGCGGCGAGACGCGCTCCGTTTCGATTCGGCGCTTCATCTCGAGCAACTCCTTGAGACGCTCGGGCGTCAGTGGCTGCGCATAGGCAGCCTTCCTCACAAGCTGTCGGGCGGCGGCGTCTCCTCGAACGAGGATGGATTGTCCCAGGGCGAACCGTTCCCACATCTCCATATCTTCCAGCTCGTATTTCGCAAAGCCTTCGTACGTTCTGGCAAGTAATCCCACTCGGCCCTGCGGCCGGAGCCGCAGGTCGACTGCAACGGGTGCGCCAAGTCGCTTCAGCTGTTCGAAAAATGAAACGAAGAACTGGGCGTTCATCTCCGCGTCTTGGTGCAGGTCGGCTTTGGAGACGAGAAACAGGAGGTCGGCATCCGAATCAGGCGACATGTTGCCTAACGCAAGCGATCCTAAACCTACAATATCGAAGGTTGCTCCCAAGCGTGACGCGACGTGGCGGATCAGCGTCGAAGACAGCTCGGAGAGGCTCCTGCTCAGGGGGAAGTCGGGAGCAAAGACCCACGAGGCGCAATGTCGGACCCACGCAGCGGTAAACATCGTGGCAACGCGCTTCGGTGAGGCGTCGAAGGGCAGCGACTGGAGACTTTCACTCGGGTCGAACGGCTCCTCGACTTCACCGGAAACTACCAGCTCTGTCAATTCCAACGAACTCTGGAGGTGAGTCAGCAGCTTCGGGGCAAACAGCGCGATCTTGCGCACGCGCGAAATGGAATCCCGGTTGCTGGCAAGCAATTTGTAAAACTCAGGGGAGCCGGGAAGGACGTCAAACCAGTGCAGGACTGGTTTTCCGGCTTCGCCGAGTTCAGAAGCAAGAAAAGCTCGCTCGTTGGTTTGTTCTTCCTGCGGATGCAAAGCGGAACGGTACAAGTTCTCGATTGTACGCCGATGCCGACTTAAATTGTCGAGGAGCTGTTGGGCTGTTTCTAACTCCATGAGGTGAGCCAATCGAAGCTGCGCCGCCTCGGAAGTGGGAACCGAATGAGTTTGAGCGCCCCCTTCAAATTGGATTCGATGCTCTAGCTGCCGCAGAAACGTATATCCGTTCCGAAGGTTGGAGCCGGTGAAATCATCGATCAATCGCAGCTGTTGCAGAACGGCTATTACGTCAAGGGTATTCGCCACTTGCAGTTCCGGCGATCCGTGGCCGTGGACCATCTGCATCACCTGTGAAAAGAACTCGACGTCGCGAATCCCGCCGCTGCCCCGCTTGATGTCCTCGTCAGCCGCCCAATCCTCAGTTCGCGCTCGCATCTCAAGCACGGAGTCGATCCACTCCGTCGGTACCGTTGCCGGAAAACAGCGCTCCCTTCGGATAGAGTTCCAGCGCGCCTGAACTTCTTCCGATCCGCAAAGCATCCGGGAGCGGATCAGCGCCTGAATTTCCCAGGGTTCGGCGTAAAGCCGGTAATAGTTTTCATAAGATCGGATTGATCCGACGATTGCGCCTGCCCCACCGTATGGACGCAAACGGAGGTCGACCCGGTAGAGCTGGCCACGGCCCATCTTGTCGGTCATTGCCCGCACAAACATCTCGCAGAACCGCGAGAGCTCACTGGACGGCTCCTCGTCGGTCACGAAGACAAGATCGATGTCGCTGCTAAAGTTCAACTCCTGCCCGCCGAGCTTGCCGAAGCCGATGACGGAAACTGGACATCGGCCTCGACCGGGATCTTGGCGCTTGAATTCAGCCCAGACGACATCGCGGGTGAGGCAAATTAACGCATCCGCCAGTTCGGAAAGCGCTTTCCAAACACGGGGAGGTCGCCATGTTCCACAAAGATCGTTCACGACAATCGGCAAAATCACCCGCTGCTGCAGGTAGCGCAGTCGATCAAGCCGGTGCGAGTAGGAGCTGCACGATTCCAGAAGTTTGGCGCCCGCCGCGACAATCTCGTCGCGGCCTTGAAAATGGGCCAGTTCTTCCGAATCAAAGAAAATCGAGCCCAGATCAGGGTTTTTGATCAGCATGTCGGAAATCGTATGGCTGGCGGCGAGCACCATCAGGAGCTTCCTGCGAGCCGTCGCATTTTCGGCGAGACTATCGACGTAAAAACCGGGAGCGGTGGTGGCCAGAAGCCACTGCTCAAAGCGAAGGACGATTTCCTCGGGATTGGGAAATTGTGCAAACCATGAGATTTCCGGGACTCGCCCGGCTACCTGCTCAATCCTGATCAGTGCCGCCCGAGCCGTTTCGGACATTTGGAGTTCCACTTCACCCATGTTGGAGCGCGTCCTACCTTTAGAATAACTCGCCTGTTGCCGACAATTACCATGTGCGTGCAATTCTCCTACTGCTGATTGCGATTGCCCTGGTCGGCTGCCGCAAGGAACGCTCCATCACGGGCGCTTGGCAGACAAACGGAGTTGACCAAACCGGCACGCTCACATTCAAACCGGACGGCACCTTCGACGGCATCGCGAAGTCGAGCCTTGCGACCCTTTGCATCAGCGGGACCTATCGCTATGAAGAAGACAAATTATATCGGCACGTCGCGGAGTGGCAGGTCAAGGATTACGCTGCCAGTCGTAAAGACCTGCAGGCGATGAACGAGGTGCTCTCGAAAGACACCGTGTCGGTGATTACCTGGCAAGATGACGATCACTTCGCCATTAGGTCCGAGACTGGAGATTTCGTCATCGCAAAACGCGGAACGCAGTAATCTCTCCTTATGGCAGCGCGAGCGGCGATTATCTTGGCCGGAGGATCTGGGGAGAGGTTTTGGCCCGCTTCGACGCCGAGTATGCCAAAGCAGCTGCTCAACCTGAATAATCCCGAGAAGTCGCTGCTTCAAGAATCTGTTGAGCGATCGTCGGCATTAGTCGGCCGTGATCACACCTTCATTGCGACTGGCCCACGTGTTGCCGATGCGATTCGTGCCGCGAATCTGGTCGACCCGGATAACGTCTTGGTGGAGCCGAGCCCAAGAAACACCCTCCCCGCAATCTGTTTTGCTCAGGCCCAGTTAATCTCCCGCGGATTCAAGGGGGATACCGTCGTCACGATTCTGACCGCCGACCACGCGATTTCCCCGACCGAGCGCTTTCAAGAAACCCTCGAGCAGTGCATCGCAGAGGCCGATTCCAGCGGGAATCTCGTCTTGATCGGCATTCGCCCCACTCGCCCCGACACCGGCTTCGGATATATCGAAGCCTCTGATGTGAGATTTGGAGTCGCGGCTTTCCATGAAAAACCCACTCTCGAAAGGGCAGCCGAGTTCCTCGCGCGGGGCAACTTCTTTTGGAATAGTGGGATGTTTGTTTGGCGTCTGGACGCCTTCGACCGAGAACTCCGTCAAGCCTCAGCGTGCGAATCCGCAATTTATGGCAGGATGGCGACCGAGCCCGAAGCCTTTACGGAGCTGGAACGCGTCTCGGTGGATAAAGGATTGATGGAGAAATCTAGCAGAATCTCCACGATTCCTGCCGCTTTCGATTGGGATGACTTGGGCAGTTGGGATTCTCTGGACCGAACCCGCCGGAGCCAGGATGGCAACGTCACGGAGGGTGACGTCAAGGCTATCGACTCATCTGGGTGCATACTCGTCTCCAAAACGGATCAGAAGATCGGCGTCATCGGCCTGGAAGGGGTTGTGGTCGTCGCGACTGAGCATGGCGTCCTCGTTTGCCCCAAAGATCGCGTGCAGCAAGTTCGGGAGCTTCTCTGAGCCCCGGTCGTCGAAATCTTATCTGCAACTCCGGGACAAGTTCTCTAGTAACATCTTTGCCTAGGTTGAAGAGAGGATGCTTTCCCAGACATCGAACGAGTCTGTCTTAACGGCTGCCAACGAGTTGGTCGCGCATCTTCGCGCCTATCCGGAAGCGGCTGAGAAGAAGCCGTCGGTGCTTGCCGATCAATTCAATCTGGATGAGGCGTTCGTCGCCAGCGTGCTGCAAAACATTCGCTCATCGCCACGTTACGAATCAGCACGTCAGGACCGAGGGCCGGGAATGTGGCACTCGTTCTGGGATTTCGTGCGCCATCTCTGGTTAGGCGCGACCTCAAAGCCCCTCCTCTTCGTGATTGTCACCTTCGTGCTTTGCCTGTCGCTCGGCATCATTTCGAGTCAGTTCGACAACGGCCCTGACAGCCAGCGCCAGATCGTGGTTGGAGCGGGCATGAGCCAGGACACGCCGGGCACGGTTCAGGGCTCGGTGGGTGCGAGCGGAGTCTATATCGCTCTCGCGATTCTTGTCACTCTCGTTCTCCATATGTCGGTTTATTACAGGCACCGTGGCTCGCGTAATGCGGTGTACGGGGGGCTGTTCTTGTGGGGTGCGCTGACTCTTCTGATCGCCGTGCTGCAGATCTCCCGCCACGAAGATGCGCCTCTGCTGGGGATTGTTTTCGGCAGTCTGGGCATGTTTATGCTCGCCCTGATGTACACCGGCGCAGGGGCTCTCGCTTCCATTGTTGGCGGCTACTTCTACATCCGGAACATGGATCGGAAAGAGGAGCAGATGACTCGGCAGGACCTCTTGGAGCGCTACTTTGAGCTTCAGGAACGTCTTCAAACGACCGCCTATCCGCGTCCGGGCGACACGTCATCCTTCCTGAGCGGCTCCCCATTCATTCAGGCTTATCGAAAGAATCCTTACCTGCCGAATCTGATCTTCGGCGCGGCCGTCTCTTTCCTTCAGTATCTCGGCTCCGCGGTTGCTGGCATCGATCCCAATTCGGTTGGCACCCAACTGAGCGTTTGGCTCTTCGGCCTCCTCCTCATTGGGCTCTCAACCGTTCTGTACTACATCTTTCAGGGCTTTCTGGCGCGAGATCCATTAAGGGTCTTAACCGGTGTGCTTGCGATTTATGCCGGTGAATGGGCGGTGAGGCTCCTCATCCTCGCCGTGGACATCATTGGTTCACGCGTGGGATTTAGAATTCACATTTCGGCGGATTACAACCTAAAGCACTTTTCGAACATCGACACGTGGATTGGCGATTTGACAAGCCTTGCGTTCCTGACTGCGCTCTCCTATGCGGGATATCTCGGGGCGAGGGTACAGAGTCGTGCGCTGCTCGAGCACAATCTCGCCACAAACGATCAAGCCACCTTATTAGGCGAGATGGTTCGGATTCAATGGCGGCTCTCGAATGAGGCTGGCAGGGTCTGCATTATGGTCGTGGATGCGGCTCGGAGCTCCGAAATGAAGTCCGACGCCGACCCGTTTCTCGTCGAATACACGTTCCGTGAATATCAGGAATGGATTGCAAACATCAGCGTCCCCTTGGGAGGCAGGATCCATTCCACTGCCGGAGATGGCGCGGTCGTCGCATTTTCGACCTGCGACAGTGCGCTTGCCGCCGCGAAGCGCCTTCAAACCGACATCTACCGCTTTAACAAGGACGACAACCGCCTGCAGCGTCCATTTCGGCTGCGGATTGGTTTGCACGCAGGCGAGGTAGCAGGCGATGTCGGTAAGGTGCAGTTCACGGAGGTGATCGATATCGCTGCCCACATGGAATCGGTTTCGCCCATTGGCGGGATTGTCGTCTCCGACACCGTAGCAGAGCATCTTATCGATGAAAACCTGATCGACCTGAACCGCACGCTCGATGGCCATCGCGTTCTGATGATCGCCAACCCTTCCGAATGAAAGCGCTGATCCAGGACTTGGGACGACGAACCTATCCGGAGGCTCTCTCGATTCAACTCAGTACCCAGGAAAGAGTGCTTGAAGGTCAGCCCCACACGCTGCTGCTCGTCGAACATGAACCCGTTCTCACGCTTGGAGCAAACTTTCACGCGGAGAACCTGAAGCTCACTGAAGCCGAATATCGTGAACGGGGGATCGCGGTGGAGCGGACCGGACGAGGCGGAGATGTCACTTTTCATGGGCCGGGCCAACTCGTCATCTATCCGATCTTCAACGTCGCCGAACTCGGAAAGGACCTACACCGATGGCTTCGAGACCTTGAGCAAACGATTCTTCTTCTGCTTGAGAAACTCGGCTTGAGTGGTCGCCGGTTCCCACCGCACACCGGCGTGTGGATCGAAAACCAGAAAGTTGCCGCCATCGGCATCAAGGTCAGCCGGTGGGTTTCGATCCATGGCATCGCCGTGAACTGTGACAACGACCTCGCCCCGTTTAATCTCATTGTTCCTTGCGGAATCATGGATTACGGCGTGACGAGTCTTACCAAAGCGCTCGGCCGTCGGGTAACTGTAGAGGAGGTCAAGCCGCTCATCATCGAATGTTTCGCCGAAGTGTTCGACTTGACCTTTTCGGAGATTGCCCTATGAAGCCACGCCGTCTGAAGCACTTTCCTAACGCCGCTGGATTGGATGAGGCGGGAAGGGGACCGCTTGCCGGTCCCGTGGTGGCGGCCGCCGTCATCCTTCCAAAAGGCTTTCGTTATGGGGGCATCGACGACTCAAAGAAACTAGACGCCAAGGCTCGATTTGATCTCGAAAAGCGGATCAAGGCTCGCGCCATCTATGCGGTCGAACGAGCCGAGGTGGAGGAGATCGACCGACTCAACATCTTGTGGGCGAGCATGGCCGCCATGAAGCGTGCCTTGGAACGCTTAGGGGAGAAGCCTGAAGCGATTTACGTCGATGGCCACATCCTTCCTCCCGGCGTCAGCGGAACTGCAGTGATCGATGGTGACGCGAAGCTCGCCTGCATCGCTGCCGCTTCGATTTTGGCGAAGACGGAACGAGATCGGATCATGACCGCGTATGCGGCCCAGTATCCCGGCTACGGCTTCGAAAGGCATTTTGGGTATTCGACACCCCAGCACTTTGCGGCGATCGAAGAACTCGGACCGTGTGACATTCATCGTCGATCTTTCAGACCGTTTCGAACCGAGGATCAGCCATGCCTGACCTTCGCCGACTAGGCCGAGAAGCCGAAGATCGGGCCGCCGCATTCCTCATTGATGCCGGATTCACGATCATCACACGCCGCTACACAGTGCGTGGTGGCGAAATCGACCTTATCGCGCTAGATGGCGACGTGCTTGTGTTCGTCGAGGTCAAAGAGCGCTCCGGTCGATGGACCAGCCCGGAAGAGTCCATCGACGATCTTAAAGTCAAACATCTGTCGGAAGCCGCAGAGCGTTACCTGCTGGACACGGAGCAAGTTGGCCGTCCTTTTCGATTCGACCTAGTCGCCATCGATCAGAGAGGAATCAGGCATTATCCAAAATTTTTCTAGCCGCTGCATCCCCCGCGACGTAACCGGTGGAGAATGCCGCCTGTAGGTTATAACCTCCGACCGGACCAGCGATATCCAAAAGTTCGCCACACAGAAAGAGGTTTTCACAGCGCAGGCTGCGCATCGTGCGCTGATCCACTTCGTCGAGCGGTACTCCGCCTGCGACGACTTCACCTTTTTCGAGCGGGATTGTACGCACCAGCCCGAGCGGCCATGCCTTCAGGACCTCCACCAGTCGATTTTGGCTCTTGCCCCCCAACCCCGCGAGCACCACAGAAGGATTGGCTCCCACCGCTCGGGCTAAGGGATCGACTAGCCGAGAGGGGACGACTTCTTCCAAGAATGTGGAAAACAGCTTCTTTGGATTCGCCTTTATCCATTCACCGATGTTTGCTCTAAGGCTTTCGTGAGGCACGTCAGGCAGCAAATCGACCTCTACCCTCGTGGCGTGTTCTCGACGCTCGGCGATTTCCCGGGTGACGCCGAGCGCACATGGACCGGACAGTCCATGGTGGGTAAAGAGAAGATCGCCTCGCCACCGGGCGATCTCTCTTCCCTGCTTCGCCTTGAGGATGACGTCTCGAAGGGCGATGCCGGACCATTCTGCCCAAGCAGAGTCCGTCTGAAGATAAATCGGTGCGAGAGCGGCCCGGATTGGCACGAGAGAATGCCCCAACTGCTTAACCCATGGATAGCCATCGCCGGTGGTGCCGGTGCCAGGATACGAACTGCCGCCCACCGAGAGGATCAATTTCCCTGCCCGAAATGATTGGGTAGCGGTTTCCACTTCGAAGCCGGAATGTGTTTCACGGATGCGCTTGACGGCGGAATTCAGCCGTACATCCACGTGGGCCTCGGCCAGGTGCTTGCCAAGGATCGCCACCACGTCCTTTGCGTTCTTGTCCACTGGAAAGACCCTGCCGTCCGGCCTTGTGTATACGTTCAGGCCTTTCGCAGTGAACAATTCCAACACCTGTTGATTGGTGAATTGATACATCGCGGGTCTGAGAAATTGCGCCTCGTTAGCGCGGAACGCGCGTAGCACTTCCGAGATCGGACCGTCGTGGGTGATGTTGCATTTGCCGCCGCCCGAGACTAAGATTTTTGTGCCGATGCGTGGACCTTTCTCAAGGAGCAGAACCTTGGCACCAAGTCGCCCGGCTCGCCAACTCGCGAGAATGCCGGCCGCGCCAGCACCCACAACGATCACATCGGGTGTCAGGATTTGAGCGGACCCCTCAGCAGCCGGAGGCCATTGAGAATGACGATCACGGTCGAACCCTCATGACCGATCACGGCCAGGGGAAGCGGAAGTTCAGCGAAAAGTGAGCCAATCGTAAGGACAGCAATCACTCCCGTCGCAAAGATGAGATTCGCGGCCACGATGCGGTTGGTGCGCCGCCCGAGCCGAATGAGCTCGGGAATGCTCTCCAAGCGGTCATGCATCAAAACGACATCCGCGGAGTTCAGCGCGATATCGCTTCCAAGACCGCCCATCGCCACTCCAATCGATGCGCTGGCCAAGGCAGGCGCATCGTTCACGCCATCTCCCACCATCATCACCGTTTTGCCGCTTGATGCAAGTTCTCCTACGATCTCGTTCTTCTCGTGGGGAAGGAGTCCGGCTCGGAAACTGTCCAGCCCGACCTCCTTCGCGATCGCGGCGGCGGTCTCTTTCGTGTCTCCCGTGATCATCTGAACGTGCTCGGAACCCAGCGCATGAAGATCGGCAACCAACTGTCGGGCGTACTCCCGAGGTTCGTCACGCAAGCCAAATGCGGCGAGTTCATCTCCGTATGCCACCAGCGCGACGGTCAGACCCCTTGCCTGAAGTTCCTTTGTATGCTGGACAAATTCCTCTGGCACTTCCAGATTTTCACGCAGGAAGCGAAGCTGCCCAACGATCACGCTGCGGTCGTTTACAGTAGCGCTCACCCCAAGGCCAGGTTCGACGCGCTGGTTGATTGCTTCAGGAATATCGAGCCCGTGCTGCCGCGCGGCTGCCACAATCGCCTCCGCGGCCGGATGACTGCTGTACTGTTCACTTGCAGCAGCGGCTTGGAGAATTCTCGCAGCCTCTGGGGACATTGACGCCCCGCCCCGCCAACACTTTTCATCATCGACACATCTACCGCCCACCGTGGCATGCTCGTGAGCGCAGAGGCAGATTTCCTCTAGGCGCGGCTTACTGATTGTCAAGGTTCCAGTTTTGTCGACGACGACGGTATCCACTCGGCCGGCAATTTCAATAAAGCTGCCGCCGCGAATTAAAATACCGTGCCGCGCAGCCCAAGTCAAGGCGCTGAGTGTACTAGCGGGAGTCGAGATCACCAGCGCGCATGGGCTCAGCGCGACGAGCAGGGTGAGCGACGAGAGCAGCGCCGGGTGGAAAGGCTCGTGCACGAAGATTAGGCGAACGACCAGGCTTACAAGGAAGCTGCCCAGCACAAAAAAGGTATAGCGCTGCCCAAACCATTGGCTAATCCTTTCGCCGCTAGCCTTGTTTTCCTGAGCATCTGAAACTAGCTCGACGATCTTATCGAGTGTGCTGTCGCCCGATCGCACTTTCACTTCGGCAATCAGCGATCCTTCCAAGTTTTGCGTGCCTGCAAGCAGAGGGTCTCGTTCTCGCTTTGCGACGGGAGCGGATTCGCCAGTCATTGTGCTCTGGTCGACCTGGCTCGCTCCTTGCAGAATTTCGCTGTCCACGGGGACCGATTCAAAGGGGGCAATACGGATGCGATCGCCGACTTGCAGCAACTCCACCGGTACCCGCTCTTCCCCGAGGGGGGATATCCGAATCGCCTCGCTTGGCCGCAGCTTGACCAGTCCCTCGATGGCAGAACGTGTCTTCGCCATCGCGATGGATTCCAAGGTGCTCGACAAGCTGAACAGGAAAAGGAGCGCCGCTGCATCGAGAACTTCGCCGATGACGATCGCTCCAACTGCGGCGATGACCATCAGGAGATTGACATCGACCGACCGTTCTTTCAGGCTGCTCCAAGCTGAATTTAAGGCAAAATAAGCCCCAAAAAGGGTTCCCGCGACCGCCACCCAGACATTGCCGCTGATCAAGGCTGCGACCAAGGCTAACCCGCAGAGGGCCGTCAGGACGGTCTGCGGATCACGCAGTAACCTCCACCAACCGCCCCCGAGGACGGATCCGGCGTTGCTTGTTCCGCAGCAGCTCGACGACATTGCGTATATTCTACGGCTGAGAACTCCAGTGTGCAAAAACACCTCTAGGACCCACCACTATGACGGCGTGATGATCCAAACAAACTAGGGTCATCCCGAGTTTGGGCCGTCCCCCGGTTCTAAAGAGGGATCTGAGTCTGACGGCTGCTTGTTTCTAAACCCGTTGCCAGCCTGCAAACGAGTGCTCGCGCGGTCAGATCCCTTCCGTTCCGGGCAGCAGGGTGGCGCTCCAGTCGGGATGACGTGGCCCTAAGAGACCTCCCGTAAGATGGCTGGTTTTCGGCTGTTTGTCCCGACAAGGCATGAAATTGGCTGCCTTGTTGGGGTATGAGCGCAATCAAACCTCTTTTCGTCGTCTCAGTCCTAACAGCGCTGGTGGGTTCTTCACGAGCGGACGCCATTTTCGATCAGATTGGCGGGACGTTTACGCCAGATGGATATGCCTTCTCTTCACAGCGCTATGACAGTCCACTGCAGCAGTACGACATCATCGCCATCGATGATTTTAGCGTCGGAGAGGCTAGCAAGCTGAGCAGCTTCACGTTTGGTTTAGCTGGGACTGACCAGTTCGCGGTTCAGAACGTGCATGGCTATGAGTTCAATATCTTCAGCGGGGGAGATGACCTACCGGTCGTCTCGCTCACCGGCGACGTCTTGCACGCGGAGCTTGGTACAGCGTTCGCGACG
>JAEVZK010000025.1 GCA_023392285.1 Armatimonadota bacterium | reverse complement strand
TTGGTACACGCCCCCTGCCTGACGCGGCCAACGCCGCTGACCGGCGACGCTTCGTGGCGTATGGGTGATTAGCTCAGATGGTAGAGCAGCTGACTCTTAATCAGCGGGTCGTAGGTTCGAGCCCTACACGATCCACCAAGTCCTCAAGCGACTTAGTTAAGACTTCCCCAAAACTTCACCGTAGACGGCCAGCGTCTGCTCGGCGCAAGTGTCCCAGGAAAATCGGGCAAGCTGCCGATATCCGAGCGCTCTCATGGATTCCATTCTCGTGGGATCGTTGCTGATTTGGCGGAGACAGTCCGCTAGAGCTTCCGCATCTGATGTGGGAAAGAACAGAGCCGCCTCGCCACCAACCTCGATCAGCGAACTGTTGCGAGCCGAAATGACCGGAGTTCCGGCAGCAAACGCCTCCAAGACTGGAAGGCCAAACCCTTCGTATTCGGAAGGCATAATGAGCGCGTCGGCGGCACCCAACATTGCAGATAGGTCTTCATCGGAAATGAATCCGGTTCGCACGATCTGGTCTTTGACGGAGGAATGTTCGAGAGCAGTGAGAATGTCCGGCGGTGCCGACCGTGCGTTCCCGACGAGCACGAGACGATGCGGATGTCCACCTTCATGCTTGAATTTCTCGAACGCCTCGATGAGCGTCAGCAATCCTTTATGGGAACGCCATGCGCTGATAAAGATAAAAAATGGGTCATCGCCAACGATCGAATCGGGCAAGCGGCGTTCTCCACCCGTAGCGACAGTTGGCCCGCCTTCGTAGATCACGCTTAGGCGATCACTCGGCACTTTAAAGAGGCGCGACGCGTCAGATGCTGTGTTCTTCGAAATGGCGATAACCTTGTCGGCTTTTTTCATCGCGTGACGGAAAACAAGCTGAAACCCGACCTTTCTGACGAGTCCACTGCCTTTCTGAGTATGAGAGGGGAAGAGGAACATCGTGAGATCGTGAAGGGTAACGACGAACTTGCCTCGGTAACGAATCGGATGCGGGAAATTGAGAAAATGGACGAGGTCCAGATTGTCAGCCACCAACATCTTCAGCAGATGGGTTTGCTCCTTCGGGCTGAAGTATGGAAATGGCACGAGACGAGTCGTCACGTGCGGCAGGACGATGTTCCACTCGGCTTGATCGTCTTCCGTTAGGTAAACGATGTAATCGTTGGCACGGCCTAGCGGAAGCAGCCGAGTGAGCAGCTCTCGCGTATAAGTGCCGATTCCTGATGTCGAACGACGATATGACCTCGCGTCGATCCCAATGCGGCACCTCATGACCTACAGTATTCCGCATCGCTGGAGGCAATTCTCCTCTTTAGCACCGGATTTGAATAGTGGGGTAGCGCGACCCGTCGCACCCTGAAATTTACAATCGATCCTCGGTCTTTGCCATTAACTATCTCGGTGTCGACTACGTTGGAACGGCATTTATTGCGGAAGTTTCACTTGGGTCCGTCAATTACGCAAGATCTTCGTCGACGCAACAACCGGAAAAATTGTTGGCGGCGAGCACGAAAGAAAAAGCCGCATTGGCGCGCGATTTCCCTTTCCCAAAATCGAGGCCTTCGATGGAACGCCTGCCACCACAATCGCTGACGATGATTGATGATGTCGCTCGAGCAGGTGCCTTCTAAATTCTCGCCACCATGCGATCCCGGTTGGAGATGGATCGAGCGAACGACCTTTCAAGCGTTCGCAATCGATGGAAGAGCCAGCGAAGCGCTTACGACTCCCACATACCAACTGCCGTCGTCGGTCATGGCCATCTCGTGCCAATCATATAGGTAGCCGCTAACCAGATCGTCTTTGGCCAAATACTTGGTGAGGTTGTGCCGCGGCAGCCACACCTCCTCGAGGACAGGGTAAAAGGTCGAGGGCATGGGCGGCTGCATCAGGGTGTAGTCATCCGTGACATCCACCACCACAACGCGCACAAGGTTCAACTTCCAAAGGCTTCCTGCCAATTGAGCCATGTTCAGGTTAGGGACGAGCTATCTTCGCGATTAGCCTCAGTGGTCGAAAAACTCCTTATGGGGTTTTGGATCAACGTCCGCGATGTTTGGCTTGGCTGGCTTCAGGCTCACGCCGGGAAGGAGACTTTCGCGAACCACCTGCCTCGCCTCTTCCTTTGGAAAATCGATCTTTGCGTTCTTCGGCGTGGTGAAGGGGAGCAAAATTGTGACCCTACGGTTAATGGCACTCATCGGGTGCGCCGGGTCTCGCAGCTCCTTGTCAGCCAGTCCCTTCACGTAGAGGAATTTGTTAGCAGGTACACCAGCTCTGCCAAGCGCGTTCTGAAGTGATGCTGCCCGCTCCGTGCTCAAGGTGAAGTTGCGAAGGGGATCGCCAGCGAACGGGACGGAGTCGGTATGACCTTCAACGATAATGGGTCTGCCGGAAGCCGCGATCTTGGGACCAAGCAGTTTGACGACCTTCAGTGCACTTGGCTTGAGAACGGCCCCACCCGATTGGAAAAAGTCATTCTTGTCCTCAAGGAACTCAATCCGCAGACCTTCTGGCGTGAGCTGAATGTCAACATGCGTCGCAATTTCCTTCAGGAGCTTTGGATCGTCGATTGTTTTCTTCAGCTGCTGTTCGAGCTTCTTCGTTGCATCATGTTCCTTCTCAAAGGGTGTGGCTTCGTGGGACTTGCTCTGCCCAGGCTGTGGAGTGGGCATGCCGTTCAGGGCGATGACGGTCTTGGTTCGCGGCAGATTCTTCATAAAGCCGTGCGGATCATTAAAGTAGCCCTGAATACTGGCCCTCGTCTCATCTGACAGTCCCATGATCCACATGACCATGAAGAACGCCATCATTGCGGTGACGAAGTCGGCGTAAGCCACCTTCCACGATCCGCCATGGTGTCCGCCGTGACCGACCACCTTTTTCTTTTTGATGATAATTGGGGTGTCCATGTGAGTTATCCGTTCACAGTTGCCAGTTGACCGTCACCGGATGTCAGGCAGAAGATACGGTGACGCGAGTGGCATGGAGTTTGCCTCCAGAGATTCTCGTGCAGGGACACGAAAAACTGATCGTGTGGCAAAAGTCGATGCAACTTGCGAAAGCGATTTACTTGTTGACCGATAGCTTGCCGGAAGCCGAGCGCTTCGGTTTGTGTTCTCAGATGCGCCGGGCTGCAATTTCCATCCCGTCGAATATCGCCGAAGGACACGGTCGGAACTCTAGTGGCGAACTTTGCCACTTCCTTGGAATCGCCATGGGTAGCGTCCGAGAGCTCCAAACACAGCTCGAGCTCAGTAGATTGCTCGGTTTCTTGGCGTCCGTAGACATCGAGGAAGCACTCCTGCACGAGGTCGCAAGACTTCTTTACGCGCTCCGGCGCTCCAAAGCTGAGGCAAGTGATCATTGACTTACCGGAAACTGGAGACTGTGCACTGGCTTCAGCAAAGCTCAAGCAGCCTTCTCCTTCACACTCGCTTCCATTTCCGCAAATCCGGGGCGGACGGAGGGTTCGATGTTTCGGCGGGCGAATTCAACGCACGTGATCGGCGACTCTCCACGAGCGAAGCTGAAGAGTGCGTATCGGATGCAGTTGAGGTACTGCCCCTCAGATCCTAGCCGGAGCTCGATTGCTCTAGCAACGGGAGCGAACATTCCGTACGCGAGCAAAATTCCCATGAACGTGCCCACGAGTGCGGCCGCGACCGACTCTCCAATCTCGGAGGCCGCGCCTCCGATCTTGCCCATCGTGATGATCACGCCAAGCACCGCGGCAACGATTCCGAAACCAGGCATCGCATCGCCCACCGTCTGAATCGCATCGGCCGGAACTTTGGCTTCGTGGTGTGCGATCTCGAGGTCGAGCTCCATCATTTCCGCCAAGTCATGAGGACCGACCGCCCCAGTAAGGATGACCTTCATCGTGTCGCACATAAAGGCGGTGGCGTGATGGTTGGCCAGAAAAGTGGGGAAGTTCTTGATAATGTCGCTCTCAGCCGGATTCTCGATATGCTTTTCGAGTCCGAGGAGCCCCTCTTTTCTTGCGACGTTGAACAGCTGATACATCATCTTCAGCAGTTCGTTGTAGGCTGGCTTCGTATAGGGATCGGGCTTGAGCAAGCCCATCACCGCTTTGATAGCCCCTGTGAGATTGTTCATCCCGTTGGCAGCTAGGAAGGAGCCTAAGCCCGCCCCTAGTAGAATCACAATTTCATTAATCTGAATAAGAACGCCGATGTTGCCGCCGTGCATGATGTAACCCACCATGACAGCGCCAAGCACCACTACAATGCCGATAATCGTAAACATAGCCGCCAGAACCCCTTAGGCTGTTTGTTCCACATCTGCCCGGTAAATTTGAGGTCCAGTTATTGCGGTCTTAAGATGTGATTAGATAAGGAGTGGTATCTGAGAGATTGGTGCCTCGCCCACGACGGTGCAGTGTCGCTCCGGATCGATGCTGAGGGTGATGGAGTGATCGGCGACGTGGTTGATCTCTTCAATGTGGCTGATCACGAGGATCTGGTCGAAACGACCCTTGATCGCACGAAGGCGCTCCAGCACTGCTTGGCGGCGTTCTTGATCTAAGCTGCCAAACACTTCGTCCAAAATCAAGAGCGACATGGGCCGGCCCTGACGCTCCTGAATCAGCTCGCTTAAGGCCAGACGCAAAGCCAGAGCTACAACGTCTTCCTCTCCGCCCGAAATCACCGCCTTGGGAGTGTCATCATCCTCCATTACCGTAGCTTCGAAGTCTTCATCCAACTGCAATCGGGGGTATCGATTGTTGGTAAGCAGTGCCAAATTCTCAGAAGCTCTCGCTTCAAGCTCGGGCAAGATGTTCGTGTTCAAGATCTGCCGCAAATTAAGAAGTTCCTTGCTCGCAACGGTATTAAGTTGCGCCAGCTGCTTCAATTCTCTTACGCGCAGCTCATTCTGCCGATAAGTTTCGAGCTTTTCTTCTTGGCTCTGGAGAATTTTGGCCGCCATTTTCACACGTTCTCTTCCATGGTTCAGGTCCAAATCCTGCTCGCGAATTTTTGCTTTCAAATCGCGTAAACTAGCGATTGCCTCATTCGCCTGCTCCGATGATTCGAAAGGCAGTTTCTTTCGCTCTTCCAGAGCCGTGCGATATCGGGTGCGCGCCACTTCGATTTTGTTCTTTGCTTCGTCGAGACTTTTAGCGGCTGCCGCCAATTCATCTTCAGCGTTGGCCAGAGAGAGAAATTCCTTGTAAACCTTAGCGAGACCCTCCAGGTCCGTTTCGAGCTGTTGATGCCGCGCAGCATCATAGTTCACCTGTGTTGCGTCGAGCTTCCGCTCTAACTCTGCGAGCCGCCGCGACTTCTTATCGAGCTCCGTCCGGATGGTGTGCTCTTTGGCGGCCTCTATTTCACCTTGCTGCAGAGCTTGGGAAGTTAGCTTCAGATCTTGGTGGGCTTTGGCTGCTCTTGATTCCGCCACCTCGACCTCTGCGGCCTTAACATCGGTTTGGACACGTAGGGCGACGGCTTCCTCGAGTGCGGTCTTTGCGCTAGCAACTCCCTCTTCAAGCAGGGTGCGTGACTTGACGAAATCACCCGATGTGGCTTGGCCGCATTGCGGGCACTTGCCTTGAGCGATCAACACGTCCGCGCGAAGTAGCGCATCTTCGGCGTGCTTTCGATCTGCTTTAGCTTTCGCTTCTGCGTTCGAGGCCTTGTGGCGCTTCTTTGTCCATGTTTCGCGTGATTCCTCAAGAAGCTTCAGAGCGAGCGTGGCTTCATCTTCGGCAAGCGTGTGAAGGCGGCGAAGCTCCTCCAATGTGCCTTTTCTGCGAACACTGAGGTTCTCTTCATCCTCTTTGATCTCAGTTCTCAATCGCTCCGCGAGCTGGGCATCGCGTCGGTATAGCTGGTAGGCAGATTTTGCTTGGTCGAGCGCCTTTGCTTCCTGTTCAAGTCTGGAGAATTTGTCCGCGGAATTTTGGATTTCAAGTCGCCGCTTAGTTCGCTCCACAGCCTTGTCGAAGGCCTCGGTGCAATAGCGAAGCCCTCCCTTTAAGTCATCTGCGCTCCGTAGCTCCTCATCTGCGGTCTTCGTCCACTTCAGCCATTCCTCGGCCGATTTACTCGCTCTTTCCGAAGATGGAAGGGCAGCCTTCGAAAGATCGAGTACCCGCTCTGCCTGAAGAACGGCTGCCTGGGCGGCCTTCACATCTTCTTTGGCGTTCAGGAGGCTGGAAGCAAGCTGGTCGGGATCGCCGAGCGTGCTCTCGAGAGTTGAAATCTGCGCCCGGTACTGAGAAGTGAGGGTACGAGCTCGATCGGAAGCGGCTCGGAGGCGATCTAAGCCGAGCATTCGAGCGACCTGCTCCTGCCTTTTGGAGTCGGCATTAAACTGGAGGAAGCTGAGGTGCTTCTGCTCCGCACAAAACGAATTCTTGAACTGCTCATAGTTCAGGCGCAGAAGTCCCGCAATCTTTCGGTCAACAGCTGAGATTCCAGAAGCGATTGTAGTCGCATCCTCTGTGACGTCTTCGAGCGAAGCTTCATTCTCACCTCGGCTCAAGATATATGTGCGACCATCAAATTCGAAATCGAGAGTGACCCGGCACTTCGTGCGGGGCTGCGCCCAAAAGAATCGGAGTGTTGCTCGTTTGTTCCGTTGCTTTCCGTATAAGGCGTAAGTAATTGCTTCAAGAATGGTGGTCTTTCCCGAGCCGTTGGGTCCCACGATCGCGGTCATTCCATCTTCGAACCTAATGTTCGAGTTGACGTGCTGACGGAAATTCTCAAGCTTCAATTGCTTCAGCTTCACGATCGGTGACCTCCTTTAGAAGTTCAAGGCCATGGTCCCGAAGCCGATTTCTGTCCAGATCGGCGGGAATACTCGCGCTTGCGACATGG